>PAMH01000012.1 GCA_002707205.1 Legionellales bacterium
TTTTTTGGTTTAAGGATTTTACATATTTATCAACGAGTTACAACCTTTAATCCTATCTTATCCTATTTTTTGTCGTGGCCAGAGTTTAAGATCAAAACTTGACCATTCCTTAATATTTTGTTAACATTCGGTCGGTTTATATTTGCTCAGGGAATAACATGACGTTACGAGAATTTATACAAAGCTTATCTGAAATCACAAAAGATTCTTTTAAGTACAGGAAAGGGTACGCATTAGACGCGATTAAGTTTGACCATACTGCAAACAGCTACAAAGTAATCATAAAAAAGAATTTACAACGTATTGCTTTAGAGAAACTGCCATCTGAAATAATCAGACACGAAGAAATTTACCATTTTTTATCACGCAAAGATTTAGAAACAGTTATCAGATTAGACACATGGAATAAGCTTAATGAAGCATCTTAATATCACGAAAAATACTGAACAAAAAGACAAGCACCAGTATAGATTTTATGTATTATTGTTTGCCACATACTCGATGTTAAGCTGTTTGACAATCGTGGCCGGCTCAAGAATTCTCCCTTTCCCTATCCCCTATGATTCGTCAATGACCGTTTTTGGTGGCACATTTGTGTTACCGTTAATGTTTTCGCTTCAAGACATCGTAACCGAGGTTTACGGCTACGAAAAAACAATCCGCATGATTAAGTGGGGTTTGGTAAATGTCATATTTTTTATAGGATTTATGGAAGTTATTATCCATCTGCCAGCGCCAGCAAACTCATATCATGATAGTGCTTATAAAACTGTTTTTTCGCCATTATGGCGTCATGTATTAGCTTTAACTGTTGGCTTATTTGTTGGCGGTAAGCTTAATTCATTTCTGCTCGATAAATGGAAAAAGATGCTTAAGGGACGTAAACTTTGGGCTAGATTGTTAGGCTCAAGTGCAATCGGTGAAATAACATTACAATTAATAGTAAGCTGTATAGGATGGATTGGTACCCTGAGCTTTAGTAGTGCTATATTGCCTTATGTTTTAATTTCTTACTTTATAAAATTATTTTTTACAACACTTACGGTTCCGGCTATTTACATGATTACCCATTGGCTTAAACGCGAAGAACAAACAGGCAGCAATTATGATGTCTTCGATAAAGAAAAACTGCTAAAGGTGGTTAAATAGTATTTTTTTGAATATTAGATTATTGCTCATTACGTTTTACCTTGTATTTTTTATAATTATTGCTTCTTAAACAATGAGTTTAATATAATACAAAACATAGCAATAATCTCAACAATTATCGAACTACTTAAAAATCCAAACTTATTGTTTTTGATTTAAAGCCAAGGCAATGAAATCCATCAAGCAATATTGACCGGATTATTAAAGTCAAATGCAAGGAAATCACAAAGCAGCGTACATCATTAGCGGTACTCTAATTAGCTTAATTTTAAGTCAATTTAAAATGTAATATTGTTAATAATCCTTTAAGTTTAATAGATTAGAATTTAACTATAACATACGTAAACTTACTAAAAAGGTGAAACATGCGTGACTTTATTAAAAATCACTTTGATAAAAAAATAGAAAAGCTTAATGCGAAACGACCTGCTAAACTAGATTCGACTCTAATACAACGCGTGGACAAATACAATAAATCTGGTGCCTTTAGCAAATTCTTTACTGTATTGACTAGCTTTGGTTCTATTTGGAAAGATGTAGATAAAGTAGGTAAATATAGAAAAGAAAATAAAGTCATTGATAATTCAGTTAATAAAATTAATAAATCTAAAAACAACTTAATAGAAAAGCTAGATACTTATGAGACTAGCTTATGTATGGTTGATGAAGCAAACAAAGAAAGATATAGTAATTTAGAAGTTGAAATCAAAAAAGATATCTTAACAAAAAAAATTACATTTGATAATCTAAATGATACTTTAGATAAAAAATTAGGCACTAACGTTAAAGCAGCGCATTTGATTGTGCAAGATAAACGTATTTACTCGACAATAAACTACCACACTAATCTGTTAAAAGACGCCTTAAAGGACTTAAAATATCCTGAAAATAAATTTAATGAATACATTAGCAAAACTCAAAGTAAACAACCTAATTATTCAAAATTTATGACGAGACTTAAAGCTGAAAATCAAAAAGAATTTGACGAATTATACACAAAGGCTCCTTATAGCATGCAAGACCACTATTCTAAAGATGATATTTATAAGTGGCACGCAGATGTGTTGGAAATAAATTTACCAGCTTCAAGCAAGGAAAATGTTTCTATTAAAAAATCATATCGGGCTAAAAGCCTAGCTTATCACCCCGATAAAAATGCAAGTAATAATAAAAAAGCTGCAGAGTCCCTATTTAAGCATGTCCAGGCAGCTTATGAGTTCTTTACAAAAAATCCGGCGGGAATAGATATAATTAAAAATAATGAACTTACATATACACATCGCAAAACTCTAGAATCTCATAATTTCTTGGCAGGAAAAAGCGTAAAAACTGAAGAAAATTCACAAACAGCTAAAGTCAGTGCGCTAAAAACTGGATTTTTCCACCAGCTCGAAAATGCGCCTGAGGCTGAAAATACTGCTCCTGAAGTTAACAGTAGACCAAAGCTTAGAAGTTAATAAGCAAAAAATGTCATTTTCATGTATTTTAAATAAATACTTAATAACAAACCTCACATCGGCGGTCTGACACTGACCGCCTTACAAAGTAAATAGTCAGAAAATTAATAAGTCGCGAAAAGTAAACCTTGACTATCCGCTATCAAATTATTTTTTACAACACTTACCGTGCCACTAATCTACGCAATTACCCACTGGCTTAAGCGCGAAGAAAAAGTGAGAAATACTTATGATATCTTGGATAAAGGTAAGATTTTTAGGGTGGTTAAGTGAATACAAAGCTCAATCCGTTTTTGTATGGTGTGAAATAGCATTTAGTTTTAAAAATTTATATACAGATATTATTTATATTCTGAACATAATAAAAATCTTATCGTCAATATTTCCCATTTATGACGATAAGCGTTATAATTAAAATTAGAAGTAAAGGGTATTTCCATGAAAATTAAAGAATTCAAAGCTGGCAGCTATAAAAATCAATACTGTAGTAGCCCCTCATTAGGGTTTGAATATGATGTCGTCAAGGGAGTATATTCTTAATCGCAGCAAAGCTGCATAAACCGGATAGGTTTTAGGGGGCAACTCCAATTTAAAATTAGAATATCATTTTAAATCAATTCGTTAAATATTTTAGTGTAAGAAAGGGCTAAGTAATTTTTACATTGTTATGTAAAATTAGAGTTGACTTAAAAGCAAGCTTAACAGCGCATGCCATGCACTTTTCTTTTGGGTTTTCTGCTGGATATTTGATATTTGCATGAAAAGGATTTGTTCCCTTTACATCATCTTTTTCTATACTACAACCGATTTCAAATACATCCCTTGCAGCTATTTCAGCATAACCGCTATAGCCATAATGCGTTGGATGTTTTTTATAATGCTCTATACCCAGAGTGTGCTTATCACCTTCATAATAAGATATCCGATTTACTGATAGTTCCCAAGGATTTCTATTATCGATAAATAAACTGGGTCTAGCAATATTGTTGTCTATGTCAATTTTGGTTTTTAAACTTTTACGTTCAAATCCACAAAAGATACTTCTCGCTAAAAGCTCATCAGGCGAAATACTTTCAGGCAAAGCTATTTCATTTTTCATTAGCTAGCAAAATCGTCTATTATTGCTAATAATTCTTCAATACGATCAATATTCAATTTACCACATATAGTTTCGTCTGTGGAACTAATAAATCCGCCATACAAAATTTTTTCATCCGAAGAAAAAAATACAGACAAGCTACCATAAGCCATGTCTGTCCATACTAAAGCAACACAACCATCAGGATGATAGTCAATATAGGGAACTGTATTAAATGAAGATAAAATATTTTTATTAATACTCAAAAAACGACGGCAAAATTCCGCAGATGAATCATCTATCTCAATATCTTGATTAATTGCTTGAGGACATTGCAATGCCTCTTCAATCTCATCTTCCAAGCATATCAACTCTTTCCTGTTATTAAGCTCCTTCCGAAAATCTTGAAATGATGTAATTTCTAAATGCTTTTTAGGTAAGTTTTTAGACTCACAAGAATCATCATTTGATGTAATTTCTACATGCTTTTTAAGTAACTTTTTAGACTCATAAGAATCATCATTTGCAGAAGGTGCGCTATAATATGAGAAAGAACTATCAATATAATTTGGTTTTACACTTATAAGACTATTCATAAAATACCTCCACACCCAATTTCCTTTAAGTATTCTTCTGTTAAAGATTTTTTGAAATTTCCCTTTAAAAAATCATGCGCTTCATCGATAGTTTCCATTATAGAGTCAATATCAAGAAATTTTTTATCTTCACATATGGTATCTAAATCCAAACTTGAACCTTTAAATTTTCTTTGAAAAGTTGAATCACTTGAAAATTGCAAAATACACTTAAATTTATTATTTGGCATAACTGTTTTTAAATAATTTTCTTTATTTTTTAAAATATCTGTTCCATTCAACCCTATAGTTAAAGTCGACTCTTCAAATACATTTTTATCTTTAAAAAAATTTACATATCTTAGCCCAAATCTGTTTATCCGGTTTATAATTTCTATTTCAAATATCTTATCTAAAATAAATTTAATTTCATCTTTAAACTTTATCCAACCACTATATGGCATGGCGCATTTTACTATTAATGAATTTCTCCCAATAAGTATTTGGTAATTATCATTATACATACAATATAAAGGTTGAAATTTTAATACTGGATCCATTTCAAGCATTTGTTCGGGAAAATTACTGTTCTGTAATTTATTGTGTTCAGGGTAACTTTCTTTCAGCTCATTATAGATCAATCCGAAAATGGCATCTTTTGGAACTTTTGCATCAAACCTAATCTCAATAAATGCATCTTTAAGATGGTTAACAGCAAAGCCATTTTCAGCGTTAGACATATTAAATCCCTGAATAAAAATTTTTAAAACTAATTACAAGTATACCACATCAAAAACAAACTATTGCTACGATTTTCATCACAAATGAGCACAACAGACAGTTTAAATACACAATGGCACAAATTTTATAGAAGATTTAACCATCTAGTCTTTTTTATTGACATGCAACTTCTTGATAAATAACCAAGTTTAAAAAAAATGCCTTATAAAAATCATCTCTGACATTATAAGGCATTTGTTTGCTGTGTATTAGTTACCCTGAAACTGACTTATTATCGTGGTGATAAAGTTTTTGTTTCCATTTGTGTATTTCTATTTTCATCAGCTAACTCAATAGATTCATAAATAGTTATATAATTGTAAATTCCATCTTTAGTTCGAACGCATTGACGTTTATCAAATCCAAATCTTTCAATAAGTTCATCGCTAATCATGGAAATAGTAGTTCCTGTATATAATATTCCAGGTTCTTCTGATGCTTTGAAACACTTATGCTGAGAAATATCATTACCACTAGTTTTATAGTAACCAAATGTATTAGTTCCAGCATTGTAGTAACTGGATGTATTACGTGAAGAAGAATAAGTCGAACTAAAAGCAGCAGACTCACCAGAACTGATATATTTGCTTTCCCAGGACTGTTTTGCTCCAAGTTTTTTTAAGACTTCCCAAGCGTTATCTACGTCATGATGCATTTTGTTATATTCGGTACAATCAATAATATCTTCTCTAAAATCAATCGGTAACTTTACATGTTTAATATAAACTTTATCTTTAATAACACTAGTCTTCTTAATTAGCGTACTTGCTTCTTCATAAGTTAAATTCACGGTTTGGAGGACGGCATTTATTTTTTCATCATAAAAGTCTTTCACCGCTGAATTACGGCGCATAGAGTCCTCAGAGCAAAACATACTACCAATAGTATCCCAACAATGCGTACTATGTTTAGCATTGTTAAATAAAGCGATTAATACTTGAGCTTTATCTAAACCACTTATATCAATTAACACTATATATCTCCTGTAATTTTAATAGTTATTATAAAAGACCATCATACATTCAAAAAACGTAATTTTACCAATGTGGCCACATTATATAATATATTTATTTTTTTTCGCCAACTTATATTTTGCATCAACCAAAATTAAAAATGCCCCCTACTAAAAACATTCCAACAACGTAATCAGCAAATAAAAATACCGTTCTAATGTCATGAAAATTATAGAAAAATAAAACCGGACAACAGCAATAAAATCATCTGTATTAATAAATTACCCATTAATATTTATCAATGATTTTAATTGAATACTGTTTCCCGTCACTAAATCTAATTTTAGGTTTTTCAATCTCAATACTGCTTCGGGACATACCAAATGCAATTTTATCTAAATCTTTAGATGCTTGCGGGTCTCGTAATATCTTTTTCAATAGCTCATGTTTTCCATAGCTTTTCATAACTGGCTTCTCTGAAGGCGTTCAATGCTATTTTTTTTGTCTTTCATAATCAATTTTTATTTTTTTTATAAGCTTTTCAAATGGAGTGCTTGGAATATCATCACGAGAATTTTTATCATAAAGTTTAGAAGATTCAATATTTCTTTGATTTATTTTCTCATATATTTTGTGCATACCGTTATCATTACTCATTGCTATTACTCTTTATTTCTTCTTTATCTTGACCATGTGGGCTATTATCGCTCTGGGGTTAATACAGAATTAAAGCGCTTGTTTATATTCTTTTTATGTAACAACTATTTCCAGTGTGATTTTCAATTATTTTAATTGCATTTGTGTTAGATAAGGTATGATTAAAGCAGTGATGCACAGATAAAACTAAATCTTGCAAACTTTGATCAGACTCAAGCTCTAGGACATTAAGCCCTATTTCTTTGCATTTTTCCATATGTATGTGTTTACTATGAGTCTTATGATCGTTAAAGCTGGAAAGGTATTCAACAATCTTATTGGCTTTTGCTTCCTTGTCTGGGTCGTCAGAGAACATCACTTCCTTTAGCTGAGTTTCCACAAACTCTTTTGCCCAATTTATGGCTTCTTCACACTGGGTGATAAATCCAGGAGATAATTGAGATAAGATTGGCTGCCATTTAATATAATACTTTTGATCTTCACTAATTTCATCGCAGGCCTTTTTCACATCTTCAATAATAGCATTAACCGCGGCACCACGTATTTGCGGATCAATAGGCCCAAGATTTGACTGCTTCCCCATTATAATTTGCTTTGCTGAGCATGCAATCATTGTTCCAGCAGACATACTTACATGAGGAACTATAACCCTAATATCATCATCAAAAACTACCCTTAAGTAATTAACCAGAGATTCAGTTGCTGCTATATCCCCGCCAGGTGTATGCAACATTAAATCAAGACCCTGCTTTTTATTAAGCCCATGAATACACATCATAAAGCCATTTTTATCATCATCAATAATACTGGCATCAACAGATGGCTCATTACTCAACCACCCAGAATAATAAGCAATAACGTTTCTTTCCGTATACTTATGAAGCTTTGCTAAGTGGCGCCGCCTAACAACGTCAAACACATTTCCACTCTCAATAATTTCCTCTTGGATAGCTTTCCAATTTGACATAATAAGACCTTTTCTTTTTAGGATTTGAACAAATCAAAATCAGCACAACTACCAGAATTGTAAGAAAGCGTGGTTTTGGGTCTAGGAAGAAACATATTAGCTGTTTTCTTAGTTTGAGTTTTAGTATTTACACCTAACTCAACAAATCTAGATATCTTCAATTCAAGTTCAGATATTTTTTCTTGTTTGAATTTTTTACTCATTGCATTGGCTCCCATTAATACCCCGCATCAACAAATGACATGACGGTTAAAGCACAAAGTGCCTCATATACCAATTATACACCATAAATATTCATTAAAAAATTAAGAAATAACATCATGAAAATTATAGAAAAATAAAAATAATTGAAATTATTTGGCGAATGGCGTTGACAACAGTTAAGTTGTATTTTACACTTGACTGTAAATAACAGCTTGACTGTTAAAAACAATGGAGCCAACGAAATGACTACTAGCCATCAAGATACACTAAGCGCACATGTGATACAAGATGCTTTTGACGCATCAATGCCGCAATCTTATGCAAGGGATACAATTAAAGCCCGATTAGCACATGAGTTAGTTAATCTACCTACTGTTAAACAGCAAATCATTGACATCATTGGCGATATTTTTGTCGATCACTATTTTACTAAGTTTAACTTGCCCAGCAGTGATGATAAAGCGTTACAAGAATTGGATAAAACTACTTCTGAAACGCTTTTTTCATCTATTGATGACGAGATTACAGAAGCTTTTCATACATATGCATATAACAAGATTGACGTTTTACTAGAAGACTGCTCAAAAGCAGCAGCTTAGTGAGGGTCGCCGGTGTTCGCTGCATACCTTCCGTTACCATGATAATGCATGCATCGGCGTTAAGTGAGCGTTGCTAGCAAAGGCAGCAGCGCGTTTTTTTAGGATTTATTAGGATTTAACAATGGGTCAAGTTTTACAGATTCAGAGTCAAGAAGCTCACCATCATCATTATGAATCATCATGCCTTGATAATAGGGATAGCAACTATCGCACCTTAGTCTGTCACGTTTTTTCACTTTTTTCTTTAATGAGTCATATGCGCTTGTCAATGTCTCTGTTGCGCCGTCATGATACCAAGTTAATGGATTACAGCAGCGATGGCATAGCGGCTTTCCATCTTTCCAAGAGTAATTATATGCGGAAACATCGTAACTATCAGGAACATTTTTCCACGATTTTTTATTATCACTTAAGTCTTTGTTTAGCTTTTTTAAATCCATATTTGATTTGTAGAAAGCTTGAGAAAAAAACAAAACAAGCAGGGATAGTATTATGAATATTATTGCTGTCATTACATCTCCTATTTTATGTAAAAAGACCGAAAAAGATAATATTAATGCGGCAGCTGTGCCGTTTATCCAATCTTTTAGAAATAAAAAAGATTTAATTATCTTAACCGAACTTACAAGTATTTATTTATATTCTTCAGTCTTCATGGTGAAGCTCTCCTTATGTGTGTTGTTTAAATGTAAAGCATCGAATGATGCTAGGTTTGGAAAACTTATATTACAACAGTGCGGAGAGCATCGCCACCCAATTCAATATCACGCTATTCAATCTAAAAAGGAGAAATTGAAATGATAAAACAACCCATGCAATGGGATGATGTGCTTAGAAGACAAGCTATGCGCTCAAGAGATAAGTTGAAGCAAGAAAGGCAATTCATGTATTACATGGTCGCGGTTGCTTTAGTGCTAGGGCTGTTTTTAGGTATCTCCATCGGCATATCAATTTAAAACGTTAACAAAACTAGGAGCCAATAAAATGTTAAAAGGTAAAAAACCAAGCGCAGTAGAGAAAAGACTTAAAGCTTTATTTTACGGTAAAGCCGGCGTAGGTAAAACAACTTGCGCAATACAATTCCCCTCCCCTTATCTAATAGATACAGAAAGAGGTGCTGAGAATACACAATATGCTGAAATATTAGAAAAACAAAACGGTGCAATATTTCAAACCACAGACTTTGATGAATTAGTCACAGAAGTAAAAGCTTTATTAACAGAAAAACATGAATTTAAAACATTAGTCATAGACCCACTTACAACAATTTATGATTCATTGTTAGATAAATCAGCAAATAAAGTCGGTACAGAGTTTGGCAGACATTACGGCGAAGCAAATAAGCAAATGAAAAGATTATTAAATCTATTGCTTCGATTAGATATGAACGTAATTATCACCAGCCATGCAAAAAATGAATACGGTACAAACTTGTCAGTGCTTGGGCAAACATTTGATTGCTACAAAAAGCTAGATTACCTATTCGACCTTGTCATTGAGATTGATAAGCGTGGACTAGATAGAGTCGGCGTTGTTAAAAAATCACGAATCAAAACGTTCGCAGAGCTTGAAGAATTTCCTTTCAGCTTTGATGTGATGGCAAGCAAATACGGAAAAGACATTATTAATAAAGCAGTAGCACCGCAAGAACTAGCAAGCAAAGAGCAAGTTAGCGAACTTATTCACCTGGTTGATATTTTCAAGATTAGCGATGAAGTCGTTAGTAAATGGCTAGATAAGGCGCAAGCAACTGAATTAGCCGAAATGCCAAAGGAAGCAATACAAAAGTGTATTGAACACCTAAATGAAAAAATGAAAAAGCCAGAAATTGCATAAGGAGACTACGCATGAAAGTTTCAAACTTAGAGATAATGCTAAAACCTGATACGCCAAAACATACTTGGTTTTTTGAAGAAGCTTTAATTAATCATCTTGGTGATTTTGTTGAAGTAATATCAATAAAAAGTGATTGCCTGCCCAAAACTTTCAGGTTCAATACCAGTATTATTCACGCTATCACATTTGATAATTTAATTAACTATGAACAAATCTCGGATAAACCATTTTAGAGAAGGAGAAAAATATGGCCTTTAATTACAACCCAGCAAGTGATGAAACTGTTGAATCTGGATTTATGAAACTTGAAGAAGGTTTAGCAAAATTTAAATTTATCGGTGCTGAAGAAAAACCATCAAAATCTGGCAAAGAGATGCTGGTCATGAGCTTTCGCATTAGTGACAGAACTGGTGCAAGCACGCTTTACAGAGAGTATGTTGTTGATAGCAATAACTGGAAACTTGGAAGGTTTTTAAAGTCAATTGACAAATATGAAGATTATAAAAATCCCCCTTTTCAGTGGGAGCGTTACCAAGGCCATACTGGATATTGCAAAATCAAATATGAAGAAGGCGAATACGACGGTAAAAAAACCTTAAATTTAAGAGCTGATTTCATAGAGCACGGTGCGATTAATAGCTTAGAAAGTGAGGTTGATTCGTTTGATGACGATATTCCTTTTTAATCGAGTTCGGCAGGCCTCAAGCCATCGTGGTTGGCTCCCGAAAATTGAGGCACCAATATAGGATTATATTAATGAAAGAAACCGACAAAGTAACAAAAGAAAAGCTTATTGAATCATTATCAGTTACTGAAAGTTATTTACATGAAGTTTTAACTGATTATGCATCACAAATTAGCAGCGAGCATTTTAAAAAAGCATTACATAAAGCAAATATAATAATAGAAAAAGGACAAAAGGGTCAAAAAATATCTGATATGTTAGCCCCTTTGATTTTAGCTGAATATACAATGCGCGCAGTTAAGGCCTCTATTGTGAATGAAAAGATAAAAAAAGAAGCATAAAAAAAGCGACTACAAGAGCCGCTTTAAAAAGTGTGTTTACTTAGGATATAGAAACGTCACTTGTGTAATAATAACATAGGACGTAATCGTATGCTAGTAGTAAGTCGCTATCCAGGCGAAGCAATAATTGCTGTTAATGAAAAGAAACTTGAGGACTCGTTAATATTCAAAGTGCTATCAACAAGAACAATAAATGGAACATCTTTGAAGATTGGAATTCAAGCGCCAAGCCATATTCGAATATTAAGAGATGAAATTTTTTTTAAAGATTATGAACATCAGAAAGAATCAATCGAAGTCATCAAAAGCAAAATATATTCAAGATATGAGGGTTTCAATGGACGATAAAAAAATCAATCCAAGAATGTTAAACACTACTGATGCCGCTAAATATCTGGGCGTTGGTGCAAATTTATTTAGAAGAAACATTAGGCCTTATTTAGCAGAAGTAAAAATAGGAAAGCGCCCCTACTTTGAAATAATAGAACTAGAACACTACATAGAAGAACAAAAAAAGAAGAGCATTAAGCCAGTTAAGAAATACGAGGAACGTCAAAAATGGGAGCGAAAAGAACGCCAGGATTGTTCAAGCGCGGCAAGTATTGGCACATCAAAAAAACAGTATGCGGAGTCATTATTCGCGAAAGCACTCGAACAGGCTCGCTAGATAAGGCTGAATTATATTTATCAAAGAGAGCACAAGAGGTAAGAAACTATATTATATTCGGCGAGAGACCTAAAAAAATATTTGCCGAGGGCGCGGTACAATATATCGAAGCAAACAAAGGTAAAGCCAGTCTTAAAGATGATTTAAATCACTTAAAAAAATTAAACGCGATTATTGGGCATATTGAGCTTGAAAAAATCAACAACCAAACATTAAAAGAATTTATCGAAAAAAGAAAAACCGACGGTGTAAAAAACAAAACAATAAATAATGCACTAAGCATCGTAAGAAGAATATTAAATCTTTCAGCGACTGAATGGAAAAATGAAGATAACACGCCGTGGATTGCTAATCCTAGCAAAATAACAATGTTAGATAAAAAAGACACCAAACTACCCCAGCCATTAACATTAGAAAATCAAAAAAAATTATTCAACTTGCTACCACAGCATTTGCATGATATGTGTTTATTTAAAGTCAATACAGGAACAAGAGACCAAGAAGTTTGCAACTTGCGCTGGGATTGGGAATTTGAAATACCTGAGTTAAGCACCTCTGTTTTCATTATCCCTGGTGAGCAGGTTAAAAATTCAGATGATAGACTTGTTGTATTAAATAAGATTGCCGAAAAGGTAATCAATAAAAGACGAAACATACACCCAGAATATGTATTTACATACAAAGATAAAAAACTAACAAAAATGAATAATACAGCATGGAAAAATGCGCGAAAAAAAGCCTCCCTAGAGGAAGTTAGAATACACGACTTAAAGCACACGTTTGGTGAAAGATTGCGCGCCAATGGGGTAAGCCACGAAGATAGACAAGAGTTACTTGGTCACAGAGCAAGCAATATAACAACCCACTATTCTGGTGCAAGCATACAAAAACTTATAGATGCGGCTAACACCGTATGCGAAACCTCAATTCAGCAACCCATCATCACGCTTCGCAGGCTGCAAAAAAAGAAAACATGATTGATTAAAAAATCAGCTTTCAAGGATGTAATTTATGGGAAGATTTTGCGACTTCTATGATAAAAAATAGAGTTATTTGTAGTAAGTTTGACCAAAGTAAGAGTTTTAATTTCTTTAAAAATCAATAAGTTATAATTGTGATGCATGGTTCGAAGCCAGTTACTCTATCCAGCTGGGCTACGAGCGCTAAAGCAAGAATCGACATTATTACGCATAGCAGCTCAAATATCAAGATTTATTTATATCGCCATCTATAATCTATCTTATTGTTTTTTAATGAACTTTTATATTTTTGACTTATATAAGTTCTTGGCTTAGAGAAAATAACAACTCAGGTAAATTTAACCAATCAATTATTACTTTATTTTACTGCTACGATTAAGAAAAACAGACCAGTGCAAATATCTCACGACAAACATATTTATAAAAAGAGAAATTTTATTGAATGTTGTTTTAATCGTATTAAATAGTTTAGAGAAATTGCCACTCATCATAATAAATTAGTCGTAATGTTTATGGGGGCAATCTTAATGGCGAGCATATTGTTTTGGTTAAAAATTAATATTTTAGGTTTAGGAACATGCCCTAGTGATGCAATTATTTTAAAGCATGATACACTAAGAATTATGCAATATGAAACAGGCTTGCATTCAAGTAATTATTCAAAGAGGGAAATACCTTGCATCTAAGATCATTTAGTCCAGATGTGTCATTTGAAAAGTCACAAATAATATAAAAAGCTTTGGGCAAATTGTTGATGCTAGCCTCGAACCGCCTGAGTTTAAAGGGTGGTACTGGTAATCAGATGAAGCTAGAAAAAAACTCATTAATTCTAAGTAAAAAATAAACTAGAAATTATTAATGATTTTTTAAGTTTAGTTAATTAGAATTTAAGTGTAACTTACATAACCTTACTTTAGAGGTAAAATATGCGTAAATTTATCAGCGATTTTTTTAAAGAAGAAAAAGAAGATATTAAAAGAACACGTCCAGCTAAACTAAGCTCAGATTTAGTTCGGCGCGTAAAAAAATATAATGAGTCTGGTTTTTTTGGCAAACTTACTATGACAGTTATTAGTTTTGGTTCTATTTTGGAAGATATAAAAAAAGTAAATGGATACAACGTTAAAAGTAAAAATTTTCGTAAGCTTTTTAACATGAGTGTAGAGGCTGAAAAGGAAGTCATGGAAAGATTTGATAATTACGAAAATAAATTATTTAACCACGATAGCCTGAATAAGCAAGAATATTTATATTTAGAAGCTGAAATCAAAATAGAAATTTTAGAAAAAAAAGTTACTTTTGATAACTTAAAGAAGACATTAAATAAAAAGTTAGATGATACATTCAAAAGAAGTAATTTTAGCAAGATGATCAATCAATTAAGAGAAGTGACTGTAGATTTGCCTTATAAAGAATCAAGCTTTAAGGAATACATTGATGAAGTTCAAGGCAAACAGCCTAATTATTCAAGCTTTATGGAAAAATTTAAGGCTAATAACAAAGATGATTTTGATCTTCTACTCAAGGAAATATGTAAAAATGAGCAATTTTATAGAGAAAAAAATAAAGAAAACCACAAGAGACATAATTATAAAAACCACACAAGAAATACTCGAAATAATCACAACGGTACAAGCAATCATAACGATAGACGCAAGCATAGCAACAATAACGATAGGCCTGAAATTTATGAAGAACATGCAAATATACTAGAAATAAATTTACCATGCAAAGAGAAAGCTATAGAAAAGGCATATAAAAAATTAGCTAAAAAATATCACCCAGATAAAAACAAAAACAACGAATATGCTGAATCAATAATGAAACAATTAAATAATGCATTTTCGTATTTCAAAGAAAATACTCAGTGTAAAGAATATAAATATGAATGGAAACGTACAGAAGATGCTAAGAAATTTTTGGCGGAAAAAGATAAAATTGATAATAATATGCCTATAAATAATCAACCAAAGAAGATCGTTAACTCATTAAAGCGTGGTTTTTTTGCATATAAAAAAGATAATAAACCAAAAATTAAAGAAGTTAGTCATAAACAGAAGCGTCAATATACTTTTAACAATCAATGATAAGTGAGTCGATATCTCGTTAAAGTGTAAAATGTAAAACTATTATTACCAAGAGAAACTGTTACCTACGGCCGCCTGCATGGGGATAGGGACTGAGTATTCTGACTCATTTCTTGCTCATATTGCTCATCATGGGTTGCAAAATAATCAAGGTTCAAATTATCTTCGTCCAGTAATTCGGGTGGTAATGCGCGCCATAATTCGCGTGGTAATTCGGGCAGTAATTCCTTCAATAAATATTCTTTGTATTTTTTATCTGAATCAAGCAAATTTATTTTGTTCAATATATTTTTAACACTATCTGTGTAGTTAGAAAAAAGGGGCAATACATCTCTCAATTTCTCTAAGTCAGACACTGCATTCTCACGAGCATTAGGCTTTGTAATTTCTCCCCCCAGTTGCAGGATGATATCCTGTCTAATATTATTTTCCTTATTTGAACATTGAAGATACGCCTGTTTTTCAGCTTGAGTTTTATTAAATACCTTAGAATAGATCGTGTAAAAAAGACTCATAAGCGACTCCTAAATTATTGTTGATTTAATTTTGCACATTAAAATGATAATAATCCACAAGCAAGTTTATTACGCACTGTAATAACTATCTGAAAGTAAGTGAGTAGATGAATGCTTTGTCGGTTATTCTTATTTTTTAAATTTTTATTCAAGATATAGTATTCCGGAACTCTTTTCCAACCCCTTCATCAAGTCGTGTCCCTTCTTTTGATAGATGCGCAGGTAGAAAAAATAAATTAGAGTTGAATAATTTAGAGTTGAATAATTTATTAGAGCCTAATTTTGGATACAGAGCATCGAACCAACTTTGCAATTCATCACCATTTGAATTACTATAGTTAGAAGAAGTAGCTGCTATAGGTTTTATATTACTTTCTTCGTTATTGTTATTGTTACTTTCTTCGTTACCGTTAAACATAAATTTTATCCAAAGTAATTATATCTGCCTTAAAATTGAACAGTAACATGTTAGTAGTCTATTTGCAAGTTTATCGAACAATAAACTTGACAACTCAAGTAAATTTAACCAGTCAATTGTCATTTATTTTACTGCGATGATTTTGTGACTATACCTTTACCCATAAGCAATTTTATTACGTCCCATTGACTTTGCTTTATATAAATATTTATCAGCTTTTTTAATCAGTGTGTCAATATCAGAATCATCGTTTGGTGTTACTGTTGCAACACCAATACTTACCGTCACATTTTTTTCAACAGATGAATCTGGATGTGGTAATTGTTCACGTCTTAATGCTTGTTGAATATATTGGGCAACTGTGCGAGCACCTACGGCATCAGTATTAGGCAATATACAAATAAATTCCTCACCACCGTACCTTGCAAGAAAATCACCAGAACGTTTTATTTGAGATTGAAGGATAGAAGCAACCATTCTCAGACAAGCATCGCCCGCTTGATGTCCTAATGCATCATTATAATTTTTAAAACAATCAATATCCATCATCAATATTGAAATTGGTGATTTTGTACGTTGATTTCGACTCCATTCTTTTTCAAGTGTAAAGTGAAAATGTCTGCGATTAGCAATTTGTGTCAAATCATCGATTAGTGATACAGCTTGAATAATTTTATTCGATTGCTCAAGTTCTTGGTTTGAAGCAGTTAATTTATCAATAAGTTCTTGATTTTCAAAGTTCAGTTTAATTGCACTATGAATGAAAGCTTGAGTTCTAAAATAACTAATCGATATACCAACAATATATAAAATTATAATGCCTGCAATTGATAAGTTTTGTTCACTGTAATTATAAAAATACCAACATGCAGGTAGTACTAACATTGGCAAAGCATAACTAAAATATGCCCCGCTCATACTTGACATGGTAGCCATAGACCCAGCTGCTAATCCGCTAAGTAATAACAACATAAAGTATTGAGATTCAATTGATAGATGAGAAACAAAATATAAGTACCAAGCGGACCATAATAAGCCTTGTGAAAAACATCCTATGATAAATAACAAGTAATATTTGTAACTATTTTCTTCCCAATCTGAAACTTTAGCGTTTAATCTAACATGTATGTAGCGCAATGCAGTCAGTGCAAAAATACTAAGCAAGAAAAAAATCAAAATTAATAAGGAAGCTTGGTTGAATAAATATAAAACAGCCACAAAGGCAATAAAAAAATTAAAAGGTATCGCTCTAAGTGCATAAGTGTAAAGTAATTTAATGCTTTCTATTTTAACTTTTTCAGTATGACCTTCCATTACATATAATCTTACAAATTATTTCTCTTATCTAATTGTAGATTAATTTCAAGAGAACAACCAAAAAACTGCATGGATCTCATCACACTACAAATCCTAGAATCAATATTAAGACATCCAAAGCTTATCCACACGCTTATCCCACGTTTCTGTTGATAACTTCAATATGTATTGCATATTGTATTCGATTAGCGAGATATCCACGTAAATAACCGATGAGTGGAACATCAGTAACTTTATGATGAATAGAAGATGCCTCACGAAATAACATGCCATGACTAGAAGGTACGGCAATACCTAAATGTGTTATTGCAAGTGCATTAAATGTTGCGTTTTTATTAGGATTTAATTCAACAATCTCAACAATAGCGCCGGCAGGAATTTGATTAAATAAATATAAATTAGCCTCACCTCCAAAGTTATAAAGTACTCCTCTAAGTGGAATTACAGCAACATTAGCTGACGCTATTTTCATCTGAGGTGCCAAGGATTGTAATTGTGTTAATAGTTTTTTAGCAGATTGATTACCTGGATATTTAAATACTTTAATTCGTTCTGCACTTATTGTTTTCAGCCATTGAGATTTATTAATGACCGTTTTGATATTGATCGCCACTGATTTTTCATCACGCGTCTTAATTAATGGCGTAATATCTTTTAAAATTCCCAATTTTTCATTATTAATATTGAAGTCTGTGCTAGTAAAATGATTACGCGTAATAAAACTAACATCACCGTTTTTATAATTTATTTTTTTCATCAATAAAATAAATTGTGGTAAGTCATGCGATAATGTCAAAGCCATCACAGTACTAACGTAAGTTAAACAATCAAATGCTGCCGTTTGATATAATGGACTTTTATCATAGATAGCTGTTGCGCCCTCCCCGTTTGGAAATAATACATATGGCTTTCCTAAAAATAAAGCAGAAGCTTGTAACTCTTTTTTTAATGGGTTTTTTTGTTGATCTAAACCAATAATATCATTTGTAAGTACTTTGTTGTAATCTTGAACTGAATAGGTGTTTATTACTGTTACTGGTACAGCTGAGAAACAATTCAATGCAAATAAGCATAAAATTATAAAAGTAAATAATTTAAATTTACTCATATTGCTCCTTTGCACCCTCATCTATTAATTGCAACACTGCTTTGTAGAAATTAGCTGGCAATTTTGCTTCAACGGGTACAACCCAAATATTATCTTTTTTAATAGAGTCACATTTAACTGCATCTTTTTCAGTGATTAAAATTGGAAAATCATTTTCAAATTCAAATTCATGGCCCGAATATGTATGATGATCTGCCAATGCTTTTTTAAGTATAACGTTAATACCTAATGATTCTAACATCGTAAAAAATCTATCAGGATTTCCTATACCAGCAACTGCATTAACGCTTACTCCAATAAAGGCATTCAAACTTTGTAGACATGTCATGTCATGTAAAGCATAAAACGTTGTTGGTTGCAATTGCATGCCTATTTCATTGACTTTAGCGCTGCCATTAGCAACAATAAAATCAACTGAGTTCATACGCCTCTGTGGTTCTCTCAATGGACCTGCAGGCAACAACCAACCATTTCCTAATCGTTTATCACCATCTATAACCGCAATTTCGATCTCTCTTTCCAGTGCATAATGTTGCAGACCGTCATCACTAATAATAACATCGCAAGAAAATGTTGCTAGTAATTTTTGTATTGCTCGAGGTCTATCAGCGTCAATCACAATTGGTACCTGTGTCACACGGTAAATTAACAAAGGTTCATCTCCTGCGATGGTTGCGGTTGATGAATTACAGACAACGTAAGGATAGTGATCTGCTTTACTTTTATATCCTCGAGAAACCACCCCAACTTTTATATTATGGCGTTGGAACTCCTTTACTAAAGCAATGACTAACGGTGTTTTACCTGTTCCACCTACGGTAATATTACCAACAATAATAACGGGCACAGGTGCTTGATAATGCGAAATGAATCCAAAGTAATATAATTTTTGTCTAATCCAAATAATGCATCGATAAATAAAAGCGAGCGGTAATAGTAACCATGCAAGTATTCCTTTACTTTGCCATATTTTCATATTTTATATATCCAAAAATTTAATTTTCTTGAAATTGCATCATATATAATTTTCGATAAACAGAAGTCTCATCATTCAACAATTCGATATGTTTACCTGACTCTACCATTTTACCATGCTCCATCACAATAATTTTATCAGCATTTTCAATTGTTGATAATCGATGAGCAATAACAATTGTCGTTCTATTTTTCATAACAACTTCAAGTGCTGCTTGAATATATCGCTCTGATTCAGTGTCCAAAGCCGAAGTTGCTTCATCTAAAATTAAAATAGGTGCATCTTTTAATATTGCTCTAGCAATTGCTAATCGCTGTCTTTGTCCACCTGATAATAAAACACCATTCTCACCAACAATTGTGTGAATACCCTCTGGCAACCTATCAATAAATTCTTTAGCATATGCAGACTCTGCTGCTGATATGATTTGTTTTTCAGATACTTTTTCAATATCCATGCCATAGGCAATATTATTAGCAATTGTATCATTAAACAATGTGACATGCTGTGTCACTAAAGCAAATTGCTTTCTTAAATCAGCTAATTGAATATCAAAAATATCATGTTCATCAATGCGAATATGGCCTTGCTGAATATCATAAAAGCGCGTGAGTAAACTTGCTAATGTTGACTTACCGCTACCAGAGTGACCTACTAAAGCAACAATTTCTCCTGGCGCAACTGTAAAACTAATATTTGACAACACTTGATGCGCGTTATTATAAGAAAAACTGACATTGTCAAATTCAACCTGCCCTGCCACTCGCTCTAACTGTATGTTACCTGTATCTTTTTCAGGTGCTAAATCTAAAACATCAAAAATACTTTCTGCACCGGCTAAACCTTTTTGGATTGTAGCACTAACAGATGTCAGGTTTCTCATAGGTTTTAACATACCCATCATGGCTGCCATGACTGCAGTAAATCCACCAGCTGACAATGGTTCACCGCCAATTAGATGCTGGGTTGCAAGGTAAATCATCACAGCTAAAACACTAACCCCAATTAATTGGACGCTTGATGTGTTAATCGCTTTAAAAATGACTGCTTTTAGTTCCCAGTTAACATTATTTTTTGTAACCTGATTAAATTTATCAATTTCATAGCCTTCACCACTAAAAGTACGCACCACGCGATATCCCTCTATTGCTTCTTCTGCAACATGGGTAATATCCGCAATGGAGTTTTGTGCATTTCTACTCACAACACGCAAATACTTACTGCACAACTTCACCACAATTGCGATGAATGGAATACTAATAAAAAAGACCAATGTCAATTGCCAACTAATACTTGCCATGACGACAGTTAATCCAATTACCAAGGCACCACTTTGAATAATTGTTGTTACCGCATCGGTACAAGCTGAAGATACTTGCGCAGCATTATAAACCAACATTGCTAGTAATTGCCCGGATGAACTTTTATCAAAAAAGCTACTTGGCATATGGAGAAAATGTGCAAATAATTGTTGTCTAAATTTCATCACGATGCTACGCGCAACCAAACCCATGCTATAGCTACCGATAAGATTCATCGCCGCACGAAATACAAATAAAAGAATAATGGTAATAGGAATATATTTTAAAAATACCGGATCAGGGCTGACAAACCCTTTATTTAATATAGGCTTAAGTAAGTATGCAAATAGTGAATCAACCGCAGAATATAAAATATTCGCTAGCATCGCAATAGCAAAAGCACCAAGATAATATTTACCATAAGATAGTAGGCGTTTATAAATTTGTACGCTATCGCCTTTAGGTTTTTTACCTAAATCTTTTGTGGTTTTCCTACTTAATCTTCCCATAGATGTGTGATTAGCCTTATATTACTATTAACCAAGTTTGGTTGTAAATAATATCAAATTTTTATCCGTTTGTACCGATAACAAGCTAATTTTAATGCTGCATGCCGAGGAAAATAAAAATCAATCATACCACATTTATCTGTGCGCAAAACATTTATACCCAATGATTGACAACGCTGCAATACCGATTGGTTGGGGAAGTGAAATCTATTCGCAAAACCTGCAGAAACAATAGCATATTTGGGATTAATGGCTGAGAGAAAAGATTTACTTGATGAATATTTGCTGCCATGGTGCGATAAAACTAAAACTTCTGCTTGTAACTTTTTAGCATAGGCTTTTAATAACTGCTTTTCATCTTTGCTTGCCAAATCACCTGTTAATAAAATCTGATGCTGTTGATTACTAATTTGCAAGACACATGATTCATGATTATCGCCGATATAGGGACTCGATTCAGGCGCAAGAATTTTGAAAACCACACCATCCCATACCCATATTTCTCCCGCACGACAAGCCTTAATATTAGGTAAATAGTTAAGCTTTTTTATTGCGCTCGTTAATATTTCTGTGTTCGGGTAATAATGCTTAAAAAGATTGATATCACCTACATGGTCACTATCTTGATGACTAACTATCAGTTTATCAATTTTACTTATTTTTTGCGTTAATAACAAAGGTAAAACAGCTGATTGTGTCGCACTTCCTCCGGACGGGTAAATGGAGCCTAGATCATAAACTAGATTATGAAATTTTGTACGTACCAAAATAGATAAACCCTGTCCAACATCAATGATTGATACGCTAAAATCATTTTCATCAATATGCCTAGGTTGATAGAAAATTAACGGTAGGAAAAATATAATAGCAAATCCATTTAACCT
This sequence comes from Legionellales bacterium, assembly GCA_002707205.1. Taxonomy (GTDB): domain Bacteria; phylum Pseudomonadota; class Gammaproteobacteria; order UBA1113; family UBA1113. The sequence goes on from PAMH01000012.1 coordinate 22,044, forward strand.
TAGTTGTAATGGAGAAAGTAATAATAAACATCCGATAATAGCAGAGATAACAATCATTAAATTATCTGTTGCAACATAAATCATTCCGAACAAATGTACTTTACAAAAGCCTAATAACCAAATTAAAAAGTTTATCAGTTGGCTATCAAGATTAAAAATATAATGACTTATTAAGTCTATATGAAATATACTTGCGATAAAGGAAAGCGGTAAAATAATAAAACTTACCATGGGTATCGCAAATAAGTTCGTAATCATACCTATACTTGCACTTTGATGAAAATAAAAAAATAAGATCGGCATCAATCCAACAGTAATAGCCCATTGTATTTTCCAATAACTGATAATTTTGCTCAGTTGATATCGATAAGAAATAACATACAGTATTAAAAATATTGCCAGATAAGATAACCAAAAAGAAATATTCAATAAGCTAAACGGTTGAATGATGATAGAAAATAAAAAAGCATTGTAAAAAACAATCGTTGTATTTATTCTTTGATGTTTACACAAAGCATACGTCAAGATAGCAATCATCAATAATGCTCGTATCGCCGGTGAGCCCATCCCTGAAATTAACGCATATAAAAAAGCAATGATTAATGCGAAAATTCCTGCAGCTTTTTTTGCTGGAATCCATCGACACAGATACGTTGACAAACGCCATAACCAATATAAGAGTAAATATGCACCTCCACTTATTAATCCAATATGCAAACCAGAAATTGCTAATAAATGTGATGTCCCCGTAATTTGTAGTAATTGACGTAGCTGATAAGTCATCTCGGATTTATCACCTAAAACCAGTGCTAAAATAATTGCTTGTGCATCACTTCCTTTTGAAGTAAAGCTAATAATTCTATCGCGTATTATATTTTTTATTCCGACTAGACTATACGGGTTGATCGTTGCAATACGCCGCATTGATTTATTCGTATAAACATACCCTTTTGCAGCAATGCCATGAATAAAAGCCCATAATTCACTATTAAAACCACCAGGATTTGCATAGCCATGCCACGGCTTAATTTTAATATAAAATTGCCATTGCTCACCAACTTGAGGCTTTTTATAGCAACGATATAGACTTAACTCAATCCGTTTATATATTTTTTTACAAGCAGTGTTATCACAAATTTGTTGTGTTTTTGCAATTAAGCGTGTTGTTTGTACTGAGCGCTTTACAACTTTTTCAATACTAACCTTGACTAAAATTTTTTTAAAAAAATAATGTTCTGGTATTTGATGCGCAACATAAAAATAAAAAAATTGCACAATAAAGCTTAATAAAAACAAACAAAAAATACATTTAAGTTTGACCATCACACCCTTCCTGATTTCAATAATACCCAATGAAATCATTAGACATTAATCATACCCAAATAGCTGAATGATGCGATTTAGGTACTGTTAAAGGGTGTTTAATACATTAAGCTGTTTTTTCTCTTTTTTTACAGAATAATAAGATAATTAATGCGCCAAATATACCGGATAAAAATGAACCTATCAATACACCAAGTCTCACTAACGCAGTCATGTGCGGGCCTTGTCCAGTAAAAGCCAGGCCTCCAATAAATAAACTCATGGTAAAACCAATACCACAAATAATCGATACGCCATATAAACTCATCCAAGTTGCGCCTGTTGGCATTTTAGCAATTCCTAATTTAATGGCGATCCAACAAGCACTCATAATTCCAAGCTGTTTTCCAATAAATAAACCTAAAATAATCCCTAGTGGGATAGGTTGGAAGATCGTTGCCAATGTCATATTCGTAAATGGAACACCTGCATTAGCAAACGCAAATAACGGTAGTACTAAAAAAGAAACCCATGGCATTAAACTTGACTCTAAATCGTGAGATGGTGAGTAATTAGGATTTTTTTTATCTTTCAAAGGATAAGCCAGTGCAATAGCAACACCAGCAAGCGTTGCATGAACCCCTGATTTTAGTACGCAAATCCACATAATTAATCCGACCAGGCCATAGGGTGTGAATTTTGTTATTCCCAATCGATTAAATAAAAATAAAATAAGTAAACAACAAACTGCAAGGCCTAAAGAAAGCAAGGATAATGATGAAGTATAAAATAAAGCAATAATAATAATCGCGCCTAAATCATCCATAATAGCTAATGCTGTAAGAAATATTTTTAAAGATATTGGTACTCTGCTACGCAATAACATCAGGATGCCCAAAGCAAAAGCAATATCGGTTGCGCTTGGGATAGCCCACCCCCGCAAAGCAATAGGATGTGTGCGGTTAATAATAAAATAAATAAGCGCAGGTACAACCATGCCGCCTATAGCGCCCATAATCGGCAAGGTGGCTTTGCGCATGCTATTTAATTCGCCCTCAAAAATTTCACGCTTAATCTCTAATCCAACTAATAAAAAGAATATGACCATTAAACCGTCATTAACCCATAGCAAAAAAGGTTTAGACAATCCAAGCCCATCAAAAGTAATTGTAAATTTTGCCTCTAATAAATGATTATAATAAGGCGCAACACCGGTATTTTCTAAAATTAAAGCAAGTACAGCAACAATAAGCAAAATAATACCTGCTGAGGCCTCTTGTTTAATAAAATCAATTATGTTTTTAATCATTGTATTTGCTCCATAAACAATTGCCGTTATTTTTTTCAGCTAAAGAATTAATCCTTTTTTGATGTAATTTCAATTCATCCTCATTCGCATTCAAAATCTTTAAATTTCCAAGCTCAGTAAATTGTTGATTTAATTGAATAGCTACATCCTCTTGGGTAGTATCATGGGTTTCTTGAAATAAAGAATGCTGGCTACCTGTCATTGCTAAATAAACATGTGCTAATATTTCAGCATCCAGTAAGGCACCATGTAAAATGCGATGCGTATTATCAATACTATATCGCTTGCACAACGCATCTAAATTATTTTTTTGTCCAGGATGAAGCTTTCTTGCCATTTGTAATGTATCAATAACACCACAATAACTCTCCACCACACTCAATTTTTTTGCTAAACGTTTGAATTCAGCATTAATAAAACCCAAGTCAAATGCTGCGTTATGAATAATAAGTTGAGCACCATTTATGTAGTTAAAAAATGGTTCAAATACTTCTCTAAATAAGGGTTTATCCAATAAAAATTCATCTGAAATCCCATGAACTTTAAATGCCCCTTCATCTACTTCTCGATCAGGATTAATGTAAACATGAAAATTATTACCTGTTAAGCGTCGATCAATAAGCTCAACACAACCAATTTCAATAATACGATGTCCTTTATTCGGATCGATACCCGTAGTTTCTGTATCCAGTGCTATTTGTCTTAGTTTCATTATTGACTCGCTAATAATTGATCAATCGCCTGATTAGCTAGATCATCTGCAATTTCATTTTCTCTATGACCTGAATGTCCTTTCACCCAATGCCATTGAATTGTGTATTGTTCAACTAAAGTATCTAGTTGTATCCATAGATCTTGATTTTTAACTGGCTTTTTACTTGCATTACGCCAATTATTTTTTTTCCAACCTGAAATCCATTTCTCAATACCATTTTTAACATATTGCGAATCTGTGGTGAGAATTACATCACACGGTGTTTTAATTGCAGATAAAGCTTGTATTGCAGCCATTAGTTCCATACGATTATTTGTTGTATCTCGCTCAGCACCATTAAGCTGTTTTTCATGACCATTGTATCGCAATAATGCTCCCCAGCCTCCAGGTCCTGGGTTACCCCGACAAGCACCATCAGTAAAAATTTCTATTGTTTTCATGTCACACTTCCAACTTTTGCAGCCGTTGCTTTCTTTACCCACTTAAACCGTATAGGTGTTATACCACCTACCTCTTTTCGCGCTAAAATAATATTCACATTAGCGCTATTGGGTAAAGCTAATTGCGCTAAAGCTAGCCATAACTTATGTTTTTTTAATCTATTTTTTGTTTCAAATGGCAAATCAAAATTGCAATGTGCACTTTCATCAATATGAAAATCACATGATTTTAACATGGCAAATAATTTACGATAACTATAATATGTTCCAGTAAAAGGAAATGTTTTATCTTGTTTAATTTTTTTATAAATTCCCATCAAACTATAAGGATTAAAAGTTAATAATAACAAATACCCATTAGGTCGCAAACTCTGCCACGCCTCTTTCAAAATTAATTCGGGATTTTTTGTAAATTCAAGAACGTGTGGCAAGATAATACAATCCAGACTATCGGGTATAAATGGAAATGCGTCTAATTCAGCTATTAAACCATCACTTTTTATAGTCGTATCAGTTTTGAACTTGACATAATATTTATATGTAATCGGAGATAAATGCCCGAATGTATATAATTCCATATTAGAAAATTCAACTAAATAATAGCCAAACTTATCCGCCAATATCGATTCAACCTGTGCTTGCTCATCGGCTAAAACATGCTGACCTAACGTTGTTTGATACCAAGTTTGCATACATTCCATTTGATTTTTAATTACATACCTTGTTAATTTTCCGTATATAGCACGAACAATTATACCCAAACGACCTACAAATGCGAAATTTTAACGGCGTGGCTCTTTTTTTATAGAATATACCAGTTTATAAGATATCGCTTTGACTGTCAGTATACTATCAGTTATAGTACAAAAATTATTTTTCATTAATTTAATGGTAACACATTGAAAATATTACAAATTTCAGAAAGATACTCAAGCAATATTGCTGACATATATAATACCACATTCAAGGCACTTCAAATACTAAGTTCAGAAACTGTGATTCACGCTTATTTACGAGATAAAGTTGCCATATCGAATAATACTAAAACAAAACATCATTTTTTTAAATTTTCTAAACGTATGCTCAAAGGCAGTAAAAAATTACTTCTTTTGCCCACTATATATAATTTTTGTAAGAAAAATGCAATTGACGTGGTCGTTACTCATCGTCACAAAGCCTGTTATCTTATAGCCCTAACCTCAATATTTTATCCATTTAAAAAGAAAATAGCAGTATTTCATGGCATAGGTGAGTTTGATAAATTCTCTTTTAAACTTTTTGGGAGATTTTTTCTAAAAAATTTTACTATAGTTGCCGTATCTGAGGCTGTTCAAAAAGATTTATTAGAATGTAAAGCTGGTTTTTCTCCCCAGCAAGTAAAACTTATTTATAATGCTGTTGATATTAAACAAATACAAAAAAAACAGTTTGAAAAGAATACAGCAAGAGAAAAATTATCTATTACATCATCTTCTTTTGTTTATGGACAAATTGCACGATTAGTACCACTTAAAGGACAAATTACCTTAATCCATGCTTTTGCTAAATGCGCAATACCTGGTGCGCAACTTGTCATTATTGGCGAAGGTAGACATCGCAGAACAATTGAGCAAGAAATATGCAGCTTGAAGCTTGAAAATAAAGTCCATTTACTTGGCGCAATACCTGATGCTTATAAATATGTTAAAGCATTTGATGTTTTTGTCCTCTCATCAACCAAGGAAGGTTTTGGTTTAGTTTTAATTGAAGCTGCAGCAGGGAAAATTCCTCTTATTGCAACAAGTGCTGGTGGTATTAAAGAGGTCATGAGTGACGAATCATCACGGCTAGTACAACCAAATAATATCGAAGATTTAGCTAATGAAATGTTAAAAATATATCATCATGATCATATTTCACGTGAAAAATATATTATGAATCAATATAATAATATTAATGCTAAATTTAATCTAAATACATTTATAACTCGATGGGCAGAGGTCATAAGGGATGCGCATTCAAATGAGAGATAATACTAAACAAATTATATTTATTATTTTTCTTATAACTTTTTTTTTATTTTTGGCAGGTTTCTTTATCTTACCTCCAAATAAATTAGAATATGATATTTTTTATTTTTTAGTCATTCCTTTAATAATCTTTAACTACAAAAAAATTGATTTTAATTTGATTTTTAAATCAAAATGCTTAATACCTTTTTTAATGTTTAGTGCATATTGCTTATTTAGTGCTTCCATTACACTAAATGCTCCATTTCTAAGAATATTTGATGTTTTAAAAGAAATTTTATATTTATTTTTTTTTCTTTTAGGTTTATATCTATTTTCATTACTCCCTAGGAGAAAAATTACATTAATAACATATTCCTTACTTATCATAACAGCGATTTCTGCATCAATTGCGATAATTGTTTGGTACAGCTCACATCCTCTTAATCAACGATTATGGTCTATATTTTTTATACCACACCCAATTTTATCTGATTGGGCTTATGGCACTCCACTAGTTATTTGCATCTATCAATTAACTAAAACTAACCATATTAAGTCATTATGGTGCCACTTTTTAATGGCAACTCCATTAATTGCATACTTATTATTAACACAAAGCCGCGGCCCATTACTTGCACTTTTCGGAACAATATTATTTATTTTACTTATTACTAGAAATTTACGCTCATGGATTATTCTTTTACTAATAGCTATCTTCATTTGCATCGATGTTCCCATGTTAACACGCGGCATGACGACTGCCACACTGAGATTTGAAATTTGGCATAATGTACTTTTAAATAGCATGTCTCACTTTTGGTTCGGCCATGGATATCTAGCAACACGACAAGTTATTATCAATGGCTTAGATTTTAATCATGCACATAATGTGTTTATTGAAATGTTTTATTTAGGTGGATTGATTGGTTTATTAACCTTAGTTAGCCTTATTATCATACCTGTTTATATTTTTTTAAAACATCCTACAAACTATGTTGTACAAGTATTAATGGCAACGTTTATTTTTGGTATATTATGTATGCTAACAGATGGGTCAAAAATTCTAGTTCATCCTCATGCCTTATGGCTTTGTTTTTGGCTACCCTATTGGGGATTATTTATACAAAACTTAAAACTTCAATCACCTGAAAAGTTTGTAGCACTGCCATGATAAATCACCCAGCAAGTATCTTTAAAATTTACCCTATTCCTGCTTTTCGCGATAATTACATTTGGGCAATTGTTAATATAAACACACACTATACAACGATTATTGATCCCGGCGAAGCTCAGCCTGTTATGGATTTTATTGAAAAACACAAATTGGCGCTTGAAGCTATTTTAGTCACACATCATCATCCTGATCACATTGGTGGCATTAATGCATTAGTAAAAAAATATCATCCTAAAGTTTTTGCGCCGATAAGTAATTACATTCCTCATGCTGACTATCGATTAACCAATGATGATACTATAACCCTAAATAATACCGAATGTCATTTCCAAATCATGAGTATACCTGGACATACACTTGATCATATTGCTTACTATTCAAAACCATGGCTTTTTTGTGGCGACACCTTATTTTCAGCAGGTTGTGGCAGAATTTTTGAGGGAACACCCGAGCAAATGTATTCATCATTACAAAAAATTGCAGCGCTGCCCCCAGAAACACAAATATTCTGTGCACACGAATATACGCTTGCTAATTTAAAATTTGCGCAAATCATAGAAAGTAATAATATTGAATTAAATAACTACCGCAAAAATGTAAAAATGTTGAGCAAAAATAAACAGACTACTTTACCGTCAACACTTGCGTTAGAAAAAAAAATCAATCCGTTTTTGCGTGTTGATCAGCCAACTGTTAAACTATCTGCTGAGCAATATTGCAAGCAAGTGCTTCATAATGAAACTGAAGTTTTTGCTACAATTAGGGAATGGAAAAATAAGTTTTAAATTAGGTGCGTTAAACAAGACATATAATTGTTATGAGACACCGAGCTTAGTGGAACACAGTTAATAATGAATATATTTAAAAAACTTTATATCATTGTCACTTTATTTCTCGTATCAACGATTTATGCAAGCAATACTCATCCAACTTTTCATGAAGCTGCAAAACATGTCAAAGTAGCGCAGGATGATGCTCATTACAATGACCTATGGCAACAAGTTGCCCATGATTTTTCCTTACCACATTATGAAAATGCCCCCGAAGTCAAAAAAGAAATAAAATGGTTTCAAAAACATCCACAATATATGGAGAAAATTGGTAAATATGGTCAATATTACATGTATTATATTTATCAAGAAGTAAAACGAAGAAATCTCCCCACTGAACTCGTGCTATTACCAATGATTGAAAGTGCATATGACCCATTTGCTTACTCTTGGGTTGGCGCTGCAGGCATTTGGCAAATGATGCCCCAAACAGGTTCAAGCTTTGGCTTAAAGCAAGATTGGTGGTACGATGGACGTAAAGCTATTGAACCAGAAACGCGAGCTGCGCTTGACTATTTAACTTATCTTGATAGTTTTTTTAATGGTAATTGGCTACTCGCGATTGCTTCTTATGATGCTGGTGAAGGTACGCTACAATCAGCCGTTAATCGCAATGCTCGACGTGGCATTAGTACTTCTTTTTGGGATTTACGTCTGCCTAAAGAAACTGAAGACTATGTGCCCAAATTATTAGGCTTAGCAGCAATTGTTAAAAATCCTAAAAAATATGGTGTCGATCTACCCTATATTGCTAATAAACCTTATTTTGCTGCTGTAACTTTAGATAAGCAAATTGAATTATCGCGTGCCGCTAAGATGGCAGGTATTAGTCTTGATGATCTATACGAATTAAACCCAGGTTATACACGTTGGGCAACAGATCCTGACGGGCCTTATCAACTACTTTTACCGGTTGATACAGTTAATACTTTTGAAGAAAATCTTGCAAAACAAGAAGGTATTACGGCTTTAGTCTGGCGTCATCATATTGTTCAACGGCATGATACACTTGAATCTTTAAGCAAAAAATATCATACAACACCCGATGCAATTTCTAAAGTTAATCACCTCAAATCTTCGCACCTAAGAAATGGCAGCGCAATTTTAATTCCATCGAATGTTGAAGATGCTAAAGCACCTAAAGATCAAACGCCAAATCCCAAGCAGAAAAAAGGAAGTCATCATGGCATGCAACAGTATCGCGTTAAGCCAGGCGATAATTTATGGACGATTGCACATCAACACCATATGTCACTTAATACATTATTGGCGCTAAATCATCTTAATAGAGATACTAAAATTAAACCTGGTGAGCTATTAAATATTAGCCTACCTCACTCTACTTACCGAATTAAAAAAGGTGATAGCTTAAGTAAAGTTGCACATGAGCTTGGTGTTAGCATTACCCAACTTGAAGCGGATAATCACTTGAGTGCTAAATCTAAAATTTATCCTGGGGAGTCATTAACTTACTAGTTGCTTTTAATTTAAAAAATACTCAATTTATAAAAATAATAACTTATTTATTAGGCTTAGGTCTAAAATACCGTAGATTGTCATAAAACTTTGCATGATTTGCATGCTCGCTCCATTTAGGAATACCTAAAATCGGTACTGGTTGAAGCTTACTATTTAATAAAAATGATTGCTCATTCGTCAGTGTTGTTTGCATAAATTGATATACTAACTCATCGACTAATTGATAATCTCCGCCATTAATTCTTTTGATAAATACTTGCGGCACGTCAAACACAAGGGCTTTAGTTGTCAATCCAATATAAGGATTTAATAACTTTTCGTAAATTGCATGTCCAAAAGGGACAAAACAAATATCTTGTAAAACTTCATCTCTGTGCGTCCAAAATAATGTTTTCCATTCATGTTGCTTTAAGCATGTTAATAGCTTAGGCTGACTAGAAAAGACAAACATACCACTTTCATCTAAATGTGCAAGATAATTTTGTCGCGGAGTGCGCTTTGATGAAAATTCCTGCGCTTGATAATCTTGGTACTGTAACGCATTAATAAATGCCTTAGCTTTAGGAAAAGTTTGCCAAACGGTATAATTAAAAAAATCGTGCCAATTATTTCGGCGCGTATTTACTAAACCTTTTTTATATATTTTTTCCTCATAATGCTCCAAGCACTGCACATTTTGCTCAACAAATTTTAAATGTTGCTGATTTATATTACTTATGCTTTTACCATAACGATTATAGTCTTCAATATTTGGCCAAGCTGAATAATCATTAAAATATGCTAAAACTTCCCTTATAGGCTTGTAGCCTATATGTCTCTGGACTAAATGCTTTTGCCATTGGTTATCTTTTTCTGAAGCTTGATCGTTATTCAAACCATGCCCGCGCATTTAAAAACATTTGCATCCATGGTGTATATGTTTGCCATGTGCTAGCAGCCCAGGAAGCTTGAACTGTTCTAAAAATTCGCTCTGGATGTGGCATCATAATATTAATACGTCCATCTTTATTGCAAACTGCGGTAATCCCATCTGGGGAGCCATTTGGGTTCATCGGATAATGCATAGTGGGTAAATTTTCATTATCAACATATTGCAACGTTGTTTGTATATTTTTCATATTATTATCAGGCCAGTGCATACGTCCTTCACCATGTGCAACAACAATAGGTAGCGAAATATTAGCCATATCTTCAAACAATATTGAGTTAGTTTGATTAATACGTACCATACTTAACCGCGCTTCAAATTGCTCCGATACATTATATTTCAATTGCGGAAAATGATCAGCACCGGGCATTAAATCTTTGAGTTGTGATAGCATTTGACATCCATTACAAACGCCCAGAATAAATTTTTGTGGGTCATGGAAAAACAATTCAAATGACTTAGCTAATTTAGCATGATATAAAATTGTATTTGCCCATCCGCTACCCGCACCAAGCACATCACCATAAGAAAAGCCACCGCACGCAACTAACCCATTAAAATTTGCTAAATCTACACGTTCAGCAAGTAAGTCGCTCATATGTACATCAATACAATTAAAACCAGCTAAGGTGAAAGCAGCTGCCATTTCAACATGTCCATTTACACCTTGTTCACGAAGAATCGCTAATTTTGGTTTCGTCGATAAATTAACATAGTGATGTTGCTTGGCATCAACAGCTAATATCTGTGGCGATTGATAAAATAATTTTGGTAAATTATCTTACTTTATTAATTGAAAAATTTCTTCAGCACATTGAGGATTATCTCTTAACTTTTGCATGTGATAGCTAACTTCTGACCAAGCTTTAAATAAGAGGTGACGAGGCTGCTGATAAATAGTTTTTTCTAGAGATTGAATAATTAATTCGTCAGTTGCATTTAGATATCCTAACTCAATAATTGCTTCTTCTAAATCATGTTTTTTAGCGAGTTTTTTGAAATGCGGTAATTGTTGAACATCAACTTGTACGACAATACCAATTTCTTCATTAAATAAAAATTGTGCTGCACTTGTATCTTCCGGAATATTAATGGTTAATCCACAATGACTGGCAAACATCATTTCTGTCAGGCAAGCGACTAAGCCACCATCAGAACGATCATGATATGCATGTATCATTTTAGTTTGTCGTGCATCATTAATCAGTTTAAATAAATTAGCTAAATCGATTGGCGCAATATCTGGCGCCTCAACTGAAAGTTGATTTATGACTTGACTTGCAATCGACCCACCCATACGATTTTGCTGAAATCCCAAATCGATTAAAAGCAGTATAGTTTCAATGTCGGATTTAACTACTGGTGTTAATGTGTTTCTTACATCATTTATCGCTGAAAATGCCGTAATAACTAAACTTACAGGAGAAAATACCGATTTTTTCTCGTTTGCTTCTGACCATGTTGTACGCATGGATAAAGAATCTTTACCCACTGGAATTGTCAAACCTAAATGAACGCAAAAATCACGAGTAATTCCTTCTACTGTAGAATATAGTGCACTATCTTGTTTTTCATCACCACATGCTGCCATCCAGTTCGCTGATAACTTAATATCACTTAGTTGTTGAATATCTGCTGCCATTATATTTGTTACTGCCTCAGCAACTGCAAGCCGACCAGACGCGGGCGGATCTATAATTGCGACTGGTGCACGTTCACCAATTGCCATCGCCTCACCCCTGTTGGTTTTAAAACCAGCACAGGTTACACCAACATCTGCCACCGGTATTTGCCATGCGCCAACAAATTGATCTCTAGCAACTAGCCCACCGACACTTCTATCACCTATCGTAATTAAATAACTTTTACTCGCGACGGTAGGATGTTGTAAAACATCAAGAATTAAAGTATCAATTTGAACATGCTTCAATTGAATTTTATTTTTTGATGTTACGTGATCTAATGTTGCAGTACGCAAACCTTCAGGCGCATAATCAAAAATAACAGACATGGGCAAGTCAATAGGACGTGATTGTGTTTCATTTTTTAATATAAGTTGCTGTTCGTTTGTCACCTGACCAACGATGGCAAATGGACAACGTTCTCGATTACAAATTTTCTCAAATTGAATAATGCTAGTCTCATCTATTGCAAGCACATATCTCTCTTGAGATTCATTACTCCAAATTTCAAGTGGTGACATACCAGACTCAGCTACTGGTATTTTATCCAGTGAAAAAATACCGCCTTTTTCAGCGTCCTGAATAATTTCAGGTAAGGCATTTGATAAGCCACCTGCACCAACGTCATGAATAGAGACAATTGGATTTTCTTCCCCCATCATCCAGCATTGATCGATAACTTCCTGACAACGTCTTTCCATTTCAGCGTTATCACGTTGCACTGAGGCAAAATCTAATTGTTGATCGCTCTCACCACTCGCCATAGATGAGGCTGCACCGCCACCTAACCCAATAGCCATTGCAGGACCACCAAGTACAATCAATAACTGGCCAGATTGTAAAGCTTTTTTTTCTACATGTTCAGTTTTAATATTACCAAAGCCACCAGCTAACATGATAGGTTTATGATAGCCATAACGTGTTGTTGTATCGATAATATGTTCAAAACTACGCATATAACCACAAATTACAGGGCGTCCAAACTCATTATTAAATCTCGCTGCACCAATAGGTGCTTCTTGCATAATCAACAATGGCGTTGCTAAATGTGTAGGATGCATTACTTGATTTTCCCATTGTTGTGGAAAATTTGGAATATGTAAATTTGAAACAGAAAAGCCAACCAAACCAGCTTTTGGTTTAGCTCCACGACCTGTTGCCCCTTCATCCCTAATCTCACCACCAGCGCCTGTTGCTGCACCTGGATAAGGTGATATTGCAGTTGGATGGTTATGCGTTTCCACTTTCATTAAAATATGAATGGACTCTTCATAAAAATGATAGATTTGCTCAAACGGATCACAATAAAACCGCTCTGCTTTATTGCCGACAATTACACTGGCATTATCTTTATAAGCAGATAATACATTGGTTGCATTTGCTTGGTAAGTTAATTGAATTTTATTAAAAAGTGACTCTTCTTTAATTGAGTCATTAACTATCCATTTCGATTTAAATATTTTATGTCGACAATGCTCAGAATTTGCTTGTGCAAACATCATTAATTCAACATCGCTTGGGTTCCGATTTAATGCAGAAAACTTTTCATATAAATATGTTATCTCATGCGTATCAAGCGCTAATCCCAGTTGTCGATTGGTACTAATCAAAGCGTCAATCCCTTGATTATGAATATCAATAGTTTGAAAAGATTGGCTTTCCTTTGTTATAAAAGTTTTGGCGAGCGCTTCAAGATTGAATGCTGCAGTTTCAATTAATGGGTCAAGCAAATGCTGTGCTAATATTTTTGCATCTATGCCGGCATTAAATATATATAAAATACCGCGCTCTATACGTTCAATTTCTGAAATTTCACACTGCTGCATTATTTCTGTCGCTTTAGATGACCATGGAGAAATAGTACTTAATCGTGGAAAAATAACTAGGCTATTATCAGGTAAGGTTATTATTTTTTGAGCATTCAGTATTGCTAATAATCGCTGCTGTTTATTCTTTGGAATATTGGTTGAAGTGAAATATATCTCATGTGCATCAAGCCTCGATAATTGTGGATACTTTGCTTGGATATGCTGAAGTTTTTGTTCCAGTCTCAATACCGAAAACGCAGCTTTTCCCATGAAAACTTGCATAACATTGCTCCCACCCAATTTAAAACTAATTATATCAAAGCAGCGTATGTGATAAAAGCTTGGTTTTTAACAGCGAGTGGATTAATATATTTATCCACGAAATGCGAGATTTATTTCTAAAGATCAAGCTAACTAATAGGTAATAATATGAACAATCATATAGCGCTACTAGCAACTGGTGATGAACTTGTGCATGGAGATATTCTCAATACAACAGCCCCGTGGATAGCAAACCAACTAATAGAACAAGGTTTTAGCATTAATCAACATATGACTGTTACTGATGAGCAATCTGAAATTGAATGCGCATTACGCCATCTACTCATCAATAACCGCATTGTCATTACTACAGGTGGCTTGGGCCCAACAAGTGATGATCGCACTAGATATGCCATTGCCGAGACCTGTAAACTTCCACTTATATTTGATGAATCAAGTTGGGATGCCATTTGTCAGCGTATTCGTGCGTTTAATTTTCCTATTACTGAAAATAATAAACAACAAGCACTTTTTCCAAAAAATGCAAAAATCCTACCAAACCACCATGGTACAGCTAACGGCTGCATTGTCACAAATGGGCACAATACAATTATTATGCTACCTGGCCCACCCTATGAATGCCGGGAAATGTTTACAAAATATGTTATGCCTGCATTACTTGATTTACATTTGCATCAACCAAGGTATGTAAAAAAATGGCGTGTTTTTAATGTTAGTGAAAGCATTATCGCTCAAAGCTTAGAAGAAGTCATTCAAGGAACAGATGCAGTTTTAGGTTATCGTGTTGATTATCCCTATTTAGAAGTAAAGCTATTTTGTAATAATGCTGAAAGCCTTGCTCAATTGACCGTAAAAATCACCTCACGATTACAACCTCATTTTTTAAATGATAGTTATCTCAAAGCGACGGAAAAACTTTCCAATTATTTAATTGCTAGCCCCATGACGGTTTTTATTGAAGATAATGCGACAAAAGGTTATTGGCAACATCTACTACTAGAATACGCGCTAATCTCAAACTTAACGTTTAATCAAAAAGATAAAGCAGCTACTGATTATCAACTACAAATTGATGGGCTTGATGCTATTTGGCATGCCACTGAGACAACACATACGGATACATCTATTGCAATTACAATTATGCAAGAAAATCAAATACTTCATTTTCAAAATGAAACATTACCCTTTAGAGGTAAACGTAGCTTACTTTATGCGGCTGAACTCATTAGTGACGCCTTGTTCAAACTTTTAAATAAAAAAAGTTGTTAATATTAAATTAAGATAACTATATTACAATCCACTAATAAATACAGCTTGCCTAATCCTAATCAAAACTTGCTGGCAAACTCTAGTGGAATATAATAAAAATTGCCAAATAAATCTTACATCACACAATCTATCAATACTGCGTATGCATTCGTGCTCGCGTTTAATTCAATCATCAGTCTTGCCTATTTAGGTTACCATTTACCTAATATCTTCATTGATGATAATTCAAATGATGAAACGCATACTTATCTTATCACTCAAATAAGCTGTGCTTTAGTTTTAGGGTTAGTGGGTGGTATTAGCAGTTTTGTAGTCAATCGTGCTTACAACGAAGAATTTATTGCCAATAATATAGAAAACAGCGATTTAGAGAGCAGCGATGTGACAGAAAAGTATACACTTCCTATATCAAAATCAGCATGTCAACAAGTTACACCTGCATCATTTTATCTGGCAGAGCAATTTGCTGACTCGCTTAGCGTCAGTTTATCAACCATTAATTGGATGAATACATTTAAATACATGAAGTTACCAACCAAGATATCAACGCCTTCGACAACTTGTTTATTTTTAATGTTTTATTTCCCCAGCTTATTACCTAAACTTGAAGCCGTTGCGCCAGATTACATTAAAAATGTTATAACAAAAAAAATAGCAAAACACCCAAAATTTTTTGCTTATTCAAGTGCATTAGCAGAAGCTAGTTATGATATTATTTCAGCAGTTACAGCGATACCTGCCCCAGTATTAATGACATTGTTATCGGAATTCCCTATCCTCACGGGCTTAGCATTAGCTATTTTTATATTGGTCGGTACCGTAGTGATGAGTTCAGAAAACTTTTTATTTTCAGCAAAAAATGTCAAAGACCTTTTGTATAAAATACAAAATGAAGATGTCGATATAGATGATCAAAATCAAACTTTATTACTAGCGCAATGGCAATCTAACTTATTAAAGCCCACTTTATTACTTTCTCTAGGTCTTGTCTCACTTATGTACACTAGACCGCTAACTGCCATTTTATCTCTAACTGATATTAATATTTGGTTACAATTATTAATAATCGCAATGAGTGCTGTATTTATAGCTTTGCTTCATGGAAATGTTGAGACCAAAACTATTTTTAATGAAATAAAAATTAATCCCGATGCAGAGACACTTGGGAAAGGTATGATAGTCGCTTTAAAGAATTCTACTCAAAACATAAAAAATAAATTATATGAGATCATTACAGATCAGCCATGTACAGTAATAGAAGAAAATAAGTGCCTATTGCAAAGTATTTAATTCATTTTTGTATTCAGGAACTAAAGCATGTAATGCATTCTTTAACTGCACTATATTATTTTTATAACATGCAGATTCAATTAAATTGATATGCTGTATAATATAATCCCATTCGATTTTTTTTGCTTTTGCTAATAGAATTTTAGGATGTAACGTCTCTAATAAATTTTCACGATCGTGGAATAGTTCTTCATATAACTTTTCACCTGGCCTCAAGCCTGTATAAGTGATTTCTATATCATCACCAACTTTTTTATCTGCCAATCGTATAATTTGCTCAGCCAAATACTGAATTTTAATGGGTTCGCCCATATCTAATACAAAAATCTCACCACCTTGCCCTAACGCTTCAGATTGTAATATTAAAAGAGAAGCTTCAGGAATAGTCATAAAATATCGAGTAATATCTGGATGAGTTACTGTGATAGGTCCGCCTTTTTCAAGTTGTTTTTTGAATAATGGAACCACACTACCAGCAGAACCCAATACATTACCAAATCGTACTGTCACAAATTGCGTTTGTGATATTTCATTATAATTTTGACATATTATTTCAGCTATGCGTTTTGTTGCCCCCATAATATTTGTTGGATTTACAGCTTTATCAGTTGAAACTAACACAAATTTATCAACACCACTTGTTACTGCTTGTTCAGCAATAACCCAAGTGCCTAAAACATTATTACGCAGAGCACATCTAATTTGAGATTCGAGTAATGGTACGTGTTTGTATGCTGCTGCATGAAATACAACTTGAGGTTTATATTTATCAAAAATTTGTTTAACGCCTTCTTTATCCGTTACATCCAATAACAAAGGCGTATAATCTTCAATGTTAAGTGCTTTAAATTCTAAATCTATCTGATATAAATTAAATTCATTACTATCCGAAATAATCAGATGTTTTGGTGAAAACTGCACGATTTGTCGACACAACTCAGAACCAATAGAACCAGCTCCACCAGTCACTAAAATTGTTTTATTTTTTAAGCTATTTACAATAGCAAGTTTATCCAAACTAACAGGTTCACGCCCCAAAAGATCTTCAAGAGCAACTTGTCTTAGAGAATTGAGAGAAACACGCCCTGAGGTCAAATCATTTAAGCTTGGCACAGTACGAAAAGGGATCCCTGTCGCTTCACATAACTCAACTACACGCCGCGCCTCTTTTGCGGATAAAGATGGTATTGCGATAATGAGCAAATTGACATCAAATTTAACCACAAACTTATTAAGTTCAGACAAACTACCACAAATAGGTAAACCATGAATAATTCGTCCAATTTTATCTTCACTATCATCAATAAATGCAACAGGGCAATAATCAGGACTTTTACTACGTAATAATTCTCGCGCCAAACTCTCACCAGCACTCCCTGCTCCGATGATTAATATTCGCTTGTCTGCAATATTACCTCGAGCAGACTCATAAATTTTCCTATAAAGTAATCGTGCGCTTGCTGAAAGCACAATCAATAAAAAAATGTAAATAAATGGAACAGAACGCGGAATATGTAATTCATTACCTAAAAAAAACAAGCTCAATACAATTAAAATAAAGACTAATACTGCAGATTTTGTTATTCGCACTAAATCATTTAAAGAAACATATTGCCAACTTCCTCTATGCACACCAAATAAATAATTACTTATGCCTTGAACAATAAGAACGATAGGTAATGTTATTATAATAGCCCGTATAAAAACAGTAGGAATATTAGAGGGATTAAGGCGAAGCAGAAATGCGCCAATCCAAGCAATAGCTACCATGCATAAGTCATGGCTAAAAATAAAAAATTGTCGTTTTTTCTTCAACTCAATCATGTCCATTTTCTCTATTCACTGGAAACGCCTGCCTTTACAATAAGGCAAATTGTAATGCCAGGTATAAAAGCAGCAAGCAAAAATACCCAACGATATTGCATGTATTCACTGGCAAGCCACCCTAAAGGATAAAGCCAGAATACGTTATAATATAAAATACTAAAAAGCACTTTTTTATGGCTTCCCCACTTTTTAGCTAATATTTGATAAGCGTGTGTACAGTGCGGCTGAAATGGTGAGCACTTATGAGTAATACGATAGCACAAAGTATATGTCGCATCACATAAAAAAACACTTAGCCAAATCAACCAAGCAAAAATTGATACCTCTTTATGGGCAACAGAGTAAACAATAAATGCTGCAAATACGAATCCAATAAATCCACTTCCGATATCCCCCATAAAAATTTTAGCGGGTGGAAAATTCCATAAAACAAATCCTAAGCTACTTGTTGCTAAAATTATCATTGGTACTAACATGAGACTATGGGAGGAATTTATAAAGAGTATTGAAACAGCAGCAAGTGCGACAAATATACATTCTGTAGCGGCTAAGCCATCAATCCCATCCATAAAATTGTACAAATTAACAAACCAAATAATCAGAAATATAACGACCCCAATAACTAAACAATCAAGATAGATATTTGAACCATTTTTAAATGGACTTATAATACATATTGTTAAAAATAAAGCTAAAACTAATTGTATGAGTAGCCGTAATTTTGCTGATAATGAATATAAATCATCAATAAAGCCTAAAGCAGCAATAACCCAAGAAAAAACTAAAATATAAAGTAATATATGCGCAAATGTACCAGACCAAAAAAACCATAAAAGCACACTTAATGAAAATGCCAAAACAATTGCTAGCCCACCGCCTCGAGGTGTTGGAATACGATGTGAACTACGTGCACTAGGATTATCAATTAAGTGAGTACGCATACGAGATTTTAAAATTAAATAAATACTGCTATAACTAACAAATAATGACAAAATGCAAAGCGAAATTAACTGATAAACTTTAATCTGCAATGAAATCTACCTTTTGTAAAAGTTTAGCGAAACAAAAAACGATATTTTACATTGCGATAAAAAATAACACAATCTCTCGTCTCCTACATTTTGAAGGCACTTGGCGGAGAAAAAATATACACCTAATGCCTGTCAATACTGCTGTATAAGTTCAGAAACAAAAAAGACCAATTTGAGACAAAATAAAGCCTCCTAAACTTTTACGTTTAAATAAACTTAAATACAGATAAAATTGCTGCGAGCTAAATCATATCGTAGTTGGTCGATAGATGATAGGCCTGTTGGTGATATTGCTCTAAAAAGATACAAAAACTTGAGATTTATTGGAAATTACATGAAATAAGTTAAAGCATAAACGTCCTCGCATATTTAAGAGCCATGCTAAACGCTAGAAAAAGGCATGAAAGTTAGGTTGCACAGGTGAACGTATTCAAATTGAACATGGTCATATCACTCTTAGCCAGAAATGACTATTAAACATTTTGAGACAACATATCCCATAACTAAAATTACAATAGCATATGACTATACGGACACATCCAGCAATACAGCAGCTAAGTTCCTTGCATACGTAAAAACACCTACCACTTGCTTGTCACATCAGTCTACGTAGATTGCGGCAGTGACTTTAAAAAAGACTTCAAAGCAGCCTATGAACAAGCATGCGTTTAATCTTTTCGTATTGCCGCCACGCTCTTCCGTGCTTAACGGTGATGTCGAGCGTTGTAATCGCGCCTTTCGGTATGAATTTTATCTTTTGTATGATGGTTTATTGAATACAATAATTTTATGTGTCTTCTTGGACGATCACATAGAAACATATAACACATTTAGCCCACATCAGGCCTCGAATCAGGACATGTCTATGACGTATTATCAGAAACTCGGTTTGGAGACTGCTTAGTCTCATAGGTACTAAACTGATACACCACTTTTAAAACAAAAACCATTCATGCTACAATCACGCCTCAAGATAATTTTAAGGCTTGGAATACATGCAAAAATACAAAATTTTGATATTTGGTGCTGGCGGCATGCTTGGACATAAATTATGCCAGTTACTACCCAAAATGGGCTATGAAGTCATTGCAACTCATCGTAGCGAAAAAGTGCAGAATCAAGAAATATATACCGAAGTTACTAATATTCCTTCAATTAACGTACTCGACCCTATTGCATTAGAGCGCGTATTTAAACTAACTAAGCCTGATTTTGTCATCAATTGCATAGGTATTGTTAAACAACTAGATGCCGCGCATAATCGTTATTTATCTGTCGCTATTAATGCCTATTTACCACATCAACTCAATAACCTATGTGAAAAATATTATACAAGAATGATTCATATCAGCACCGATTGTGTTTTTTCTGGAAACAAAGGCATGTACACCGAATCTGACCCCTCTGATGCAAATGATCTTTATGGTAAGTCAAAATTTTTAGGCGAAACAGATGCAAACCAAATACGAGCCCTTACCTTAAGAACGTCAATCATCGGCCATGAGTTAAAATCGAATACACATGGTTTACTTGCTTGGTTCTTGAAACAACGAAATAGCACTGTTAATGGTTTTAAGAACGCATTTTTTTCTGGATTTACAACAAATGAAATTGCGAACGTCATACATCATATTATCACAAAACACCCAACTTTATCTGGCATGTATCATCTTGCAAGTAACCGAATAAGTAAATTTGACTTACTTACGCTAATTAATGATGAGTATAATTTGAACATTACGATTAATCCAGAATCTGACTTTCATTGTGATCGCAGTTTAGATATGAGTAAGTTTATTGAAGCAACGGGGTATCAAGCACCACTATGGTCATCAATGATTCATCAAATGCATACTGAACAAGGAAACCGAACATGATTTTTAAAAACAAACGTGTTGTTATTACTGGAGGTACTGGCTCTCTTGGTAAAGTTTTGGTTAAAAGAATCTTATCTGGTGAACAAGGCACGCCGGCTGAATTAATTGTGTTCTCAAGAGATGAAGGCAAACAACACGAAATGCGTTTGCATTATCTTCATAATTTACATAGTACTGATGAGGTAATTTTTAATAACTTTAAAAATATCTTAAAATTTGTTATCGGTGATGTGCGTGATTATGCTGATATTTGTAATGTTCTGCGTGATACAGACATCGTTATCAATGCTGCTGCGTTAAAGCAAGTACCAACCTGTGAATACTTCCCTGAGCAAGCTGTAATGACTAACTGCATCGGTGCCTACAATATTACCAGAGCGATACGAGCAAACGGCTATAAAGTACAGCAAGTTATCGGTGTGAGTACTGATAAAGCGACAAAACCCGTCAATGTAATGGGGATGACCAAAGCTGTACAAGAGCGTATTTTTATCGCAGCGAATATTCATTGCCCTGAAACAAACTTTGTTTGCGTACGTTATGGAAATGTTTTGGCTTCACGTGGTTCGGTAATTCCGTTATTCCATGACCAGATCAAGCATAACAAACCCATCACCATAACTCATCAGGATATGACACGCTTTTTAATGAGTTTAAATCATGCGGTGAATACTATTTTTGCAGCACTAAATAATGGTAATCCCGGTGAGATTTTTATACCGAATGCACCAGCAGCAACCGTTGTTAATATTGCAAAAGCATTACGTGAAGACAGAGACAATGAAATCATATACACAGGTATCAGACCGGGTGAGAAAATGCACGAAGCGTTGATCTCCGATGAAGAATGTCGGCATGCAGATAAACGTAATGATTTCTTTGTAATTCTACCCATGTTACCTGAATTACAAGAACGCTATGGTAACCATACTTCAGTCCTTGAAACTGAGTTGACTTCTGCTCAAAATATAATCTCATTAGAGGAAACATCTGAACTACTAAAATATCATGGTCTACTATTGGGACAAAAAAGTAAGATAAATGACTGGGAAACCTTAGCCTAGGGAAAGTGAATGAAAAATTTAAAAATAATAACTATCGTTGGTACAAGGCCTGAAATCATAAAGCTGTCTCGTGTTTTAGCGGAACTTGAACACTTCAGTGAGCATATTCTTGTGCATACAGGACAAAATTATGACTATGAACTTAATCAAGTTTTTTTTGAACAACTTGAAATAAAAAAACCTAACTATTTTCTGGATGCCGCAGCCAATACCGCATGTGAAACTACAGGTAATGTTATAGGAAAAATTGAAGCTATTTTTCTCAAAGAAAAACCAGATGCCATTTTAATTCTAGGAGATACTAATAGTTGCTTGTGTGCATATACCGCAAAGCGTCTGCATATCCCAGTATTTCATATGGAGGCAGGCAATCGCTGTTTTGATCAACGTGTACCTGAAGAAATTAACAGGAAAATTGTCGACCATATTAGTGACATCAACTTAGTTTATACTGAGCATGCCCGCCGCTACTTAATAGCGGAGGGATTAAAACCTGATATGATCATAAAAACAGGTTCTCCAATGCGAGAAGTACTTAATTATTATCATCAGCAAATTGATACTTCAAATGTATTATCAACGCTAAAATTAAAGTCACGAAAATATTTTCTGGTGAGTACGCACCGTGAAGAAAATGTGGATACACCTGAAAATATTATGACTCTACTTGATGCGCTCATGCAACTTACCATGACATATAACATGCCAATTATCGTCTCAACCCACCCTCGAACGCGACAACGCTTAGAAGCAATTACTTCTGATTTAACAGTAAACGAAAATATTCATTTTTTAAAGCCCTTAGGTTTTTTTGAATACAACAAACTACAACAAGAAGCTTTCTGCGTGCTTTCAGATAGTGGAACTATTACAGAAGAATCATCAATCTTAAATTTTCCAGCAGTTACTATTCGTAATGCCCATGAACGACCAGAAGGCATGGATGAAGCAACACTTGTTATGTGTGGATTGACCACAGAGCGTATTTTGCAATCCGTTAATTTAGTGACCAAGCAAGCATCGGAGACAACTCGAGCATTTGAACTTGTTAATGATTACCAACCCAATAATGTATCAAAAAAAGTTGTTCGTATTATTTATAGTTATGTTAACTATGTCAATCAATTGGTATGGAAAAAATAATTTAACATGAATATCTTAGTGACTGGTGCAAATGGATTTATTGGCAAACAACTTTGTGCACAACTACTAGAGCAAGGCCATCAAGTAAATGCCTGTATCCGTAAAGAAATATCTACAAAAGAATGGGTATCTCTGTGTAATGAAACTATTCAAAATGCTGAAGTAATCTTTTCTTCTCTAAAGTTTAAGCTCTGCAAAATTAATAATATTGATGCCAATACTGACTGGTCTTCTTACTTAACTAACGTGGATGTTATTATTCATTTAGCGGGGCGAGTTCATGTCATGAAAGAAACTGCTAAAAATCCACTTGAGTTATTCAGAAAAACAAATGTTCACGGCACCATTAATCTATTGCAAGCTGCCAAACAAAATCAAGTATCGCAGTTTATTTATCTCAGTAGCATCAAAGTTAATGGTGAAGAAACACAACCAGGAAAACAGTTTCATTCTAACGACTCAGTCTTTCCATCAGATGATTATGGGCAATCAAAATGGGAAGCTGAACAAGCAATAAAAGAAATTACAAAAAATACTAATATCAACTATACAATATTAAGACCTGTTTTGGTATATGGGCCAGGAGTTAAAGCTAATTTCTTCAATTTATTACGTTTGATAAAACTCAGTCTTCCATTACCATTTAAAAATATTAATAATTCACGCAGCATGATTTATGTTGATAATTTAGCAAATTTAATTATCCATACGATAAAAAATAAACATGCTGCTAATGAAACTTTTATCGCCGCAGATGATGAAGCAATATCTACAACCAAATTAATCACATTGATTGCAAACAGTATGCAGACTTGTATACGTTTGTTTTATATTCCACCACAATTATTCCGTATTTTATGCCTAATACTACCTGGCTTTAAAAAAATATATCATCGTCTCACATCTAATTTAGAAGTAGATACCACAACCTTAAAAAATAAATTAGGATGGACTTCTCCACTACCAATAGACGTTTGTATCGATAAAACATTAAATTGGTATAATAAGTTAAAATGAAAATATTAATTGTCACGCAGTATTTTTGGCCAGAAAATTTTAAAATTAATGAGCTGGCTGTTGAACTAACAGCAGCCGGGCATCAAGTAACAGTATTAACAGGTAAACCAAATTATCCAAATGGTAAATTTTTTCATGGATATTCATTCTTAAAGTCAAAAACCGAACAATACCATAATATAACAATTAAACGCGTACCTTTATTTCCCCGAGGAAAAAATAGTAGTGCAAAATTAATACTTAACTACTTATCCTTTGCAGTATTTGCAAGCATTCTTGCCCCTTTTTATTGCCGAGGAAAATTTGATAATATATTTGTTTTTGAGCCATCCCCTGTTACAGTGGGAATCCCTGCGGTATTTTTAAAAAAGCTTAAAAAGTGTAAATTATTTTTTTGGGTTCAAGATTTATGGCCAGAATCCCTAATTGCAACGGGAGCAACTAAGTCACCTAAAGTAATTCATTTATTCAACAAATTAACTACTTGGATATATAAAAACTGTGATAAAGTTTTAATTCAATGTGAAGGTTTTAGAAGCTCCATACAAGCTAAGAATGTTCCTGCTAGGAAAATAAAATATTTTCCTAATTGGGCTGATAAAATTTACAAACCATACGCTGGTCAGGCTTTATCTTTCATCCCTGTCCTCTTTCCTGCTGGTTTTAACATTCTGTTTGCTGGTAATTTGGGTGTCGCTCAATCTTTAGGTACAATCGTCCAAGCAGCTATTTATCTACGAGATCATACAAATATTAATTTTGTTATTTTAGGTGATGGCAGGCAAAAAAAGTGGCTTAAATCTAAAATTGCGGCTCATGATCTTAAAAATATTCACTTAATGGGAAGACATCCTGCAGAAACCATGCCCTATTATTTTGCGATGGCAGACGCGCTATTAGTCACTTTAAAAAAAGAACCTATATTTTCAATCACAATCCCTAGTAAAATTCAAGCTTATCTTGCTTGTGGAAAACCAATTATTGGTGCATTAGATGGATATGGCGCTAATCTAATTAATGAATCAAACGCAGGTTATTCAAGCCCAGCGGAAGATGCTGAACCACTAGCACAAAATATTCTTAAGTGCGCACAACTAACAACTGAACAACGCAATAATTTAGGCAATAATGCTCAATTATATTCAAGTACACATTTTGATCGCGACAAGCTTATATCAATATTAATTTCCTGGATGCAGCTGGAGGTATAGAGAAATGCAAACAATTTGCATTACCGGAGGAACAGGCTTTTTAGGTAAACACTTAGTTTCTAAGTTATCTAAACAAGAGCATGTAACCTTACGTATTTTAACAAGAGATCATACGCTGGAAAGCAAAGATAATATTGAGTATATCTATGGAGATTTGTTGAATAAAAAAACATTATCGCAATTTATTGTTAAAAATGCTATCGTTATTAACCTTGTATATCTTGATGAACCTTTATTTGTACATAACAAACTAGCACTAACTTATCTCACAGATATTTGTAAAGCTCAAGATGTCAAACACTTTATTCATATTAGTACTGCGATGGTTGCTGGTCGGGTCAATGCACCTGAAATTACTGAATCTACAACTTGTCATCCGATTACTGCTTATGAACTTAATAAATATAATTGTGAACTTTTATTAAAAAAAGTTTTATATAATAATATTCCTTTAACAATCTTAAGACCAACAGCTATTTTTGGCAGCGATGGGAAAAACATTAATAAACTCATTAATGATTTTCTCACAGACACCCCGACTATGCGTGCAATAAAACTCTCACTCTATCACAAAAGAGTACTACATTTAGTACCTGTAAGTTATGTGGTTTCAGCCATTGAATTTATATTGACACATATACCTGATAAAGCAAATTCTCAGTGTTTTATAGTTTCAAATGATAAACATCCACGTAACACCTATTTTGACTTAATTCAAATTATAAGTAAATATTCTGAAGTTAAAATTCACCCATTCTTTTTTATTCCATTTCCTTTTTGTATTCTTTCATTACTTTTACGTTTAAAAGGAGTTTCTCAAATTGATCCCACACAAGTTTATATAGATAATAAATTACAACATTTAGGTTTTCCAAAAAATAATGATTTTGAAGACCATCTACTTAAAAAAATTACTCACTATTTACAAATAAGAGAACTAGCGCTATGAAAATACTTCTCGTTAGTGCAACAATGGATGATATCAAAGGTGGTGGAAATGCAGAAAGAACCTATCAACTTTGTCGTTACTTACAGTTAAATGAGAAAAATTTATCTCTATTAACTTTAGATATTGGACTTTCTGAAACCAGGAAAAAGACTTTAAGCAAGTATGATTTTTTTGCAATTCCTTGCATTAATAATCGATTTGGTTTGTTTTTTTCTAATTTTAAACAAATTGCGCAAAAAATTAAATCTGCAGATATTATTCATATTATTGGACATTGGTCAATGATAAATGTTATCTGCTATTTATATGCTAAAAAATACAACGTGCCTTATTTATATTGCCCTGCTGGTGCTTATATGCCTCAAGGGCGTTCACTAATAATAAAAAAAATTTTTAATTTTTTTATTGGAAAAAAAATACTACGAAATGCAAAAGAAGTAATCGCTGTTACTAATAATGAAACAAAAGCACTTAATAAATATATAATGAAGCCATGTATTATTATCCCTAACGGTATCTGCACTACATCTTACCATGCGATCGACCATGGGTTTCCTAAAAATCAGTTTGGTATTAACTCTCCTTATTTTCTATTTTTAGGACGATTAAGTTACATTAAAGGAGCAGATTTATTATTAGAAGCCTTTCAGCAAATAAAAGAGCAGTTTTTGAATTACAGCTTAGTTTTTGCAGGTCCAGATGATGGCGCCCTAACTACGCTGAAATCACTTATTGAAGCTGATGAATTAAACCAACGTGTATTTTTTACCGGACATGTTTCAGGTGAGACAAAATCTAAATTATTACATCAAGCTGAATATTTAATCATCCCATCTCGAAGTGAAGCAATGTCAATTGTCATACTAGAAGCAGGAATGTGTAAGACCCCTGCTCTATTTACTGACCAATGCGGCATCAATGAATTTGCAGATATTAGCGCTGGTATAAAAGTTGAAGCCAGCATTACTGCGATTTCAGAAGGGCTTGTGCAACTATGCCAACTCACTAACCAACAGCGTAAAAAAATGGGGGAAATTTTATACCAACATGTTATAAATAATTACACTTGGGAAAAAGTTATAAATCAATATCTAAACTTATTTAATAAATTGTTAAGTGTCAAAGATAAATAATTTGTTCAACAGTAATCCCTAGCAGTAATTCTAGATACTCATTTAAGCTAGTTAAACTTGATACATCAAGCGATGCGAGTGTTAAACGTAAGCGATTAATGGCAGAAATTGACGAGGATTTTAGAGAAATCCTTATTCGACAAGAAATTTAGATGCTGTTATTCTAGATTAGCAAAATACCCTTCCTTGTAAGTACTAATAATGCTATGATAACAAAAATTAATTGTGATTAGGGATACTCTAAAATGGCTTTACAATCAAAGCTTAGAAAAATTATTAAACATCAATTTCTTAAACTATATACACTATCTCCAACCATCATTTTTTGGTTCGCAAAACGCAATATCATAAATACATATCAGCCAATTTGGCAACATCAAACCTCTAAAGCGAATCGTTCTTGTGAAGATCGCTGGAAAAAAATACAACCGCTGCTTCCTGATACAGCCTTCTCTTTTTTAGATATTGGTGCCCAAATTGGTTATTTTACGCTAAGTGCTGCTAATGCTGGCGCTTTATCCATTGGCATAGAAAGAGATCCTTATTTTGTTGCTATGGCTAACTCACAAGCGATCTATAATAAAATTCAGAGAATTAGTTTTATTAAAATGGATATTACACCAGATATTATTGAATTATTACCTCGTGTAAATGTGACTTGTTGTCTTTCTGTTTTTCATCACTGGGTTCGTGAATATGAATTTAGTGGCGCTGACAAGATTTTTTCAAAAATTTGTGAAAATACTGACAGTATTTTTTTTGAAACAGGTCAAAGTAATGAGCCTGTTCCAGAGTGGCAACATAAGCTTTCATTTATGGGTGACCTACCTGAAACGTGGATTGAGACTTATTTAAAAGAAAAAGGATTTACAACAGTAAAACAACTTGGAAAATTTCCAACACACTTAACAAACATTGATAGAACATTGTATTACGCAACTAAATAATGAAAATTCGCCTAACAACTTTGGCGCACACTAGTGCAATAAATTATCTAAGCTTGTTATTCAATTTTCTATTTGCAACACTGCTCATTCGATTTACAAACAAAAGTACTTATGCAGTTATGGCTCATGTAACTGCTTATGTTACTCTCTTAACAACAATCTTTACCTTTGGTCACCTTCGCAGCTTTGTTCGTTATGATGGCTCTATATCTGAGATTAAACCAATTTCAACCCTCGCTGTACTGCTATGGTTTACAGTTACCACTATTGTTACAGTTTCATACATTATTATTTACGGCCAAGATTATAATCTAACAGATTTTTTATTAATATTGATTACAGCAATGAGTATCTTTGCAAATATGTTACTACCTTTATGGCAAAGAGTCCATCAGGTGATACAATACAACTATTGGCTGATTGGACTTGC
Source organism: Legionellales bacterium (assembly GCA_002707205.1). Lineage (GTDB taxonomy): Bacteria > Pseudomonadota > Gammaproteobacteria > UBA1113 > UBA1113. The sequence continues at coordinate 51,172 of PAMH01000012.1, forward strand.
AAGCCTCAAACTAATATTATTACTTTTTTTATTTATTGCTCCTATCTACACGAATCTAGTGTTATTTAGCATTACTCTCGCAACATGCATATTTACGCTTTTACTTGTATGGCAGACTTCACTGTACGAACCGTCTACATTATTTAATAATCGATATAATTTTTCACACGCTGTAAAAACATTAATTTTACACACACGCTTAATCGGATTGCCCTTTTGGGTAGGTTTAATTGCCGCAACAGTTTATATTCGTATTGATATTATTCTACTTAATGGACTACATATTGACCCCAATAAAATAGGCACTTTTGCTTATATTGAAATGATCATCTATGCTATTTTACTGCTTCCTGGTGCTATATCAAACTTTATTGCCAGACCTCTCATTTCAAAAGAAATTAGTGGCATTGAATTTTGGACTAAATATGAATCTTATATTATTTTATTTAGCTCCTTACTATGTCTTGGCACAACTTTTATATTACCGGTTATTATTCAATTTTTTCTAAAAAATACAAATAATATCAGTGAAATTGTTAGAGGTTTTACGCCAGGAATTGCATTTGCTTTTTTAGCCACATTTTTTAACTTAGCGCTAATAACTGAACACCATCTAAAAATTACAGCTTGGTGCAATATATTAACAGCGATAACTTGTATAATAATAAATTTATGGCTAATTCCTATTTATGGTATTATTGGTGCAGCTTATGCAACCTCCTTTACCTATGTCAGTTTGAGCTTTAGCTTTATACTCTGTGCAATTTATTATAATGCTTGGCAACTCAAACAGCGAAGAAAAGAAATTATATTAATCATGCTTGCCTTGTTAGGGGGATTTATTTCTTGGCTTACATATATATTATTAGCTTGCTATTTAATTATACAGGCGAAAAGAGTAAGATATAAAATTAATATTCCTAAATAAAACTAATAAAATTTTTCCTCTTTTTTTAATTGTTCATAATGCTGAATATTTCGCTGCTTAAATACTTTTGCGGGGCTACCGCCAGCAATACCATAAGCAGGAATATTATTTACCACGACTGCGCCCGCTTGAATAATCGCCCCCTCACCAATAGTGACCCCTCCTAAAATTAGCACCCTTGAGCCAAGCCAAACATTATTTTCAATTTTAACATTTTTTTCAATATAAGTTTCATCATATGGTATTGCCTTTCCATGATCGTAGTTATGAATGTTGGTAATTATCATGCACTCAGCCCCAGAGTGAAAATTGTCACCAATCCATACCTTACCTAAACCATAAATTTTCATACCATTAAAACATACATTTTTCCCTAAAAATGTATTTGAGGTTATCTTGACACGCCCTCCAACAAAAATAGGTAATGTATAAGCTGCTGCCTTTATTTGAATTTCCTTTTTATTTAAATAAAAAAGAAAATTTTTAACCTTTTGGTAAAAAAACAACAGGAAACGATACAGCCGGAGAATAACAAATTTCATTTTTATTGATTCTATATGATTATTAATACATGACTATGTTAATATAAATATGATATATTTGCTATATAAACTGACTTGGACTATATCATGCTCACTCAACCTAGCAATAAAAAATCAAATGACTATTGTAAAGCTCTAGCTCAAAATGATATTTTAAGGGATACTTATCTTCTATTTATCTCGAAAAACACAGATAAAAGCGACATTTCAGCATTACTAGAGGAGGTAAATAAATATGGTTTTGAGTTAAATCATATGTTTACTGATGCTATAGCTTTATCTCAACATAATACACCCTTAACCGACTCAATTCGATATTGGCGTCAAAATACACTGATGAAAACCCACCATCAATTTAATTGCTGGTTGTTATTAGATTTAAATCCTATCCCCTTAACAAAAGTACAGGCGAGTTTATTTCCTAAAATTGATAATGGAAGAATCCTATATTTAGCTTCTGCAATCAGAAAAAAGCTAACACAGATCAATGCCAAAAATATTAGCTGTTTTACTAGCATATCTAATCATGTTACTCAAAAAATATTAGCTGAAGCGCCTTTTTCCTCAACATTATTACAGGTTAATCATACAGTTGAAGGTAAACGTGCTGCTTTTACTACGCCCTATATCCCTTTATTTTCCATCTATCAGTATAGCTTTTCTGCTAAAATAGAATTAATTTATTGTAATGACAGACCCTATGTTTTAAAAACTTTTCGTCCATCCTGCAAAAAACACTTACAAAACGAACTAATTGCTTATCAAAACTTAGCTAAAATTATTCCTGAAATTCCAAAGTTATTTGATTATGGAGAAAACTACTTAGTCATACCATATTATCCAGCACAGAAAGTTTTTAATTTTAGTGGATTGGCCTTGTTAGATATAAATAAAGCAAAAAAGATGTTTGATATATTAAGAAAGTTTTATGATGCAGGCTATGCCTTAATTGACTCTCATCCTAAAAATTTTTTATATGATATTGATAATAATATTAAAATTATTGACTTTGAATATTTATTTAAATATCAAGAAAAACCAAAAAGTTATCATCAAAGCATAGATATTCAAGGTTATGAAGATAAATTTTTAGGGCTGGCTCCTGCAGATCATGCCCATTATATTACACGATGGCAGCCTTATATTGGGCTTTCATATAATGATTTAACTAACGGTAATCATTTTGCTCAACAAATTAAACGTGGATTATTTTGGTTTATAAATCGTTTCCCAAAGTATTGCTTAAGAGTTACATATAAACAATATAAATATTATGTAAGTTTAACGTTAAAACTACTTTATAAACTTAAACTAAACCCACCAACCATAAAAATGAAACCATAATTAATTTTTGCCTTTTAATTGCTAAATTGCTCGCTCAAATTTTATTACGACTAAACGTATAGATAAACAGGGTTAGAATAATAATTTCAACTGTTAACATTAATATTGAATGGCCACTTCCAAGCATAGTCAAGATTATGGCCAAATATATACCACTATAACTTAAATAAAATGGATTTCTTAATAACCTATCCATCCAATACTCTAAAGACATAAAAAAGAAACATAATATAAATGCACCAAAAATAACTATACTAATCCGACCAGAATAATCAAGCATAGCAATAAATCCAGGCAACGATGAATAGAAAAACGTATTGCCTACTAGCTTATACGATGGTCTATAATAATAGGTTCGTGATATTTTATTATATGGATTACCAGTATCTCTTGCTAATCGCTTGGTCCAACCTAACTTAAATGTATTAAAATTAGCATCTGCCCAACTTGAAGTTGATAGAACTCCTTCTATTCCAATCCAGCGTTCTACTGCTAATTTTAAAAAAATATTACCCGTACCTGATGATGAATAATGCCCTTCTTTAATAAAATGATTAACTTGAGCTTTCGTATTAGATTCAAGTTTAGATGCTATAAATGCTTTATTTTTACATTGTTTTTTTGCACATGCAGTTAATAATTGTTTTGCTACTATCTTGTTTGCTATAAATTGCTTATAATCAGTATCACGTTGATACATAGTTAATTTAACAGTTATAAATAATCCTAATATAAACATTATAAAATACAAGCTCCATTGCTTTAAACTAATATCTTTAACTGCTCTATAAATAGAAACGATATAATGACCAGCTTGATAAAGATAAAGCCCTCGACTCATAATTGATGTTGAAAATAAAAATGCACTAAAAATAGCAATGAATAAACGTGGCAATAAGCGCTTGCCTTTTTGTACATCCCACCAAATTAAAGTCGCGAGCCATAGCGTAAAGCCAATATTTATACAAGCAGGCATGAGAGCACCGAGTTTAAAAGGCATATGATAAGTGGGCACTACCCCTACTTGATATAATTTAAAATATGAATTACATACAACTGTGATAATAATAGCTAAAATTGTTACTATCCAAATTATTTTAGCGTATTTATCATACCAAACTGGTATAGAAACTGATATTGGCACTGACGTATTATTTTTATCAAATATTTTATTTAATAAAATCATAAGCAATCGACTAAAACATACGCCTGCTAATCCTAAGCTGCTAACTATCAAAGCTTTATTCCAAGCACCAGCACTATAGTCAAAAAAACCTGTCGGCTCTAATAGAGGGTGATTAAAAGCAAAATATAAGCTGGTTTTAGACCAAAAGCCTAAAAATAAAAACAAAGCTAAAAAAAAGTAAAAGTAAGAAAAACGACCTATTAAGCTTAAAGCAATCAAACTAAAGCTAACAAAACAAAAAGATAAATAAATAAATTTGCTACCTGTATACTCTAAGTAAGCACAATAAGATATCAGAAAGAAAACCACTGCCGCACAAATAAAAACCAACTTGAGCAATGAAACGGTTAATTGCTGAGTACTATAATTTAATTTAAAAAAATTAACTAATCGCACAACATTCCTTAAAATAATATTAAAGTTTATTATTTACTTACTTTTAGTTTACAGGTAGCAAATTTATTTATTTATCTTTTT
>PAMH01000013.1 GCA_002707205.1 Legionellales bacterium
CCCTACACTAAAACATGGAACTAAAATAACCCATGTAATAAATATTTGAGCGTATTGTATGAGATAAGGAGCATAGTTATGTGGAACTTTATGTGTTTTCGAAGAATGTTAACCCCCGTTTTAATTCAAATTATTTTTTGGTTTGTTGTTGCCTATTGCTTATTTGTTGGCATATATGATCTAGCAAGACACATGAATATCATGCTCGCACTTGAGATTTTAATTTTAGGTCCAATTGCAGCACGTATTATCTCTGAATTTTTAATCTTATTTTTTACAATGAATGAAACTCTAACAGATATTAGAGATATTCAGAATGTTAAGCTTGAGCATATCTCCAAATCATCTCAACATAATAAGGAAGTTCTATGACAGGTATCGCAAACTATTTAATCGGCCCTTTACAAAATGTACAAGTTGCCATCTTACTATTAACGGGTATTTTGCATATTATTTTTGCGGGTGCGGTGGCTAAGGATGCTGGTAGACTCAATAAAGACAAGATTCCAACCTGTCTTGTCTCTGGCGTCACATGGGCTTTTGCGACACTTGTTGGCGGTGTCTTCACCGCCGCTATCTACTGGTTTATACATCGCAGTAGTTTTACCCGATTCAATTAACAATTGAACTTTACAATACTTTTTTTAAATTATGGAAAGGAGTCCATCATGAAATTAAAACACTGGTTAATTATATTACCGGGAATGATTATATGTTCAACTATTTTTGCACAAAGCCCACCAACAAATTCAGACAAAATATTAATTACTGCATGCAATACACAAAAAATTCAAGCCTGTATGCAAAATTGCGTTAAACAAATAAACCCGCATACAGGTACTACGCAGACAGCAACCCCTCTTAATCAATGTGTGAATACTTGTAATACACAAGGATGTCAGGTGGCTCAGAAAAAGTGACTTGTGCAAAATACACAGTTGGCGTATACTTTCGGGTTCATTGATTCTATGATTTAAGGGGGCTCTGATGGATAATTATCCAGAATTACAAACAAGCTTTGCCCCTGATTTCTCGCCAGTTGTTGATCCGGCTGGCGGATCTCCTGTTTCTATTACCTTAGTTAACTATTCACACGAATTTATTACTGAGCGCGTTGATTTAACACCAGAAGAGTGCCAAACCTACCTTACTGATGACACTTTTACGTGGGTTCATGTTCAGGGACAACCCAGTCCAAGATTGCTTATGGAATTTGGCAAATTATTTGACCTGCACCCACTCGCACTAGAAGATGTTATCAATATCGGAGAACGTTCAAAGACAGAAACATTTGAAAATCAAATGGTTGTCATTCTTGGAATGCCAGTAAAACGCGGTACTCGAATTATCAGCGAACAAGTTACTTTTTTCTTAGGTGAGAATTACTTAATTAGCTTTCACAATGGCGATGAAGATCCATTCAAAGCAGTCAAACGTCGATTGCATCATCCTAAAGCCGCACTACGCACCCGTGAACTTGACTATCTTCTTTATGTACTTGTAGATGTCATTATCGATCATGGCTTTCCAATTCTTGATGAGTTTGATGATGAGATTGAACAGGTTGAACAACAATTACTTGGTCCCGAAGGTGTTGATACGTTTAAAGTGCTATATATTATTAAACGAGAATTGCTAGTGCTACGTTTAAAAATTCGACCGCAACGTGAAGCATTACGTGTACTTATGCGTGATGATAATAATATGCTAAACGAAGAGACTAAAATTTATCTTCGTGACTGTTATGATCATGTCTCTCGTCTTATTGACATGATAGAAATTTATCGTGATATGACCAGTAATATGTTAGATGTGCATTTATCTTTAGTCAATAAAAATACATTTTTATCAAATGAAGTTCAGCGTAAAGCAACTGTTTGGGCAATGCTATTTGCACCTTTAACTTTCATTACAGGTATTTATGGGATGAACTTTGCCAATATTCCCGAATTACATTGGGCATATGGATTTATTATTGCTATTGCGGTGATGGCAGGAATAGGTGTGCTTTTGGCAGTGATATTCAAACGTCGTAATTGGCTATAAATCACTTATGATTCTTTCATAATCGCATGTTTATCTAACACTGCTTAATACTTCGACTAACGGTAATCCACGCACCGAGTAATCCTAATGCTATTCCCAGTAAACAAAAAGCGACAAAACTAGAAAAGCCAAATAAATGTAATTGAAAGTTTGTTGAAAAAGTATCTGCTAAATTATTAACAACACGCGACAAACTAACAGTGAAAACGCCAACGATAAACATTGCTAAAAGCGTACCAAACAAGCCATAAAATACACCCGTATACAAAAACGGACGGCGAATTAAGCTGTCGCTAGCGCCAATTAATTTTAAAACTTGGATTTCTTTTTGATAATGTTGTATCGCGTATTTAATTGTATTACCAACAATAATCACTGTGCCAAAGCCTAAAATAATTGCAATTCCTAGCGTAACACTTTTAATGACAGATAAAATAGCAAATAAACGTTTAATCCAATCCATATCAAGCTGTACATCGTCAACAGCAGGTAATTGCCGTAATTGCGCTGCCAAAATTTGTAGTTGTGCTGGCTGCTGATATGCAATGCTCGGGCTAATCTCTAATACTGCGGGTAAGGGGTTATGATTTAAACCCAATAACACTTGTTTAAAACCAACACTCTTTGCAAACTCACTCAATCCTTGTTCCGGTGAAATATAGCGAATTTTAATTATTTGTTCTTGAGCAGATAATTCATGCATTAAGTCTTGTATAGTTTGTTCCGATGTTCCTGGTTTCAAATAAACACTAATTTTTGCTGATGCTGTTAAACCTTTTGTTGCATAATCAACATTATTAACTAAGACTAACAGTAAAATTGGTAACGCAAGCGTCATGGCAATTACTAAACTCGTAAATATTGTGCTGGATAAATGTTTCTTTAAGCGTCCTAACCCCATCAATATTGCAGTTCGATGACGTTTCAATAATAAACTCAATGTACTTTGATAAAGGGAGTGATTTCGTTTCATATTATTCCACTGTCGTTTCATAGTTCGTCTTAATTTTAACGCCCGTACTTACCATGCAGCCTTGATGTAAAGTTAATAAGCGATAATTTAATTGTGTAATTAAAGCGAGATCATGTGACGCAATCAAAACGCTGACGCCAACCTGATTAAATTGTTCAAATAAAGCCATTATCTCCGCAGATAACTCAGGATCTAAATTACCTGTTGGTTCATCAGCAAGCAAAATCGCTGGTTTATTAACAACAGCACGCGCAATACCAACTCGTTGTTGTTCCCCACCTGATAATGATTGCGGATAAAATTTTTCCTTTTTTAGCAAACCAACTTTTGCTAATGCAGCTCTAACGCGCCGACCAATTTCTTGATGTCGATATCCTGCTATCATTAATGGCATAGCGACATTTTCAAAAATAGTATAGTCATCTAGTAAATACGGGTTCTGGAAAATAATGCCCATTTGCCGACGTACTAGTGGTACTTTTCTATTAGATAACTTCGCTATGTTATGCCCATTTAGTAAAATTTTACCATTCGTTGGACGATCAATTAATGCAATTAATTTTAATAAAGTACTCTTCCCTGCGCCGGAGTGCCCAGTCAAAAAAGCCATTTCTCCTTTCTTCAAAGAAAAATTAACGTGTTTTAATGCATCATAGCCATTTTCATAACGCTTGCTGATGTTTTCAAACTCAATCATTCGTTTCCCTCCGTCTGATATCATTACTCCGCGAACAGTGCGTCAACAAAAGCTGTTGCCTCAAAATTTCTTAAATCTTCAATACCTTCCCCAATACCTATGTAACGAATAGGGATACCTAAAGTATCAGCAATTGAAAAAATAATACCACCTTTTGCTGTGCCATCTAACTTAGTTAACGCAATGCCTGTGACGTTGACAGCTTGCATAAATGTTTTAGCCTGCACTAGTGCATTTTGGCCAATGCTTGCATCTAATACCAATAATGTTTCATGTGGTGCAGTTACTTCTTGTTTTTGAATGACACGTCGCACTTTTTTAAGTTCATCCATAAGATGGTGTTGTGTGTGTAAACGACCCGCTGTATCTGCTAACAATATATCACATTTCTTTGCTTGCGCAGATTGTAATGCATCAAAAATCACTGACGCACTATCTGAGCCTGCTTTTTGGCATATAACTGTAACATCATTACGCTCACCCCAAACCTGTAATTGCTCAATTGCTGCAGCACGAAACGTATCGCCAGCAGCTAACATTACTTTTTTACCTATCGCTTGAAACTGTTTTGCCAACTTACCAATAGTTGTTGTTTTGCCTGCGCCATTAATACCGACCACAAGTATTACAAATGGTTGTTGTCCTGTTGAAAGCTCTAATGATTTTTCAACAGGTTTTAAAATTTCTTCTAATACTGATTTCAATTCATCAATTAATACGGCTGGATCAGCTATCTGTTTACGATCAACACGCGCAGTTAATTGTTGAATAATTTTATTCGTTGTTTCAACGCCAACATCTGCCATTAGTAATCGTGTTTCTATCTCTTCTAGTAATGCTGCATCAATTTGTTTTTTGCCTAAAATTAAATTACCTAAACCTGATGTTAGGCCACTACGCGTTTTACTTAACCCTTGCTTTAATCGCGAAAATAGTCCTTGTTTTTTGGGCATTTCAGAGACTTCAGTCATTGACGCATCATTCACTACCTCAGCAACTTGTTCTGATACTTGTGGCTTTTCTTTATCTTTTTTAAATATGTTAAACATTATTTTTACCTAAAATATGAATTTTCTGTACCCAATACACTTAAAAATAATTTGTTATAACTTCGCATTTCGAGGTAGTTTGGGTATATACTTAACAACAACTTATCATATGTCTAACATGATACAAAATTTAAACAAGATTGAATAGCTTTAGGTGAATTTATGCGAATATTATCTTCTATCTTATTTTTCTGTGTTTTAATATTCACCACAATTAACATATTCGCAGCTAATCCTCCCCCAGTAAAAAAAGCAATCTATGAATATCAACTCAATAATGGATTGCAACTTATTGTAAAACCAGATACCAGAGCACCTGTTGTTTTATCTGAAATTTGGTATCGAGTAGGTTCAAGTTACGAACATGCCGGCATTACTGGTATCTCACATTTTCTTGAGCATATGATGTTTAAAGGTACGACCAAATATCCAGCAGATACTTTCATTAAACTCATTGCAGATAACGGTGGACAACAAAATGCCATGACAACTCAAGATTTTACGGTATATTATCAAGAACTTTCGAATGATAAATTACCATTAGCTTTCAAACTCGAAGCTGATCGCATGCAGCATCTAGTATTATCTCAAAAAGATTTCACGAGCGAATTAGAAGTTGTTCAAGAAGAACGAAAAATGCGTGTTGATAATGACCCAATCATGCTGACTTATGAACGTTATAATGCCGCTGCTTTTCTGAATAATCCATACAGAAACCCCGTCGCAGGCTGGGCAAGTGATTTACAACAATTTACACTTGATGATCTCAAACAATGGTATAGCACATGGTATGTGCCCAATAATGCAACGATTGTTGTAATTGGCGATGTGCAGCCCGAAGCTGTTTATAAATTAGCACAAGAAAATTTTGGCGCAATCAAACCTAAGCCTTTACCTGAAATTAAAAAATATCCGTTAACAAATGCAATCGGTCAAAAAACTGTTTTCGTTAAAGCCCCTGCAAAATTACCCATGCTTTATCTTGGCTTTAATGTACCAAGTGCTGTAACGGCACACGAAAGTTATGAACCTTATGCATTGGATGTGCTTGCCACTGTCTTAGGTGGCACAAATAGTTCTCGCTTACAAAAAGACTTAGTAAGAGACAAGCGCATGGCTGGCGATATTGCTGTTTATTATTCAATCTATGCAAGACTTCCTACTTTATTTCAAGTTGCTGCTATACCCGCTGAAGGGATAGATACTCAACGGTTACAAGCTGAAATTATGAACGAAATTATACAATTACAAGACAAACCCATTTCTGAAAATGAGCTAAAACGTATTAAAACTCAAGTTATCGCCAATCGGATTTATGCACGAGATTCTATAGATTCACAAGGTATGATTATTGGAACACTTGCTAGCGTTGGATTAGCGTACACTGAAATTGACAATTACCAACAACAAATAGAAAAAATTACACCCACTCAAATACAAGCTGTCGCAAAAAAATACTTAAATGCCGAAAATTTAACTGTTGGTATATTACTACCTCAAACAATTACAGCGCCTTTAAAAAAGACACAAGCAGAAACAACTCCAGCATTGAGGAATACAAATGTTCAATAAACCACGATGCCTGTTATTGGGCTTAATAACAATCATAGGATTGCAAACAACTGTTCAAGCTGCACCGACTGAAAAAGTATTAACGATTGATAAATGGAAAACCCATAACAATGCCTCAGTTTATTATGTCAATTTACCTCAGTTACCCATCGTAGATATCAATGTTATTTTTAATGCAGGCTCTGCACAAGATGGCACGCAATATGGGTTAGCCAATTTAACAGGTGATATGATTGGTGAAAGTGCAAAAAATTTATCTGCCGATGAAATCGCTGAAAAATTTGATGATGTTGCTGCTGTGGTTGACACTGATATTTCGAGAAACAATACAATAATACATCTGAGAAGTTTAACAGATAAAAATTTACTTACGCCTGCATTAGAGACTTTCACAACGATTATCAATCAACCAAACTTTAACAGTGCAAGCTTTAATCGCGTGCAACAACAAACCTTACAAGCGATTTTACAACAAGAACAATCTCCAAGTGATATTGCCGATAAAGCCTTATTTAAAGCAATTTATCAAAATTATCCCTACGGCTATCCTCGTATAGGAGAAACAACAACTGTTACAAAACTACAGCCTAAAGATTTATCAAATTTTTACCAACGCTATTATGTGGGTAGTAATGCAAAAATTATTATTGTAGGTGATATAACAAAACAGCGGGCAAAGGCAATTGCCAACCAAATCGTAGGTAATTTACCTGATGGTCAACCGACAATACCGTTAGAGAAACCTAAAAAAAATACCACAGCAATAACAAAACATATTAATTATCCAGCTTCACAAACATTTATCCGACTTGGAGAATTAGGTATTAATCGACACGATGATGACTATTTTCCACTGTATGTGGGTAATTATATTTTTGGTGGTGGCGTTTTAGTCTCTCGTTTATTTAAAGAAGTGAGAGAATCTAGAGGATTGACTTACAGCGTATATAGTTTATTTCTGCCTTATCAACAACCAGGCCCTTTCATGATAACTTTACAAGCAAGAAATAATGTCGCTGATGAAGCAATTGATGTCATCAAAAAACAACTGGTTTTATTCCTGAGTAACGGACCTAACGCTTCTGAACTTAATGCTGCAAAACAAAATATTATTGGTAGTTTTCCCCTTAAGTTAGATAGTAATAGCGCGATTCTTTCCCAAGTCAGTAATATTGCAGTTTATAATTTACCACTTGATTATTTAGATACTTATAGGGAAAAAGTAGAACAAGTAACACGTAATGATGTTCAACGCGCATTCAATAAACATATTAAAATGAAAAACTTATTAACCATTACTGTTGGCCCAGAATCAACAGGTAGTCAAACAAATGAACAATAATCAAGTAAGCATTATTGGTGGCCTGTGGCGCGGACAGAAAATAAGTTTTTCTGATTTTCCAGGCTTAAGACCAACTCCCAACCGGGTTAAAGAAACATTATTCAATTGGCTAAGTGCTGATATCATAGATGCAATTTGCTTAGATTTATTTGCTGGTAGTGGTGCTTTAGGTTTTGAGGCACTGTCACGTGGCGCAAAACAAGTGACTTTTATTGATGATAATTATTTAGCAATCCAAGCTATTAGAAAAAATGCAAAACGTCTCAATGTCACAAATGCGCACTTCATGCATGGTAAAATTCCAAAATTAACTTTAGATATAAATTGTGCCTATGACATTATTTTTATCGATCCCCCTTTTAAGCATCAACTTGTTAATCCAAGTATTGCTTGGTTAGAACAACATCATTATTTAAAAATTAATGCATTAATCTATATCGAGCAGGCAATTGATGATGAGCCAATTTTAGTACCATCTAATTGGCAAGTATTACGTGAAAAACAAGCTGGTATGGTTAGCTATACTTTATTTCAAAAATTATCATGAGGACGGCTTTATGGCTAATGAAAGCTTAAAACAACAAGTTGCAACTGCGGCATTAAAATATATCAAAGATGATATGACCATTGGTATTGGCACTGGTACAACCGTACATTATTTTATTGAAGGATTAAAAAATTATCGTCATCGTATTGATGCAGTCGTTGCAAGCTCCATTGATACTCAGAATAAATTAAAAAATGTAGGAATTCCTGTGGTCGAAATGACTAGCGTTAATCAAATTGATCTTTATGTTGATGGCGCTGATGAAGTTAATCCACATAAACAACTGATTAAAGGCGGCGGTGGCGCGCTAACACGCGAAAAAATTATTGCCTACAATAGTAAGCAATTTATTTGTATTGTTGATGAAACAAAATGTGTTGATATTTTAGGACAATTTCCTTTACCTATTGAAGTTATTCCCATGGCACGTAGCATAGTCGCACGCGCACTCGTACAACTTGGCGGAAATCCTGTTTATAGGGAAAACTTTATCACTGATAATCAAAATATTATCCTAGATGTTAATGGTTTAGATATTATGCAACCTATCGCACTCGAAGGCGAACTTAATCAAATTCCTGGTGTTGTTAGCAATGGACTTTTTGCCCAAAAAACCCCGCAAACAGTTTTGGTAGCAAAAAATAATGGCATTACAGAAGTTTAATTAGCGCATTTTATCTTAACCTTCGAATATCTTTTTGAGCAACAGACACCTGCTGCTTTAGGCCTGCCGAATGTGATTTAAGCAAAATCATTTCCAAAATGTAACTTAACTGTTCATTTGGTTGAGCGCACTCTAAATAGCTAAGACACCAGTCAAATGCTTGACTATAATTCCCAATACAACAATACATCTGAGCCATATCAAGAAATGTATTTTCAAATTCCACATGACGTTTTTGTGACAAGAGGTTTTTTTTTCTGTGTCTATCTGCTAACAAGTTACTCATAACCACACCCTCAGGTTATTGTCTCAGCGATTTACATGCTAAAATTTATTTCTAATGACTACTTTTCATCTGTATCTGAAAGTAGACGCCCTTGATATTATCAAGGATAATAATTACTTATGCATATAAAAATATTTTTTTAGTTCTATATTATTAACATAATATATTGTTGCTATTTTAGCTAGGACTGTTTACAAAAATTTACATAAAGGATGTGGCCATGCGATTTCTTCTATTTATATTTAGTTTAGGTTTTCTTCACTGTGCAATCGCAAATACAAATTTAAATATAAAAAATGATGCGCCTATGACTTACACAGTGCAACCTGGTGATACGTTAATGGGCATTGCACAAATGTATTTAGATAATCCCATGCAATGGCGGCAACTACTACGCGCCAATCCACAAATTAAAAATCCTTACCAACTTTATCCTGGGCAAGTATTGAATTTAACCTTAGTTGATGGACAAGAAAAACTAACGATTTCAAATGGCGGAACGATTAAACTATCACCTCGCATTCGCTCTAAAGCCATTAACAATCCCGTTCCTATTATCCCACTGAGTGTGATTAAACCATTCTTAACAGGCACACGTGTTGTAGCACGAGATGAATTAAAATATGCACCCTATATCGTTGCAACAGCAGATGAACATATTGCCGTTGGCGCAGGAGATCGTATTTATGCCTTAGGGATTAGTAGCCATAGCTCTAATCAAGAGTTTGCGATTTATCGTATGGGCGAAGCCTACAAGAATCCACTGTCTCAACAAATTTTAGGTTATGAAGCTGAACATGTTGGTGATGCAAAAGTCGTTACCGCAGGCCAACCTGCGACATTGCTGGTAACCAGCGCCAATAGAGAAGTATTAGCAAAAGATCGACTACTACCCGCAACTAGTGCGCATGTAAATACAGATTTCATCCTGTCAAAACCTCTACATCATGTTACTGGTAATATTGTCGCAGTATTAAATGGCGTGACACAAATAGGACAGTATCAAACGGTTGTTATAGATATGGGTAAGCAATCTAACTTAAAACCAGGTAATGTACTTGCTATTTATCGTCAAGGTCAGAAAATTGAAAACCCTATTAAACCGTTAACAGGTTATCAAGCAGAAGTGCAGCTCCCTAACGAATGGGCAGGTGATTTAATGGTTTTTCGTGTATTTGAGAATGTCAGTTATGGTGTTGTATTACACGCTACTCGCGCCTTACATGTCAATGATATTGTAACAAACCCCAATATTATTTAAATGACTAGGAGTCATGAAGATAAAGACATAAGCTATTTTGTGTTATTATTTCATACTAAAAGAGGTTTCGTATTTATCATCATCTTTTTCTATATTGCCTTTAGGACGAAGAGTTGGGTCGTTTAAATTTTTAACCGCTGCTTTTACTAAAAGTGGATCGCCAGTTAATGAATCCTTTGAAAAAGCTAAACGTTTGCTTGGATTCTCTGAAATTAATGTTTTTTGTACCTGCCTTGCTTGCTCTGTATACACCTCAGACTCTCCAGCATCACTATTACTCGCTAATTCTGTCGTAGCTAAAGAAGAGAACCCTGCACCCCCATCAAGCAATAAACCTAAAGACTCAATGAGCGCATCTTCTCCGCCTACAGTTTGTTGATTCCCAGGGCGCGTTTCAGCTCGCATTACTTGTAATTCTGTGGCATTTATGTGTTGTTGATCAAATTTATTTTTTACTAATGCAACCGATTTAACACCAATGAATGCAGCCATAATTTTTGCAAAAGAGTCTGGTTCTGGTTGGTTTTTTTCTTTAACAAGCGTCTCATTGGATAAGTGTATATTATCTTCTGCTTTTGATGCGGTTGACTCAAATTGGCGCGCACGACTTCGTCTGTTTAGCGTGTTATTTAAAGACGCACTCTGTGTTAACTCATATTTTTTAGATTTACCAGTCATAATAAATTAACTCTGTAACTTTTAACAAACAGGCTGACATAAACTTCCTGCAGAAGCCGTGTTAAAAACCCTGTGCGCAAATTCTTCTACAGTAATTATTATACACACCAAAAATTAATTTTATATTAAACACCACCTAAAAATAGCTCTTTATCATTAAAGGTTAACTATCTACTCGATTGTACCCCCAAAATACATGACAAGTTAATTCAAAGGTGTATGCTATAATAAATAAATTTTTAATGGATAAAAACATATGAATGCATTACTAGATTGTGAACTAGCATGTTGGTTAGCCGTGCACAGCGCTTCTGGAATAGGCATTGCACGGTGGCAAAAACACTTCAAAAACCAAACTGCGAGAACTGTATTGAATAATCAATCTTTAATCATTGAAAGTTATTTACCTGAAAGTATTAAACAAGCCCTCTTAAAACCTGATTGGGATGCAATTGCTAACACACTCGAATGGCAAAGCGGCACAAATCAACATATCATCACGTATTTTGATGCAAAATATCCATCATTGCTCAAAGAAATTTGCTCGCCGCCATTAATTTTATTTGTCAAAGGTCAAGTTAATAGCTTAAATACGATGCAATTTGCCATGGTTGGCAGTCGTAACGCTTCGCCTAATGGCTTATACATCGCTAAAAATTTTGCACATACATTAGCAAAAATGGGTATTACTATTACCAGCGGTTTAGCCTTAGGTATCGACACGGCAAGTCATCAAGGTTGTTTAAATGCCAATGGTCAAACCATTGCAGTATTAGGCACTGGTGTGGATATTATTTACCCGAAGAAAAATCATTACTTAGCTGATAAAATACAAGAAAACGGTGCTATTATCAGTGAATTTCCTCTAGGTACAAGCCCACAAGCAAAAAATTTCCCCAAACGCAACCGTATTATTAGTGGGTTAAGTATTGCAACGTTAGTTGTTGAAGCCAGTCTACGCAGTGGCTCATTAATTACAGCAAGATTCGCCTTAGAGCAAAATCGAGAAGTGCTCACCATCCCTGGATCTATTCATCAAGCTCAAAGCAAGGGATGCCATGCACTCATAAAACAAGGCGCAGCGTTAGTTGAGTCTATTGATGATATCCGTGATGCCTTAGAATTATTACCTCATACCTATTTTAATCATCTCGATAATCATGCTGATGAAGCACATACTTATAAAAAACTAGATAAAGACTGTACAAATATGTTACAATATGTTGGCTTTGAGGTAACCTCCATTGATGTTATGATACAACAAAGTGATTATTCACTTGAACAGATATTATTGGGGCTTAGTAAACTTGAACTTGAAGGATTAATTGAAAAAGTACCTGGCGGCTATATAAAACTAGCAGCACATATGCATCATTTTCATGATAGTTAAGGGCTTTTTTGCGACATTTAATGGATATTTAAGAGAGAATTTATGAAAGAAAATATGTTTGATGTTCTTCTTTATCTTTTTGAAAATTTTATCAGTGAGTACCCATACGTACTACCAGAAGAACCCGCTGAACTTACAAGTGCCTTAGAAGTTGCTGGATTTCAGGACAGTTGTATTAACAAGGCATTTTTGTGGTTAGAGGGTTTAACTGACTTACAAATGCTTAATAACAATCCGAGCAAACATACTCACCTTAAGTCTATTAAGGGTTTTAGGGTATTTAATTCAGAAGAGTTTGCACGCCTTGATGAAGATGCATTAGGCTTTATTTTATTTCTCGAGCAGCATAATATTATCGATGATGATAGTCGTGAACTCATCATGGACAGACTTATGGCATTAGAACATTTTCAAATTGATCTTGAACAAGTCAAATGGGTTACATTGATTGTATTATATCATCATTTCCAAAACAAAGAAGAATTGGAACTGATTGAAGAATTTTTGTTATTAAACAGTGATGGCGAAACCTTGCATTGACATTTACACTATAAATAGACTAGCCTTGCAACAAAAATACTTTATCAACGACGGGTAACCCATGGGTAAGCATTTAGTTATCGTAGAATCGCCAGCGAAAGCAAAAACCATTAAAAAATATCTTGGCTCAGATTATGACGTCTTGGCTTCTTATGGACATGTCAGAGACTTAATCCCTAAAAATGGCGCGGTTGACCCTAATAACGATTATGCCATGCTGTATGAAATTATTGAACGCAACGCCAAGCATGTACAAAACATTGCAAGCAGTTTAAAAAAATCTGATAGCTTATTACTCGCAACTGACCCAGATAGAGAGGGTGAAGCTATTGCTTGGTCTGTATTTGAGTTAATGAAAGAAAAAAATATCATTAAAGATAAACCTGTTAAAAGAGTTGTATTTCATCAAATTACCAAAACTGCAATTAAAGCCGCTGTTGAAAATCCAAGAGATTTAGATATGAGCATGGTTGATGCGCAAGTTGCACGTCGAGCACTAGACTACCTTGTCGGATTTAATTTATCACCGTTATTATGGAAAAAAATTA
The DNA here is from genome assembly GCA_002707205.1 of Legionellales bacterium. Taxonomy (GTDB): domain Bacteria; phylum Pseudomonadota; class Gammaproteobacteria; order UBA1113; family UBA1113. The sequence continues at coordinate 13,594 of PAMH01000013.1, forward strand.
AACGCGGCTTGTCTGCTGGTCGAGTACAAAGCCCTGCATTAAGATTAATTGTTGAGCGCGAGCTTGAAATTGAAGCATTTAAGCCGCAAGAGTACTGGAGCATCAAAGCATTATCAGAAGCGCAACAACAAGTACTACCTGCCCGACTAGTTACTTATCAAGGTACTAAAGTCGAACAATTCAGTTTTACTGATGAAAAAACGACAATGGCAGCCAAAACACATTTACTTGATGTTTCTGGGCAAGCGTTAACCGTTATCAAGGTTGATAAAAAACAACGTAAACGTAATCCCGCACCACCTTTTATTACCTCAACTTTACAACAAGAAGCAGCGCGAAAATTGAGTTTCACGACCAAGCGTACCATGATGATAGCCCAACAGTTATATGAAGGTATTGACACTGGCGATGGTGCTGTTGGTTTAATTACTTATATGCGTACAGACTCAGTGAATTTAGCAGATGAAGCTATCAATGAAATTCGTGAGCATATTCAATCACACTATGGTAAAGAATATTTACCCGAGACGCCTAATGTCTATAAAACGAAAGCAAAAAATGCTCAAGAAGCCCATGAGGCAATTCGACCAACCTCTATTTTACGTAGACCCGAAGAACTTGCCGCTTATTTAACTAAAGAACAATTAAAGCTTTATGATCTGATATGGAAACGCGCGATTGCAAGCCAAATGATTCATGCATTAATGAATACTGTTGCTATCGAACTTGCTTGCGGTAATGAGCAAAATATCTTTAGAGCAAATGGCCAAACTATTGCTCATCCTGGCTTTATCACGGTTTATCAAGAAGGCGTAGATGATGCTAAAGCAAGCGATGATGAAGATAAAATTTTACCAGAAATGAAAAAAGGCGATAAATTACCCTTAAAAGATATTTTATGTGAACAACATTTTACCGAGCCGCCCCCAAGATTTTCCGAAGCTAGCTTAGTAAAAATTTTAGAAGATCATGGCATCGGTCGACCATCTACTTATGCCTCTATCATTTCAACATTACTTAATCGTGAATATGTCACACTTGAGAAAAAACGATTTATGCCCACAGACATTGGCCGCGTGGTCAATAAATTTTTGACGAATTATTTTACGCAATATGTTGATTATGACTTCACTGCAAACCTAGAAAATGATTTAGATGCTATTTCACGTGGTGAAAAAAAATGGATACCTGTTTTAGATAATTTCTGGATACCTTTTAAAGATAAAATTCATGAAATCGAAACAACCGTCTCTAAAAAAGATGTAACAACCGAGAGCATTGGCGAAAATTGCCCTGAGTGCGGCAAAGAATTAGTCATGCGATTAGGTCGTATGGGTAAATTTATTGCATGTACAGGTTATCCTGATTGTAAATATACCAGAAACCCTGATGGTGATGGCGGCAGTAATAGTGAACCAGAATATATCGAAGGACGCAATTGCCCAAAATGCCAACATCAATTATTAATACGTTATGGCCGTTATGGCAAGTTTATTGGTTGCAGTAATTATCCCAATTGCAAACATATCGAGCCATTGGAAAAACCTGCCGAAACAGGTGTTTCTTGTCCTGCTTGTAAAGACGGTACGATTTTGCAACGTAAATCTCGCAATGGGAAAATATTTTATTCTTGTTCGTGTTACCCAGACTGTAAATATGCGTTATGGAATCAGCCACTGGCGCAATCTTGTCCCGAGTGTCATTGGCCAATCACTACCGTTAAAACAACTAAGAGTCGTGGTACAGAACGTGTTTGCCCAGAAAAAAATTGTAAGTTTGCCGAAGATTACGAATTACCAGAAGATGATCAATCAAAATCACAATAAATGGAGTTAACCTGTGAGCCTAAATGTTAGTGATGAAACCTTTAAACGCGCCATTGCCGCGTTAAAGCAACAACAGATAATTGCTTACCCAACCGAAGCAGTTTATGGCTTAGGCTGTGATCCGCGCAGTGAATCTGCGGTTGAAAAAATTTTACAATTAAAAAATCGTCAGCGCGAAAAAGGCTTAATCCTCATTGCCTGTGACATCACCCAATTAGAACCCTATTTGGGTTTATTAACTGACAAACAATGGCAACAATTAAAGCAAACATGGCCGGGCGCACATACATGGTTAGTCCCCAAATCAAATGCCGTGCCCACTTGGATTCATGGTGCATTTGACACGATTGCCGTGCGCGTAACCAATCATCCTGTTGCCGCGGCGCTATGTCAACGTTTTGGGCATCCATTAGTTTCAACCAGCGCAAATCGTGCTGGACAAACGCCACTGACAGATAATGTGCGTGTTTTTGAAACTTTTGGCGATGAAATCGATTACATTGTACCAGGCCGTGTTGGCAACCAACGTAAGCCCTCCGTGATTCAAGATCTACTGACTCAACAATTAATTCGAGAATAAATCATGGCTAAGTGGTATCCCGTAGCAACTATTGATGAAATCCCAGCAGGTGAATATAAAGCAGTATTTGCAGGCGATGAAGATATTCTTTTGATTCATTGCGACGACCAATTCTATGCAATACAAGATCGCTGCTCACACCAAGAAGCCCCTCTAGATGGTGGTGATTTAGAAGGCGATCAATTTTTCTGCCCTCTCCATGGTGCCAGCTTTTGTATTAAAACCGGCGAAGCCACGGCACCACCGGCATATGAGCCTATCAACACGTATCCCACAAAAATCGATCATAGAACGATTTTTGTGGAGATTGAAGAGGATTAAATGTTTGATGAAAAAATCAACTAATTTTTTCTATTTAAACGTTGGACTTTGATTTTTTTCTTCGCCACAATTTAAAGATTTTTGCTCTTCTATTGACCTCTTTGAGTTTAATATAAATTTAAGACTCATTTTATTCACGTAGGTTGTTAAAACACTGGTTTGTTGTCTAGTTTTACTTATAGGGGGCTGGACTGAATTGCCATTTTTTTCTGCTGTATTATTATTGTCCGGCGAAATAATAGAAGTCCATTTTTCATAAGGAGGATCACTTTTTTTCGCAGAGCCATCATTAACCCAGAAATTACTAAACATTTGAGCTTTTGTTTGCTCATTTGCTGCTCGAGGGGAGGTTTCAAAGCAGTTGTTTTCATTAACAATCAAAAAATCAGAAAATAGCGGGCTTTTTCTTTCAGAATTAATTCTAGCTTCATAGCCCATATGACATGTATCATTTGACTCATCTATAAATTCATAATGTTGTGGCATATCTATCCTTTATTGTTATAATTATTGTTAGATTTATGTATTTATACATAAATGTTTATTGTATACTAATTTTGTTTAAATTGCACGCAAACAAACTTAATTTGATAAATAACTTGACCCACTTTTTTATTTTGTTTACGCCCTCACTTGTAAGCGGTTGTTTATTCGATAAGTTGTATAATATATCGTTAATCTTTTGTAATGACTCAACTAAAGTGCTTGAAAGATCAAATGGTGAAAGTAGATTTTTTCTATGTCTTTTTATTGCAATATATGCATTTTTCAAATCATCTAAACGTTTATTAGTTTCGATTTCGGCTTGTTTTTGGTCACGATTAAGTATTGATGAATCACCGTTTTCTAATTCCGTATGTAATCTTTTAAATTCTTTAATTAATTGACGTGTTTTATTAAATACGACGCTATAGCGCTCATGCGGCTTTTTGTTGTGAATAAGCGACTTGAGAGACATCACTTCAAGAAACTCATAAAAATCTTCTAGCTTTTTGATTTTATGCGCGACTTTTAACTGATAGTTTGCTTTATACATTATTATTTTTTTTTAATTATAATAGTTAATGAACAAAATTTTATCATCGCTTATAAAAAAGTTAAGGCTTTGTCTAGAATCAATTTAATAATCGAGTCAATGACATTCTTTGTTTCACTTCATCCTCCAACTTTTTTTGTTCCACTTCATCCTCCGGCATTGCTTGTCGCTCTTTATTCTTATCTTGATTCATAATATTAAATTCTCCTATCAGATCACTATATGGGACGATTATTCGCGGTTCGTTTGAGTAATTTTCTTGATGTTGTACAAAGATAAGATTTTTTTTAAAACCTTGCTTCTTATTATAATCCTCTAAATACTGCCACACTTGCTGATATGAAGCTTGTAATTGTTCAAGTGATGTTTTTAACTCATTATTTACCTCCACAAAGCACTTTTCTGCATTCATTTGTGCGGATTGGCAAACAGAATGACTATCATAGTCATTCTGTTTTTGGAGGATATTTAGCATATTTGCTTTATCAGCTTCAAAATGCTTATACAGCTCAGAAAAATCGGCTCTATTTACAACAGAATTATCTAGCAGCGACAATCTACCTTGAATCCATAATGACATTTGTTTTATTTTTTGATGTATATCCTTGTTTTCTAATGTTTCTGTATACATTTGGCTATCGTCCTTCCTGTCATAAGGTTGTATCCCTCAAATTTATAACTGCTGTAAGGCTTGTTCTAAGGTTTCCACCGCAATCACCTCAAGGCCTTGAGGTGGTTTTTTAGGTGCATTAGCTTTAGGGATGATTGCACGTTTAAAACCATGCTTAACCGCTTCACGTAATCGCTCTTGGCCTGATTGCACAGGACGAATTTCTCCTGCTAAACCAATTTCACCAAACACTATCAAATCATCAGGGACTGTCTGATTTTTAAAGCTAGAAACAACTGCAAAAATTAATGCTAAATCAGCGGCGGTTTCAGACACTCTCACGCCACCTACAACATTGACAAAAACATCTTGCCCATAACAAGCTAATCCACCATGGCGACTCAATACAGCTAATAACATAGCCAAACGATTCTGTTCTAATCCTACAGTGACGCGTCTTGGATTGGCTAGAGGGCTATCAGCAACCAATGCCTGCACCTCAATTAACAATGGCCGACTTCCTTCCCATGTCACCATAATGACGCTACCAGATACCGCCTGCTCGTATTGCGACAAAAATATTGCTGAAGGATTATTCACGCCCCTTAAGCCTTTATCTGTCATTGCAAAAACACCTAATTCATTTACCGCACCAAAACGATTTTTAATCGCACGCACAACACGATAGCGGCTATCGCTTTGCCCTTCAAAATACAACACCGCATCAACCATGTGTTCTAACACACGAGGTCCTGCTAAAGCCCCCTCTTTTGTCACATGCCCCACTAAAAATAACGCAATACCGGTTTGCTTAGCAAAACGTACTAATTGTGCGGCACTTTCACGCACTTGCCCAACGCCGCCCGGCGCTGATTGAATTAAATCGGTATAGATTGTTTGTATTGAGTCGATCACAATCACATCAGGCTTTTCTTTATTCGCTTGGCTAATAATTTTCTCAACATTGGTTTCAGCTAATAAAAATAAAGGATGTGACATTAACTCTAAACGTTGCGCACGCAGCGTCACTTGTTGTAACGATTCCTCACCCGTCACATATAAGCATTGCTGATTTTCACTTAATTGCGCTAAAGTTTGAATCAGCAGTGTAGATTTACCAATACCGGGATCTCCACCTATTAACACCACCGAACCGGGTACTAATCCACCACCAAGCACGCGATCTAATTCAGCTTGCGCTGTACTCATACGTGGTGTTTCAGTTAATTCAACTTGCTGAATTGGAATAACTACTGCAGCTTGTTCGCCAGCAAAACCAACAAATTTTGATGAGGTTTTTGCTGGTGTCACAATTTCTTCGATGAATGAGTTCCATTCCTGACAAGCACTACATTGCCCTAACCATTTAGGGGAAACACTGCCACATTCTCGACAAACATATTGTTGTTTTGATTTACTCATATGGTTAATGATAGCCTTTTTGAAGAATCTTTAGACCCCACAGACAAATTGCGAGACGTTATATTGTTTTTAGAACACACGCTATTTAAGCTTTGAAGTAAACGCTATATTAATATCAAAAGCTAAATCTTATATCTCAAATAAACTAGATTTAGCTTTTAAGCAAGTATGGATTAGCTGCTAATAATACGCCATTTACCCGAAGAACTTCGACAAGCTGTACCATAGATTGTTTGACGACTACCATTGACTGTTGCAGCAGTGGTAAAATCACGACAAGGCTCGCCTGATGCGCCGGTGAATGTACGTGTTGGTGTCACAGCATAGCTGTTTTGATTATCTGGGTTTGACCACGAAGTTGTCTGATTAGTTCGGTTGCTTTCCAGTGCTTGATTCAGTTTTAACTGATCAATATTATCCATAGATTTACCAATTGGTCCACCCAAAACACTACTACCTGTCGTGTGACTTGAGCTAGTTGTTGATGTTGTTGTCGTTGTACTCGCCATATCACCAAGCATAGGCCCTGTTGTTGCACTAACATCTTGATTCGACGAAGAAGAAGTTGTAATACATCCTGATAACCCTAATGTTGCAATCGCTGCAACTACAAAAACAAAAGTCTTGTTCATAATTTCCTCGATACGATTATTGCATGCTAAAGTACTTACAAAAGATTGACGATAATCATCAAATAATACTGTTTACATAACATCTTAAAAAATTTTAGTGTGTTCCACCGCAAACGCTAATTATAGATAGAATTTACGTAAAACATCGAGCAGGGGTTACGATAAATATGCTAGCCAAGAAAAACGATGTTGTAAAAAATAAAACATACACCAAGTGTCTAAATCTTTTTTAAAACACTTTCACATAAAGCATAGCGTATTTAGCATAAGTCCTGCTATAAATTATAAGTGCAATCTGTTGAGAGTCAACTTTATGAGCTGCTTATTTCAAAATACGCTTAAGTTTGCTATGAAGCTAACAGCAGAAATTACTCTGCTGCAACTTGTACTTTTACTTCCGTTTCGATATCAGTGAATAATTCAACCATAAAAGCATATTCACCCACTTGGCGAATAGGTCCTTCTGGCATATGTATTTCACTTTTACAAATTTCAATACCAGCTGCGTCAGTAATCGCTTTTGCAAGCTCGGTAACACCAATCGAACCGTATAATTTACCTTCATCTGCTGCGCGCGCAACAATATCAACGACTAAGCCTTCAACTTTTGCTAGACGCGCATTTGCTGCATCAATTTTTGCTTTTGCAGCCTTTTCCAGTTCTGCGCGACGCGCTTCGAATTGGGCGAGATTTGCTTTAGTTGCAGGTAGCGCCTTTTGATATGGCACTAAATAATTTCGACCATAACCTGGGCTAACTTTAACTTTATCACCCAAGTCGCCTAGTTTACGTATTCTTTCTAATAAAATGACTTCCATCATAGACCTCGTTTTTAAAAAATAACAAAATTTCTCGTTAAAAATGGTTAAAAGTAATTCATTAAGAACTAGTTACCATGCCCGTCAGTGTAAGGCAATAAAGCGAGAACTCTTGCTTTTTTAATTGCAGCAGACAACATACGCTGGTATTTTGCTGATACACCGGTAATACGCGAAGGCACAATTGCACCTGTTTCTGTAATATACTTTCGTAATGTTGCTAAATCTTTGTAATCAATTTCTGTTACATTTTTGCTTGCAAATGGACATCTTTTGCCCCCTCTGCGTGTAAAATTAGCCATAAAAACCTCCAAATTCCTAATTATTCGCCACTGTCGTTACGATGCTTTTCTTTGCTTTTCATCATAGGCGATGATGTTTCTTGTGCAACTGCATGATTTTTACGCTCAACCAAATGACGAATAATTGCATCATTTAATCGAAAAGCGCTAACTAATTCATCTACAGTTTCTTGATCACAAGTGACATTCATTAGTACATAATGTGCTTTGTGAATTTTATCGATAGGATAAGCTAATTGACGTCGTCCCCAATCTTCCAAACGGCTGATATCACCTTTATTATTTGAAATCAAAGACTTGTAGCGATCGATCATCGCAGGGACTTGTTCACTTTGATCAGGGTGAACTAAAAAAACAATTTCGTAGTGTCTCATAAAACGACTCCTTACGGTTAAACATATTGAGATGTTAATTAAACACCCCACGCTAGCCTCATAAAAAGGCAAGGAGAACCATGGCTGAATTAAATCAATGCTGTTAATAAAAATATAACCTGCATAGAAAAAACACAGCCCGCACTTTTGCTTTCTACAAAAGCGCTTGCCATAGTATCAAATTTTAGACAAATTGCAAATCCTATAGCACTTAAATGCGCATTCAGACAATAGCGGCAATAAAAACATAGGCGTTATTATTATTTTGCAAAATTTTTCGAAGTTTGAACCCTAGTAGTGGTTAGAAAGCTCATGTGCATGCAACACGCATCGTAGATCTTTTTAAATTTCTCTTCTTGAAACGCATCACCATCTATACCAGCCATGTTTATTTCTCTGTGTTCTTGAATAGCTTGACGTAATTCCTTGGCCGCGCTGACGAAGTTATTAGCTTTTCTCGTTACAGTTGGAGAATCAAACATAGATATTCGCGCACGTGCTGACTGTGGCTTTTCCTCAATATAAGCATCTAACTCATTAATAACTGACGCTATTTTTACAAAATTTGAAAATTTTTCACTAATCTCCTGAAAAGTGGGGCGCTCCGCTGGAGTTTTGTGAATCATTTGCTTTAAAAAAGCTTTTAAATCATTTTTTAGAACTTTAGCTACAGGATTTACTGTATCAATATCTACAACACCAGTAAAATCAATGAACCTGGGATAACTATCAACTCTGTTATTTATAACGTAACAATACCAGTTAAGGGCGCTGGGACTCAATAATAATAACGCAACAATGCTTAAAGCATAAACTTCGGTTTTTTCATTATAATTGAATTGCCTATTTTGAAAGGGGAAGAATTCCGGTGCCATATATCCAAAAGAACCGAAAAGAGCACTGTCAACATAATCACTCTCCTCACGACTTACAGCATAACCATTGTCAATTATTTTGGCCGATTTTTCTTTATTTGTACTATCTAAGCATATAATATTATCTAGTTTTATATCTCTATGCAAAAGTGCTTTTTCTTGATATAGCATCAACTCTTTCGCTGCACTTGCAATAATCTCTAACTTTTCTTGAAAAGAAAGTTTTTTCGTCTTATCTTCTTCTGCAAGACAATCAAGTAAATCTTTGCCTTGATAATAAGTTTGTTGAGTCACAACATGTTCTATGTCTTTTGCCAAATAGGTATGATATTGTTCTCGTCCAACGCCGAGTATTTTATTAGCTTTAACCTCACCTTTAACACCTTCTATTGTTAACTTAGCACCAAAATTTTTCGTTTTGAATGTAGACAATATTTCATCTTTTAATACTTTGATTTTCTCTGGGTGTTTACGTTCTTCAAGCATTAGCAAATGTTGTTTATTATCTTTTTGATAATAAACAACATATTTTTCATTATCCCTCGTACAACGAATCTTGGTAACATCGCTACTAAATAAATCCTTACTTTTTAGTGGGTAATAAGATCCTCGTTTAATCTTACCATCATTAAACGATTGTTCATTTTTAGGCGGTTGAAATTGATAGCGATTCCCGTGTTCATCAAAAATAGGTTGATACAATGACGGTGACTGAGTCTTTTTTAAATAAGTATTTAATAAAAAAATTTTACTATCAGTATTTGTATTTATATTTGGCATATTATTTTCCTATTATTATAATAATTCTTATAAGTTTTTATTATACAAAAATAAAACTCGCCTGCCAAATTTTCCTACAAACTGCTGTCCTAGCACTATTTCAATGATTCTTCTAGCTTCATGACTAACATTTTCTCAACCTGCATATCATGAATGCTGTACGGAATACCGCCAACACCTAAGCCTGAATGTTTTAATCCTGCAAAAGGCATACCATCCACACGAAATGCAGTATGATCATTTAACATGACCGCTGATGCCGCTAATCGTTGATACGCATACATCGCATAACTAAGATTGTTAGTAAATACAGCGGCTTGAAAAGCAAAAGGAAGTGCATTGGCACGCGTAATCGCTTCATCCAAATCTTCATAAGAATAAACACAAATCACAGGACCGAATACCTCATTTTGACTAATAGTTGCGTCATCTGGTGGATTGAATAATACCGTTGGGGCATAACAGGTCTCAGTAATTGCGCGCGTACCGCACAAAGCTTGCGCACCTTGCGCAATCGCCTCTTGTACACATTGATCAACTCTTTGCAATTCACTTGGACGAATAAAAGGACCTACTTCCGTTTCTTTTAAGGTCGGATCACCAACTTGCAGCTCGCTGGCACTTTTTGCCAATGCTTGAGCTAATTTTTCAGCAATTTTTTCATGCACATAAACACGCTGAACTGAGACACAAACTTGACCTGCATGATAAAAACCACCCTTAGTCAAGGCAGGAATTGTTTTTTCAAAATCTGCATCAGCTTCAACAATCACCGGCGCAACTCCACCATGTTCTAAAGCACAACGCGTACCTGGTGCTAATTGAGAACGCAACTTCCAACCAACCTTCGCGCTACCTATAAAAGAGAAAAAAGCCACTCGTGAATCTGTTACTAACGTTGTTGCTAACTCATTATCAGCGATAACCATTGCCTGACACCACTCTCGTGGCAAGCCAGCTTGATGAAAAATGTCAACAATATGCATACAAGAAAGTGGCGTATCACTTGCAGGCTTAACAATCACCGGACATCCTGCAGCTACTGCAGATCCAACTTGATGCACAATTAGGTTAACTGGATGATTAAATGCACTAACTGCAACAACAACACCAATAGGTTCTCGTTGCGTAAATGCAATACGATTAGCACTGGCGTTATTGTAATTCATTGGAATCACATCACCTGAATCAGTCCGCAATGTTTCAATACAAATTTTAATACCGTCAATAGCACGGGTTACTTCCGCCAAGGAATCCATCAGTGGTTTACCGCCTTCATGAGCAGAGGCTAAAGCTAATTTGTCATGTTGCTCTGACATTAACACCACAACACGCTCTAAAATCTCAATACGTTTTGGTGTAGATAACCATTCTGATCTATTTTTATAACATTGATGGGCTGTCTTTAAAGCTTGTTGAATATGTAATTCACTGGCACAATCAATTGTTGCAATGACACTAAGATCATATGGTGCAACCACATCCATTTTTTCTTCTGTTTTGATGTCTTTTGCTAATAACAAAGGATAATGTTTCATAAATTTACCTCAATAAAAAGATGCGATACTAATAGCAAGAAGCTAGCTAATACAAATCATTTGCCCCAATTCTTTTGTGAGCTTCATATTTTCAGTGTAATCTACCGGACAATCAATAATTACCACTGTATTATCTTTGATAGCTTGTTTTAAAGTTGGCACTAATTCATCTGCACTATTAATACGATATCCTTTTGCGCCAAAACTATGAGCGTATTGCACAAAGTCAGGATTAGTAAAGTCAATATGACTTGCTCGTCCAAAATGTGTTTCCTGTTTCCATCGAATCAATCCATATTCATTATCACGCCAAATCATGATAATAATAGGCGTTCCAACACGCATAGCTGTTTCAATTTCTTGCGAGTTCATTAAAAAGCCGGCATCACCTGTCACCGCAACTACCGTTCTTTGTGGATGCACTAACTTGGCACCAATAGCACCTGGCACACCAATGCCCATCGACGCAAAACCATTAGAAATGATGCAGGTATTAGGCAAATTTGCCTGATATAACCGCGCCATCCACATCTTGTGCGCACCCACATCAGAAATAACAATATCTTCATCATTTAAAACCTGACGCAAATCCCAAACAATTTTTTGCGGCTTTACAGGGAAGCCAGTATCATTGGCATATTTTTCAGCCTGTTCAACAATTACTTTGCGTAAATTATCTGCTTGATAATTCTCACGCACATCTACTTGCTCGACTAATGCCGTTAATGATTGCTTTATATCACCAATGACACCGCAAGCAAGAATATAATACTCATCAACTTCAGCAGGAGACTCATCAATGTGAATAATTTTTTTATCTTTATTTTTGTGCCACAAATAAGGATGGTACTCAATCATATCAAAACCAATACAAATAATGACATCAGCTTTATCAAAACCACATGAAACATAATCATGTGCTTGCAAACCCACTGTCCCTAAGGAGTACGGATTTGAAAAAGGAATAACACCCTTAGCCATGAAAGTATTAGCAACTGGAATTTTTAGTCTTTCTGCTAAGGCAATTAATTCGTCATGCGCCTTTGCGCGAACAACACCATTACCAGCCATGATTACTGGAAATTTAGCTTGACGAATAATATCAATAGCCTGTTCCAACTTATGTTTAGGCGGATAAGGAGGCGTAGCGGACTGTACTTTCAATGGCAACTCATTTTCAACATCCATCTGTGCAATGTTTTCAGGTAAATCAATAAAACATGCGCCAGGCTTTTCTGTTTGTGAGACTTTAAATGCCTTACGAACAATCTCAGGAATATTTTTTGGAATCAATACCTGCGTACTATATTTAGTGATAGGTTTGAATAACTCAACCAAATTTAAAACTTGATGACTCTCTTTATGTAACCGATTAGTACCCGCTTGACCTGCAATAGCCACCAAAGGTGCGCGATCTAGATTTGCATCAGCCACACCAGTAACTAAGTTGGTCGCACCTGGACCTAATGTTGCCAAACACACACCTGCTTGTCCCGTCAAACGCCCATGCATATCTGCCATAAAAGCTGCGCCTTGCTCATGACGTGTTGTAATGAAGTTAATTTTACTGTCGAGCAATGCATCCATAACGTCAATATTCTCTTCTCCTGGAATACCAAACATGGTTTCAACATTTTCATTTTCTAAACATTTAACAAATAGTTCTGCTGCTTTCATGGTCGAGCCTCTTTCTATAATAACTAAGGAAGTTTTAATACTTATGCGTATAAGTCTAGTCCACTTTTAAAAAAGTGGAATTATCCAGCTTGAGCACAGGCAATTAAGCCTTCACTCTTTTCAGCAGGAGATAAAATAGCATCAATTGATGATGTTGATTCTAAATTTAAATGACGCTTTAATACGGCATCTTTAAGTGATCGTTCATCTACTTCAGTATTTTTTGTTTTCTCTGTTTTTTTCACCCTATCTTGATAGCTATGGATACTATTATCAGAATGTACATTCGACAAATTTAATTTATTACCACCTTCAATTTTTGATGTAATATTGTTTTCCTCCTTGAAATTTTCCATTGAGGGAATAAGTGCATTTTCTTTAACATAATTTTTTAATGCTTTTTTCTCATCTTTCTTTCTTCTTCTTTTTTTAATTTTGGATAAAATACCACAGCCTGTCGCGCCAGATAGCCCAACCCCAAAAAATATTAGCGAAGGAATCATTAAAACTGGCATCAAGCTTGAACATGCTGCCAACATCAAACCTGTACCTGCTACTGTCATCAATTCAAACTTAAGCATATTTTTTTTGTATTTTTCTCGCCGTGTTTTCCTAATAATACGCACGACTTGTTTATCTTGTTTACTAGCTTTTTTGTCTAATGATAATCCAATATTTTGAGCATAATTTGAAAGAGAAATATTATCGATTGTTTTTTTTGATTGTAATAACTTCTTATTACAATTAATTATTGCTTGTGATTTATTTTTTAATCGCGTCTGCATTTTTAATAAATTATCAAATGATTTATAATCACGTTCCGAAGAAAAAGGGCGTTGCCCAAGTTTTACAATTTGTTTATCTAACTGTTGATACTTTGTTAAATAATCGAAAAGTACATATTCATCATCAAGCTTTCTGTAAGACTTGTTTACGTTCCTAAAGGATTCTGCAATACCACATAGTGGCGCACAAAATAACATCATGGGTGTTATGATTGGTAATAAACTACTAGTAATGCCCGCAATTAAACCCATATTCGCAAAAAATTGTAAAGCTTGTATTCCTAAGCCAAAAAAACCTTTGGCCATATGAATTAAACCCCACATTGTTTTTTCTTTATTATGACGTTTATATTTTTCTGCATTTGCGATAGTGCGAATACCTGTTGCAAGATTCAAGCCACCAACAAAAATAGCTAAACCAGATATTAATGCGGCCGGGGTAGAAATATTTTCTAGTGGATGCTGCGTATTTATTACAGACATAAAATTCTCCTGTTATTAAATTTTATTAATTATTAGCTTGAATTAAATTTAATATCAGCGAAAGCAATTTTCTCCTAAAACTCAGACACGCTTTATTGTAAAACATATCGAAAACCAAAAGTCAAACATGAAAATTCAACGCAAAAAATTCAACTTTCTAAATTAACTGCTATGCTTTTATAGTGAAGAAAAAATTTAAATTAAATCTTTTCTTATTAAAGTACGAGCTGTTTTTAGATAAAAAACCTACTTATCATTAGGGGGAAAGTATGTTTGAGTATGGTGGAATACTTGGCTTGATAATTCTCGCGTTGGATATCTGGGCCATTATCAGTATTCTTTCAAGTGGTCATTCTGTGGGTGGTAAAGTGTTATGGACTTTAATTGTAATACTTTTACCTGTGATTGGTTTAATTCTATGGCTACTCTTAGGTCCACGTGCGCTAAAAACCTAGTAAGAAATTTTTGCATCGCGTACATAAATTCTACGGTGCGCGATGTTTAATATTCAAAAAGGTCAATAAAAATGAAATTTAAAACCTTACAATTCTCTGAAAATCTATATTCTAGCTATTGGCTTTATCCATTAACATTCGCTTTTTTAGCTACCTTTTTATTAATAATCACACTTAGGCTAGATACAGATATTTTAAAATTTTTACCTGGTTCAATGCCAACTTTTGATATTGATGTATTACGTAAAGTCTTAAGTTTAATTACCACATCAAGTATTTCTATAACCAGCGTGGTTTTCTCGATCACTGTACTTACTTTATCACTGGCAAGTAGCCAACTTGGTCCTAGGCTTTTACCAACTTTTATTCGTCAAGGTAAAACACAATTAGTCATTGCCGTCTTTATTGGCATATATGTTTATTGTTTATTGCTTTTGGCCTTTTCAAGTGTTAACACTGAGAATAATTACATTGCTTCTTTTATCGTTGGTGTCTTACTCGGAATTATCTCCTTTCTAGCATTAATTTATTTCATTCATTACGTTTGTAAAGCAATTCAAATTGAAAATGTGCTCAACTATTTGAGTAATGAAACTGTGCTCATTATGAATCGCTCGCTTCTTGATAAACCGCCTGAAGATACTACCCAAGCAATAAACTTTAATGATCTTGCTCTCGGTGATCTTTTTTCTCAATTTACCGGTTATATACAGTCTATTGATTATGACAAATTAATTGATATTGCAAAAACTTATGAGAGTCACGTTGAATTACTCATGCAGCCAGGTGATTTTTTAACACAGGGTATTGTTGTTGCGCGCTATTCCAATATGCAAGCAGATAAAGATGCGCTAGAGACAGCTATTAATCAGTGTTTTTTTGTGGGTATGAAACGTACACCTGTACAAGATATTGAGTATGGCTTTGAGCAAATTGTTGAAATAGCCGTTAGAGCATTATCTCCAGGTATTAATAATCCATTCACAGCAATTTACTGCATTCACCAGTTCACTTATTTATTAACAATTTTATCAACCAAATATATACCAAATGACTATACAACAACAGATAAATTTACTGTGCATTTTAAGCAATTTAGTTATCAAAGTATTATAGAAACAGCAATTGAACAATTACGTTTTTGCGCGGTTACGTATTGCAGCGTTACTATCACATTACTGAAAATGATAAAACAAGTTTTAAGTATTAATCATCATATTGAAATAGAATTAACACTTAAAAAACAAGCTAAAATTATCTATGAATCAGCACAACAACAAAATTTTCATCCTGCTGACTTACAGGCTATTAAAATAATATATGATCAAATTTAATCAAACCTAACCTCGCCCTCCAACAATACGATCTTCCGGAATTGTTTCAGATTTAGGTGCTGTAACATAAGGTGGTATTATCCCTTGCATACGCATTATTGCACCTGAGTGACGCTCATACGGTGCAACCATGTCTGGTGACGAATAATAATAAATATTACTCTTATCCGCTGCTAATGCACTAATTCCACCACCATTATTTAAAACCTCAGCTTGTGCTTTATCTGTTGTATTCACAAAAATTGTACGTGTATACAAACATTTTGCATTCAGACTTGATGTACCAGTTAAAGTTGCATCTAGTCTTTGCACATAACCCGCTAAATAAATATTTGCATCACCATTACCAATAACCCGTAAATGAGAATTATTTAATCCCGTAATTTTAATATTTCCGGGACCTTTAAAATAAAACCTACTGATATCAGGTACATAAATATCCACATGAACACGATAATAAGGATTATAGGTATAATCAGGATCCATAAACATGGTTAATGTTTGATCGCTCACCGAATAATGTACCGCATTAACCAACGTCGAATCTCCTTGTAATTCCACGCGAGTCACATTTTGATAAGATGGATTAGTTTCCAAATGGAACTCCATATTAAAAGGTCCCGTTGCGCTCACTGAATTAAACATAGGAAACGTCCCTCCTTTTTTGGTATGAAAACCAGAAGGCGTTAATTCAGTAACTTTGGGGTGTGCGGCTTGTTCTAGTGATGAACAAGCCGTTAATAAAGCACAAAAAATCAACAAAAACGTCGTGAGCATGCGTATTCGCATTAATTTCCTCTAATATGATTAAACTCCCTTCATGCTACATTAAGCTATTCAGACTATTTACGCAACATCTATTCAAAATACGCACATAATATAAACAAGATACATTTGTGCAAAATCAATTGTAAACAGTCATAAGTTTTTTTGGTATGATAAGCCACAATCTTCAGTTATAAAAACAAGAGACTATATTTATGATGGACATTAATAAACAAATAGCATTAGAGTTATCAATTAGACCTGAGCAAGTACAAGCAGCTGTGACATTATTAGATGATGGTGCAACTGTGCCTTTTATTTCACGTTATCGAAAGGAAGTCACGGGCAGTCTAGATGATACTATTTTACGTAATTTAGAAGAAAGACTTGCATATTTACGTGAACTTGAAGAGCGAAAATTAACAATCCTTAAAAGTATTAAAGAGCAAGAAAAGCTCACGCCAGAACTTGAAAAAGCCATTTTATCTGCCGATACAAAAACGCGTGTTGAAGATTTATATTTACCTTATAAACCTAAACGTAGAACAAAAGCACAAATTGCCAAAGAAGCCGGTATTGAACCATTAGCACTTGCTATCTTAAATGATCAAAGTCTTAATCCAGAACAAGCTGCTAATGCATATGTTAACGTAGAAAAAGGATTTACAGACATTAAAGCTGTACTGGATGGCGCAAAACAAATTCTCATGGAAAACTTTGCTGAAAATGCTGAATTAATTGGCCAAATTAGAGATTATTTATGGCAGCATGCAAAAGTTATTGCAACCGTTGTCAAAGGCAAAGAAGAGGAAGGACAAAAATTTTCTGACTATTACTCATATGAAGAACCTATCAATAAAATACCCTCTCACCGAGCACTCGCAATTTTACGTGGCCGCCGTGAAGGTATTTTAAACCTCACGCTGGTTATTCCTGAACCCGAAAATCAAGCATTTAATGAACCTGAAAAAATGATTGCAGCGCATTTTAATATCATGACAAATCAAACTGCAACCACTTGGCTTAATGAAGTTGTTCGCTGGACTTGGAAAATTAAAGTCAACACACAATTAGAATTAGAAATTATCAATGATGTGCGTAAAAAATCTGAAACAGAAGCAATTCATGTTTTTGCTGAGAACTTACGGGCATTATTGCTTGCTGCGCCTGCCGGCATGAAAGTAACCATGGGGCTAGATCCCGGTTTACGTACAGGTGTTAAAGTTGTTGTAGTCGATGCAACTGGCAAGCTTCTTGAGTACGTAACTATATACCCACATGTACCAAGAAAAGAATGGGATAAGTCTATACAAATACTAGCAACATTGTGTGAAAAACATAACGTTGAACTAATCAGTATTGGTAACGGAACAGCCTCTAGAGAAACTGAAAAATTAGTTTCTGAGTTGACTAAACAACATAAAGCACTTAATTTATCAAAAATTGTAGTCTCTGAAGCCGGCGCATCGGTCTATTCTGCATCAGCGCTTGCAGCAAAAGAATTTCCAGACTTAGATGTAACTATTCGGGGGGCTGTCTCTATTGCTCGTAGACTGCAAGACCCATTAGCAGAACTGGTTAAAATTGATCCCAAGTCAATTGGCGTTGGTCAATATCAACATGATGTTAATCAACCACAATTAGCTAAAAGTCTTAAAAATGTCGTTGAAGATTGTGTTAATGCCGTTGGTGTTGATTTAAATACCGCTTCAGCAGAACTATTGTCTTATATTGCAGGACTCAATGATACAATTGCGCAAAATATTATTGCGTTTAGAGATGAAAAAGGTATTTTTAATAATCGCCAAGAATTATTAAATGTTACTCGTTTAGGTGAGAAAACTTTTGAACAAGCTGCAGGATTTTTACGTATTCCCAATGGTGATAATCCATTAGATTCATCCTCTGTACATCCCGAAGCTTATCCTGTTGTTAAATCTATTTTAGAAAAAAATAGCAAGGTTTTAAAAGAAATTATTGGTAACAGCGACTTTCTTAAAAATTTACGTGCAGTTGAATACACAGATGAGCAATTTGGTTTACCAACCGTTACAGATATTATAAAAGAACTTGAAAAACCTGGGCGCGATCCTAGGCCTGAATTTAAAACGGCTGTGTTTATAGATGGCATTGAAGAAATTAAAGATTTAAAAGAAGGCATGGTACTAGAAGGCGTAGTCTCTAATGTTGCTAACTTTGGTGCTTTTGTTGATATTGGCGTACATCAAGATGGCCTAGTGCATATTTCTGAACTGGCAAACACTTTTGTCAGTGATCCTCGTACTGTTGTTAAAGTCGGTGATATCGTAAAAGTTAAAGTTTTAGAAGTTGATGAAAAAAGAAAACGGATTAATCTTACCATGCGTATTAATAAGCAAGGCGCATCAAACAAAACAACAGAAACTAAAGATCAACAACCAAGGCAAACAAATCGTCCGAAACAAAAAAGTCCTAGACAAGAAGCTTCACCATCAGCAATGGGCGAAGCATTACTTGCTGCATTACAAAAAAAATAAAACATGATTGCTAAATAATGTTAATATGTTGGTGGCTTGAATGTCAGTTCTATAGTTTATTTACTGTACCAAAGTCATCAACATATCCTGGAATATCTGAAGTCAACATACCAGAAGGGTCATTAACACCTACGTTTCCTAATGTTTTTAATGCTATTTGGAAATAAACACGATTATCAAAGACCGGATTATTGTTATTATCTAAATAATTAAATTCTCGTCCGGCCATTACTCGAGCTGACCAACAACAAGTATCATACTGTAGTCCAGCATAATAGGTTTGAGGATAGTTATGACTAATATTATAATTCCAACGGCCTACAAATTCCCACTTCTGCGTAATTGGCCAAACAGTTGAAATATCTGCTTGATTTAAATTATTTTTATAACTATTTGAAGGAATGGTTGTGCCGTCACTTGGAATAAAAGCATCACCACCCTGCAAAAAGTTATATCCAATATTAAAAATATGGGCGTTATCAAATTTATATTGGAAGGTTAAGTTAGCATTATTTAATTCATTATCGCTGGGATTATAAGCCGCATCACCTATAACATGCCAATATTTTGCAACTTCATAATCTAATTCTGCAGCAATTGGGGATGTCACACTATCTGGAGAAACTTCATTATCCAATGTAACTAAATCTAAAGTATCCTCATCTAGATTTACACGTCTATTTTCAAAATAATAAATTTGTCCAATACTAAAGCGTGCTTTTTCATCGCCTGTTTTATTATCAATAAAACGTGTTGTAACTGCCGCAGAAAGTTGATTTGCATCACCAATACGATCAAAACCAGAATAGCGGTTTGTTTGAAATAATTGTGAAAAGCTAAATGGATTAATGGTTGTATCAAATAAAGGAATATCATTTTGATCTTGATAGGGCACATAAAGATAAAATAATCTTGGCTCCAAAGTCTGTGTATAACTATGTGAAAATAAATTACCTTGCCGATCAAAAAATAAACCTGAGTCAATATCTATAATTGGCAAAACACTCGTGATATTACTCGCATCACCAGGTGTCTGATGTTGTAAATCGTACTCACGCATGGTTAACTGTAAATCAGGTTTTATATAACCCCACGTCCAATATTTTGCATAGTAGATATCTGGATCTAAATATGTTCTATCGCCTTCAACCGGTATTGTATCATCACCTGGATTTTTATTAATCGCGAAATCATCAAACTGGGTATCAATTTTAAAGTTTAAATTATTTGGCAAACCTGGATAATTACCACTTAATAATAACTCAGGTAATTTTTTATATTGATTTAAAACTGGACTTTGATTGACTGGATGCAAAGTTTGATATGCTTGCATTTGTCCGGTGAAATGCCAATGTTGGCTATTATAATAAATATCACCTTCATTAAGAATTTGATTATCAGTAATTTGTGCCGGATCACTACTAAAATCTTCAAAATAATAATCATCACTGGCCTTATTTAAATATAAATAACTTGACCAATTGACATTGTAACTACGATTATCTTTAAGCGACACAAAGTATCGGTCATCACTACTATTATCTAAACGATTTAGTTCTGATTGTTGTAAGGATGATGGTGGTGCATCACTACCTAAAATTTCACTTTGTGATTCATCCTGAAATGAAGCAAATTCACGATCATTTGGCAAAAAACTCGCATGAAAATTTCCTGCACTATCAGGTGTTAAATAACGAAAAATACCATTTAATTGTAAACCTCTCGTTGACATAATATCTGGCGTGATAGTTGCATCATAATTGGGGGCAATATTCCAGTAAAAAGGAATACCTAAATCAAGACCCGTGTTTGTAGAAGAACCAAACGTAGGATACAAGAAACCTGTTTTACGCCGATCATCGATAGGGAATGAAAAATAAGGCGCATAAAAAACTGGGATATTACCTAAATATAATACCGCATTTGTCGCCTCACCACGCCCCGTGTCTTTATTTAATGTCAGTGTGTTTGAGGTTAAATTCCAACCGGCCGTTGCCGGCGGGCAAGCTGTATAAGTACCCTTATAGACTTTAACCACTCCCGATGGTAAACGTTCAACTTGATGTGCTGTACCCCAACTGTTTAATGTATTGAGCACAACATTGTCACTAATAGGATTACCGGCTGCATCCTTGGGCTCAATTACCGGCGTAGATGACATACGATAAATAACATCATTTAAAGAACCGGCTTTATCATCTAAATTAAAATGCCCCTTATCACCAATCATTAATGTACCTGGTTCGCGTAATATAACACCACCCAACGCATCGATAGTAACAATTTTTTGTGTTTTAGGATCTCGATTTAAATATACAGTATCAGACTGAATTTTACGATTAGGCTGGGTAACTATGACATTTCCAGATAAAACTGAGCCGCTGGTTTGTGAAAACTGACTTTGATCGGCTGAAATATGTACAGGCGCTTTATTATCTTTAGCTTCATAAATATCTTTATAATATAAATTAGGCTCAGTATAATAACCTCCGCATATTTGATTAGGCAATTTTTTAGGCACCCAACCAATATATCCAGCAATTTGTTCAGCAGAAAGTGTTTTAGGATCAATTTTTTTATAATTTATTGGTGTATTATCTTTAGTAACTGTAGGCTTTGCCGATGATTTAGCCTTTTTTTGAGGCGCTTTATTT
Organism: Legionellales bacterium; assembly: GCA_002707205.1. Taxonomy (GTDB): domain Bacteria; phylum Pseudomonadota; class Gammaproteobacteria; order UBA1113; family UBA1113. The sequence continues at coordinate 35,377 of PAMH01000013.1, forward strand.
AATGGTTCATGTGTTTTTATTGCACTCACTTTATCATGACATGTCCACGTTGTACCAATTTGCTCACAATCCCACGGTGAATTTGATGCATATAGTGAACTCATAACAAATAGGCTACTTAGACTAATCGCTAAACAAGATAATTTCACACCTTGTTTTGGCATTATTTTTTTTGAATGTTCCAAACCTATTAAAGACATGTATCCCTTGTTCATAAATATTCTAATCAATGCTAAAGCTTAGCTCAGCATCACAACTGCTCATCGCTGATAAATATGAGCTATTTTACATCAACTATGCGCTATCTGCATCTAAAACTTAGATAATGTCAAATCAAAATTGAAATATTGCTATACCAATAAGCAAATATCTACACATCATCATCGAGTAATAAAAACAGTATGATTAATCAATTACCAGTATAAATATTTTTCACCCACTTTTTATGACTCACGTAATAACCTTTCTTAATAATGACAATAAAATACGCTTTATCTAAGCTATGTTATAATTTTCTAAAATTTAAAATGATGCAGGAAATATTATCATGCCTGAACGTTATGAACTGTTAGAAAATTGGTTAGATACTGTCTTTGATAAAGAAAAATATGTACTGACTAAACTTGCCGGCGATGCAAGTTTTCGCTGCTACTATCGTGTACAGACAACAACAAAAAGTTATATTCTAATGGATGCACCACCAAATCAAGAATGCTGTGAAAGTTTTGTTGCCATTGATGGACTGTTATCCTCAAAAGGTATACATGCGCCAGAAATTTTTCATCAAAATCAAAAAGATGGGTTTTTATTATTAGAAGATTTTGGTGATGATGTGCTTTTAAAAATATTATCGCCAAAAAATGCAGATGAAAATTATAAAAAGGCCATCGATATTATTTGTCTTATGCAAAAAATCCAGCACACAGCACAAATACCTACATTTGATTACACATTTATCCAGCAAGAGCTCAATTTATTTAAAACTTGGTTTTTAGAAAAATTATTAGTTTATACACTCCCAGATAATGAAGCAAAAATAATTGATAACTTTTTTCATCATCTAGCTGAACAAATTATGCAGCAACCTTATGTATTTATACATCGTGATTTCCATGCCAGAAATTTAATGTCATTATCAACCGGAGAACTTGGTGTCTTAGATTTTCAAGATGCGATGTTAGGTCCTATAAGTTACGACTTAGTTTCATTACTGAAAGATGCTTATATTAGTTGGCCACGACAAAAACAGGAGTTATGGTTAAGTTATTATCATAACCAAGCGCTAAAACAGGGTATCTTGAATAATTATGCTTTAGGACAACTGTATAATGATTTTGATATTATAGGTTTGCAACGCCATATTAAAATAATTGGCATTTTTTCAAGATTGGCCATCCGTGATGGTAAAACACAATACTTAAATGATATACCGCGTGTGTTACACTATACATTAGATGCATTAACACGTATTGAATTATATCACGATGTCTATCAGCTATTTACTAAAAAATTACAACCGTTATTTGAAAACCACCAATAGATGGATAAATTAAATGAAAGCAATAATCCTCGCTGCAGGTGAGGGGCGAAGACTAAAGCCATTAACCGATCATATACCTAAACCACTGCTTAAAATTAATGGACAATGCTTAATTGAATATCACATCAATGCCTTGGTTAAAGCGGGCATCAATGAAATTATCATTAATGTTTCTCACCTTGGACAACAAATCATAGATACGTTGGGTGATGGTCATCGATATAATGCTAAACTAGCTTACTCTATTGAATCTGAACCATTAGAAACAGCGGGGGGAATTTTAAAAGCTTTGCCGCTACTGGGTTCAAACCCATTTATTGCAATAAGTGCTGATATTTTTACAGATTACCATTTTAAAAACTTAGTAGACTTACCTATTCATTTAGCACACCTCGTATTGACAGATAATCCACCCTTTCACCCCAACGGTGATTTTGCCTTAGAGAAATCTATAGTTAAAAATGATGGTAAGCCACTATATAATTTTGCAGGCATCAGTGTTCTATCCCCATTATTATTTAAAGATTGCAAATCTGGTAAATTTTCTTTAGCCCCGTTATTGCGCTCTGCAATTAATAATTTTGCGGTGAGTGGCGAGTACTTTCAAGGTATTTGGCATAATATTGGTACTATGGAAATTTATCAAACAGTACAACAGAAATTTGCAAACAATAAGGTCTAATGGCAGATGCAATTAATCTCGACCCTTAGAAAAAAAATGAAAACTGCAAGAAAGAATTTACCTCAATCTTTTCAATCTGATGCTGCAATCGCTATCTATAAAAAGTTTATGCAACTTAATTTATTAAAAGAGAAAAATAATATCGCTGGCTATTTATCAGTTAATGGTGAAGTGGATACTCTATTATTTCAACAGGCTATATGGCATGCAAAAAAAAATTATTTTCTGCCTGTCATGACTGGCACACCAGATGAAAAGCTTCTATTTCATCCTTACAACTCTGCCACAAAAACACAGCATGTAAATTTTAATATTATTGAGCCTGTGCCATCAGACCCTATCTTGCCTCAACAATTAGACTTAGTACTTGTGCCATTAGTTGCCTTTGATGAAAAATGTCAAAGAATAGGTATGGGTAAAGGTTTTTACGATAAAACATTTGCGTTTCGCAAAAATTATCCTTCTCCATTACTCATTGGTTTGGCTTATGAAATGCAGAGAACTCATCAACTAAAATTAAATGACTGGGATGTTGCGCTTGATATAATCATTACAGAACAACATGTTTATTATAAAAAATAATTTGATCTTTAAATTTTATACAAAATACAAAGTCATTTAAGCATAAATTATGAATCTTCTTGTTTAATAAACTTTGCGGAAATTATTGCAGCAATTGCAAGCCCCGTTAAAATTAATGCTAAAGGTAGCTGTGTATCTGTTGTCACATGTGCAGCAATATAACTACTGATATACCCACAAAATAATTGTAAAAAACTATATAAAGCACTAACAATACCAAATTTAGCATCAAATACAGTAAAAGCAATTAATGAAGCATTCGAAAATATAAAACCAGTTCCTAATAAAAAAATCAGATAAGGAATTAAAATAGCAGCCACACTAAATAAGTGTAAGACGTATGTTACTAGCATTAATAGTCCGCCGAGCAACATTAAAATTCGTCCTATTTTCATTGCTTGAAATGATGTGGAACGCTTCAAAAAAATCACATTGCCACCTCGACCTAACAACATAACAAGCATAATAAAAATAGTTAACCATCCGTAATTAATAACGGATAACCCTAATACACTTTGAAAAAGAAAGGGGCTAATAGCTACATAAGCTAATATACCTGAAATACATGCCCCTGCCGTTATTGCACAAGATAAAAACTGCGCATGCTTAAATGTATTCACATAATCAATGCATATTTGCTTTATTTTAAATGGTTGAATATGTTTACGCGCGACTGTTTCAGGTAGAAAAATAATCACCATAACAACCACAAAAACCATATACACAGTTAATACATAAAATACTGCTCGCCAATCAAAATAATATTCTATATAACTACCAATAATAGGTGCAATAGCTGGAATCATACCAAAAATCAAACTTAAATATGCTAATAATTTTGATAACATTTCACCTTTCAAGACATCACGTATCATAGAACGCACTAAAGTCAATGAACAAGCAACCCCAAGTCCTTGTATCAATCGTCCTAATAACAATGTATCAATATGCTGTGCTAAAACACAAAATAAACTACCGATAAAACCTAAAGAGATGCCTATAATTAATATTTTTTTTCGTCCATAGCTATCTGATAATGGACCCCAAATTAATTGCCCAAAACCAAAACCTAACATGTATAACGAAACGGTAAGTTTGGCCAAATAATCTGACACTTGAAAGTACTGAGCAATATGTGGTAATGAAGGCACATACATATCAGATGCAATAGCACCAGTTAATAAAATAAAAATTAAAATACAAAAAAATGGTACTAACGTTTTCATCTTATTCTCATGCAAACGTTCCAGTGTGATTTTAATATTAAAATATTTCTTTCTCATTATTTGATATTCTCGTTTATAGTTTTACACCATTTAATATTTTAATGTATAAAGTTCTCTCGTATTATGAACAATAGAAGTTAGATAAATAATGACATGAAGTCATATTATTTCGTTGACTCGTGTTGGTCAAAAAAGACAAAAATAAAAAAAGTTATTACTTATTAGTTACCAATTTTAGTTAACTTTTCATTGGTGAATTCAAAAACTATTGGTTGACCCGAAGGTGCATCATAAGTCCATGTGATAATTTGTTGTTGTGGTGTTTTTACTTTTTGCTGTTGACTATGTACAAAATCAGGACGGCCACAGCTATCCATAACAGACTGCGCCGATTGCCCCAATTTAACTTGCATACCGGTACGGCATAAGTTTGAGCTCATGACATGACGACCTTGAACACTGATTAAATTAACTTTGTTATTTACAATTTGAAAAGTCACATCTGGCGGATACTCCGTATCAGACTGAGGTGTTGGTGAATCAAACCGTGTTTGAATTGGCTGATGCGTATACGTCCAATTTTGTATAAAAAGATTTTTTTCACCACTACTTGCAACTTTCACTTCATGATCCGGTGTACCACAAATACGCTGTACCTCTTGTAAGGTGTCACCAATATTGACATAACCATGGCCTTTTTGTGAACTACAAAAATAAGCATAAGTATTACTGCTCATGCCTAATAATAAGATCAAAAAAAGTAACCACTTAGTGCGCAAAGTTAACTAACTCCCTCTTTAACTTATTCATTGCCTGTTTTTCAATTTGACGAATACGCTCTGGTGAGACTTGATATTTATCAGCTAATTCATGCAATGTTGCTTTTTTCTCCGCTAACCAACGCACTTGTAAAATATGCTGACTACGCTCATCCAAATTAGCAAGTGCTGTGCCTAATTGGGCATGACTTTGGGCTTCTGTATCAGCATACTCAAGCATACGTGCCGGATCTTGTGAATGATCTTCTAAATAAGCCATCGACATATAATTATGATCATCTTCACTGTCGTCTGTAGGCAAATCAAGTGACATATCTTTTGCATGTAATCGCGTATCCATGCGCCACACTTCTTGTGTCGAAACATTTAGCGTTTTGGCAACATGCTCAACCTCTTCACTGGTAAATCCTAAATGCTTTTTCATACTACGTAAGTTAAAAAATAATTTGCGTTGTGCTTTGGTTGTTGCAATTTTAACAATACGCCAATTACGGATAATGAACTCATGAATTTCAGCTTTAATCCAATGAACTGCAAATGAAACTAAGCGTACACCAACGCTAGGATCAAATCGCTTAACTGCTTTCATTAAGCCGACACTACCTTCTTGTACAAGATCCATAAAGTTCAAACCATAACCACTATATCCTTGTGCAATCTTGGCTACAAATCTTAAATGTGACATCACTAATCGGCGCGCTGCTTGCAAGTCACTATTGTTATGATAACGCTTCGCTAAATCTCTCTCTTCTTCTTGTGATAACATGGGAATAAGATTTATGGCATTTAAATAAGCTTGCTCACTACCTAATGGAATAGTTGCAGTATTTATCTGGGGCAAATTTTTCATCTACACCTCCTAATAGTTATTGACGATATTCTAGCACTTTTTTCATGAAAGTTTTAGTGTTTTTATAAAAAATTGTGCTTTTTATGATCATCAATACATATAACCATCTTTCATTTTCATTAATTTTAGAGTAATAAACTTAAAAATACATGTTTTAGTCGATTTTTTATAGACTTCAGTTAAGTTTCTGATTTACAAGTATTTAAAATCTAAAAAATAAAAGCTGCTATAATAAAAAGACAGCATTGAGCTTTACTAGCTAAAAAGCACTTTAAATCAAATGGTTATGCATTGATTTAAGGTGCATATCTAACGTTTTCATTCGCCATAGCCAGGCAACTTTCCTACACGAGATGTGGTATTGTTGCCTGCAATTTACCACATCAGGGATGCCAGTGTTACAGTACCCACTGTAACACCGGTCGTGGTAAACTTACTTTCTTCAATACTGAGATAGCAAGCCGACTGACATTGCATACTAACGTAGTTTACGAAAGTTCTGACGATGCTACAATTAACAAAACTATTAAATTGAGTGCGAAATGAAAGAGAAACTAAAAGAGAAATTACAATCTAGTCTAAATAATTTACTTAAGAATGATACAAGTCAACAAAAAAAACTACAAAACCTCGCTGGTCGTATTGCCGTTATTCATATTAGTCCTATTAATCTTACCTTAAACTGTTTATTTACCCATGATGGTATTGATTTTTTAGCAAATCTTTATGCTGAACCGAATGTAACCATTAGTGGTTCACCGCTTGCTTTCCTAGCAATGAACTTATCTGAAAATAAACTTGCCGATATTTTTGCAGGGAAAATCAAAATTACGGGCGATGTAGATACAGCTCAGAAAGTACAAGATTTACTACAAGGTATAGAATTTGACTGGGAGGAATATTTATCCCGTTATACGGGTGATCCTATTGCTTATCATATTGGAAATATCGGTAAAAAGTTTATGCGTTTTGGTCAACGATTTATTAATACCAGCCAACAAAATATTAGAGAGTATCTACAAGAAGAAATAAAATTATTACCTACTCGTATCGAAGTAGAAGATTTTTTAGATAACATTGACACATTACGCAGTGATATTGATCGCTTAGAAGCAAAAATTAATTTACTGGAAAAATCATGAAGCTATTTGGAAAAATTTATCGCTTAATATACATTAACTACATACTCGCTAAAAATGGTTTAGATGAAATTATTCTAGCTATGCGTTGGTTTGCACCTATTAGCTTTTTATCTTACTTAAATCCTTGGTACTGGTTGCGTAATCGTAAAAAATCACGTGCTGAACGATTACGTATTACTTTAGAATCCTTAGGCCCTATCTTTGTTAAATTTGGACAAATGCTATCAACACGCCGTGATTTATTACCTGAAGATATCGTCAATGAACTTGCCAAGTTACAAGATAAAGTCCCTCCTTTTTCTGGCGCCAAAAAAATTATTGAAAAAACATTAGAAAAACCTATATCAACTTTGTTTGTTAATTTTGATGAGCACGCATTAGCCTCTGCTTCAATCGCACAAGTTCATACAGCGCAATTGCTTGATGGACAAGATGTTGTTATTAAAGTTAAAAGACCAAATATTGAAAAAATTATTAAGCGTGATATTGATTTACTTTATAGTTTTGCACGTTTACTACAGCATTATACAACTTTTGGTAAACGAATCCGAGCAAAGGATATTATTTCTGAATTTGAACAAACCATTTTAAGTGAATTAGACTTATTACGCGAAGCTGCAAATGCTTCAATTCTTAAACGTAATTTTAAAGATTCAAAACAACTTTATATTCCTGAAATTCACTGGCAATATTGTCGTGAAAACATTATGGTTATGGAGCGCATTTATGGTATTCCAATCTCTGACATCAACACGCTAAAAGCTCAAAATTTTAATCTTGAGCAATTAGCAAAAAATGGCGTGGAAATATTTTTCACACAGGTTTTTCGTGATTGTTTTTTTCATGGGGATATGCATCCAGGAAATATTTTCGTTCATCCAAGCAACAAAGACAATCCGCAATATATTGCGATTGATTTTGGCATTGTTGGCACATTAACTGAAACGGATCAACGCTACCTTGCTGAAAATATGTTAGCTTTTTTTAAACGTGACTACCGACGTGTTGCCGAATTACATCTTGAATCAGGCTGGATTCCAGCAAATACTCGCGTACAAGAATTCGAGTCCGCCATCAGTACTGTATGTGAGCCTATTTTTCAAAAACCACTAAAAGAAATTTCTTTTGGACAGTTACTCATGCGCTTATTCCAAACTGGAAAACGCTTCCACATGGAAATTCAACCACAATTACTTTTACTTCAAAAAACTTTAATTCATATTGAAGGACTCGGACGTGAACTTTGCCCAGAGTTGGACTTATGGACAAGTGCAGAACCCATTCTGGAAAAATGGATGAGAGAGCAATTAGGACCTAAGTCTATCTTAAAAAAAGTTAAAAAAAATCTCCCTCATTGGTTTGAAAAAATGCCTGAAATGCCTGACTTAATTTATCAATACTTAAAAAATGCACCAGCACAAACACCCTCGCTAGCAGTAGTAAATAAAAATAATGACCAACCGACTCCATCGAAATTTTGGCAAGGATTTGGGGTTGCTACATTAGTCATTGCATTATCACTTTTTATCGTTGTAGATCTTGGTTGGATCACTAAGACCTATTTACTATATATCACGGCAGGTGTTGCTATACTGGGATTTTGCACTTTGAGCTTAAATACCTTACTGAAAAAAATTGGCCAGTTATAGATATACTCAAACCACCACATAACGCGTAGTTATAACAAAATATCATAGACGTTCTTAGGTAAATAAAAACTTGTTGTTATGCACCGAAGAACATTTCAGCACCTCAAAAGATAACGTTAAAAATTACATTTTGAGGTGGTTTGGCTATGAATAATGCTTAACCTATCTTAGGTATACGCGCTACCATACGCAAAGAGGTTGTTAACTCCTCAAACTGTAACCATGGTCTCAACCATGCAACAGCATGATATGAACCAGGCTGTCCTGGTATAGCTTTCACTTCAATTTTTGCTTCTGCGAGTGGATATTTCGCTTTTAAATCTTGATTTGAATCTGCATTAGCATTTACATAATTATTAACCCAACGATTCAACCACTTTTCACAATCAGATGCTTCCATAAATGCACCTATTTTATCTCTTGCCATCACTTTTAAATAATGAGCAAATCTCGCACTGGCTAAAATATAAGGCATTCTTGCTGAAATTGCTGCATTTGCTGTTGCCTCCGGAATATCATACTTTAACGATTTTTGTACTGTTTGGCCGCCAAAAAAAACCGAGTAATTTGTATTTTTATAATGACATAATGGTAGAAAACCAAGCTTGCTTAATTCAGCTTCTCGCCGATCAGTAATTGCAATTTCACTCGGACATTGCGAATCAATATCGCCCTCATCAGTGAAAAAAACATGTAAAGGTAAATTTTGTACTTTTCCACCACCTTCTGCACCACGAATAGCTGTGGTCCAACCATATTTGGCAAATGCTTCTGTTAAACGAACACCGAACACATAGGCTGCATTCATCCAACAATAATCATGATGTGCCAATTGTGTCGTGGGCTTTCCTTCTTTAATTGAGGTTTCTTCAAATTGAAACTCTTCAATAGGTAAAGTTGCTTCACCATAAGGAAGTCTTGCTAATACCCGAGGCATAGTCAAAGTAATAAAACGTGAGTCTTCTGAATCTCTAAAGCTTTTCCATTTAGCATATTCCACGCTATCAAAAATTTTCTCAAGATCTCTTGGATTTGCTAACTCCGCCCAAGTATCAAAACCCATTAATTTACAACTTGCAGCACTTATAAATGGACAAAATGCAGCCGCAGAAACCTCAGAGATTTTACGTAACATTTCGACATCTTCAGGATGATTATCAAAATCATAATCACCAATCATTGCACCATATGGTTCACCACCTGGCATACCAAACTCGTTTTCATAAATTTTTTTAAACATTTGACTTTGGTCAAACTCAACAGCCTTATCTAAATCTTTAAATAATTCTCGCTTCTTGACATTTAGCATCTTAATTTTTAAAGATGCACCTGTTTCTGAATTAGAAACAAGATATTGCAAGCCGCGCCAAGTGCCTTCAATTTTTTTAAAATCTTCTGTATGTATAATTTTTGCTAACTGATTAGAAATAGCTTGATCAAGCTTATTGATTGCGGTATTAATGGTAGCTACTAAACTTTTATTCCATATTATAGTGCCATTTAAAGTATTCGCTGTTAATGCACGTAACAGATCCTCCGCCTGACATCTCTCTGTTTGTTTTGTTGCTAAAATAGCTTGCTCCAATATACTCTCTGAAGCTTCAATACTATTATTCACATCTATTACTGACTGCTGAATATCAGACATTTTACTCTCCCCTGTCTAATTCTAACTCTTGCACTAATTTTTGTAACTGTGTCGAATCTTGTAATGTCGCCTCTAAAATTGATTCTAACTTATCTGAACGATCTGACTTTGATAGCAAGTCACGAAGTTTATCTCTTGTGTCTTTTAGTTCCTTTAAGGCAGGAACTTGCCCTACAATTTTAGCGGGTTCAAAATCTTCCATGGCACAAAATTTAAGTTGTATAGACATCTCTGAGCCATCATCTTGTAACGTATTTTCAACACGTAAATTCAGTCCTGCATTTTGCTTTTTCATTACCTCATTAAAGTTATCTCTATCAATTTTAATGAATTTTCTTTCCTTCAAGGGTTTTAATACTTCTGTTGGATGCCCTGAAAAATCACCTAGCACACCTACAACAAAAGGTAATTCCTTTTCAACAGTACCACCTTCTGTTTCAACCTCATATTTAATATGTACCCTAGGTTTTCTAACCCGTTCTAATTTGTCATTAACACTTGACATTTTCTTCTCCTATTGTGATTAACAAAATTAAAATACCTTTCAACTTTATTGAGATATGCAGTTATTATGTACTGCGGAAGTTTTAAATTTATTTCATATCTTTTAAGCCTATCAATTTTAAAAAGTTATTTTTGGCAACATCATCACTGATTAATAATTGCATTAATTCCGGCAACGACATTTGTCCCCAATTAATAATATTATCAATACCATATGAAATGGGAGAGTGTGGCTCAGTAATACGAAAAAAATTTGCGATTGCAGCTAAATCCTTAAGCGATGATTCTCGACTCATTTTTGAAAGTTTTTGGTGATAAGGTTGAACTTTGAATTCTACATCCTTTGATTTCTTTTGTGATTCATTTTCTTTAATTACATCAACGTGACTAATTTTTGTATCCACATCCTTTAAGTCATGCAAAATAAAATTAAGATGATCATTAAATAATGTTAGTGCATTTTTAATATGTGAGGATGGTGGTGCGTTATGATGATAACGCGCAACCAAATAGTCTTGCAGCTGCTCAAACTTTTCTAAAACAAGCTTAAGCTGCTTTTGTAAAAGATCATAAAAGTTTTTGGGCGTTTCTTTAGCTGCTTTTTTTATAACATTTATATCAATAAAACCTGCTTCCAACTTTTGATTAATAATTTTCTGATCTTGTATTTTATTAATCGCTATTGCCTGTTGATACTGCCACATGGCATACGAACCGAGATTTTCGCTGTTTACGATTAATTGATTTTGAATTGGCTGAATCAGACTACCTTGATTATCAATCCCATTTAAACCAATTAATGCTGCAAATCGCGATTCAAGTCCATCCTCATCAGGTAATGGATAAATATCATCAGGAAAATTTTTTAGTAAAAAATAAATAAGCTCAAACCCTTTTGCTAAACCATAAAAGCCATCTTGACGAAGCCAAGCCTCTGTTAACCAACAAGCAATTTCTAAGTCTTTTGTTTGCTCCTTAATTAAGTAGATTCCTTTAGTTGATACCATTTTCCAATAACTCATCGAATCAGCATCAGTTTCGCCACTAAGTTGTTTTCTTTCAATTGTTCTTGCCTTATTGCGAGCATCTTTAACCTCGTAATAATCATCACGATAATAATCATTTTTTCTTAAATCAATACCACAAGGGTCTTCTTGACTAATATTTTTCAATAAACTTTTTAGGTTAATTGACATGTTTTTCCCTTTTTTTGATAGTTATGTTGTTAGGTAATAAAAATTTTTTAAACAAAGATAAATTTAAAATTGATAGCTTAGCGATATTAGAGATTTGATAACTACTAGTAACTCCATTTAAATTAAAGTCATAATAATATAAACCTTGATATTTTGTTTTATTCAAAGTACCTTGAGAAAAAAACTGATAAATAGACCACGGGCCAGAAAATTTCATATGGTAATTGTCACCAGAAAAAGTATTTAACGTTAAGCTCACAGCATTAGCATTTTCAGGGAGTGGCCAACTAATATTTTTTGTTTGTTGTGGTCCATGACGATAATTTAAATTGGTCTCACCAATATGCAGGATAGAGTTTGTTGCATCACTTGATAATGTTATAGGTTTAATAGAAAATTCTACCGATAATTGATTACTACCAGATAAAAAATAGTTTGTATGAATTTTTTCCCATTGCATAAATTGATCAATGGATTCACGTGTTAAATCAATAGTATGACCATCAACATGATAGGGTCGCCAAGGATTAGATTTCACATCTATGAATGGCTTAATATACTGACTATAATATTTTGACATTAATCCATCTTCCCCAAAAAACGCTATAAAGTCTTTCAAAGGCACTTGATTTATGCTATTTGTATCAAATGGATAACTACTTTTTAAGTTTTCCACATAGTAAAGCATAACATCATGCTGCCACACCTCATTCATTTTTTGATGCGCATTATCCAAAATAACAAACCACACTTGGTCTGCTATTTCTGTTAACCATTGATTAATTGGTGTGGGCGTATTATTAGCCAATTGATATAATAACTGGAGAGGCGTTTTTTTACCTTGTATCATTTCCAAAATAGCATTAAAACTTGCTTGTTGAGGATCTTTTGATTTCTCTATGGTTAATAGATAATCACGTAATTTAGAGAATACATTGACTGTTTCCTTTAATGTGTATTTTGTAGATATATTTTCATAATAATTATTGATTAATTTAAATGCTTTTGATAACTGATGGTTATCATGATCAATATTGTCAGAGTTACTATATATGACTAATAATAAATTATTCATTGGCGATGAACTGTCCATAAGCATATTTAATTTCTTTATACTTTGACTTAATGATATAAAAGGTTTAATAGATATATTAGTTAATGCATTATTCCAAGCTGCAATATAATTATGGTTATATTTTTTTATTATTATTGCTTTAATTTGATGGTCTGTTTGTACGATATTATTCGGTAAACCAATAATCTGATTGTCATGTACTACTTCTTTTGTAATATCTTGATTAAACTTAGAAAAAATATTTTCAAATCCTTGCTTAGTATATAAACTTGGAATTACGATACTTTTCACATCAAATGAAAATATTTTTTTAAAATTTTCACCAGCCATAGCACTTAAATCTAAATTAGGATAGTTACTTACATTGCTTTTTATTTTTAACAATCCATAAGCTCTATCTGCTGGCATAATTTGCTCTAATTGTTTTCTTGCTTTATTTATAAGCAATTGATCAATAGGAAGTTTTGGAATGCGATTCTGTAGTGATATATCTAAATATTTTTCAAGTGATTTTAATAAATTAATTTGATCAATATATTCATTTTTCCACTGAAATAACATCGGTGCTTTAAGCATGTTTTTTTCCACATGATTATTATCACTGAATACCAGATAGGCTTTTAAATTTGCATAAAGTAAATTTGCATCGACAATATTTTGACTTAAATCATTTTTCAACTGTGATGCTATTCTTGGTAAAAATAAGCTTCTTAACGCACGATTTAACGTTTCTTCTAATTTTTTCTCTAAATAATAATTTGTAAAAATCATTGTTGTGTAAATAAAATTATTATCTTTAGATAAACGATAGGCTTGATATAACTGATTAATTACTGGAACAATTTTAATTAACGCAGCATTATCTGGCGCTAGCTGCGTGTAATCATGCTGATAATAATTAATCCGATTTTCAATTAAATGTATTTTAATTTGTAATATTTGATACCCTTGATGCATTGAATAAATTAACAATCCTAAAATTACTGGTTGAGCATAGCGTAACACTTGATATTTTCGCCGTTTATTATTGTTATATTTTTTATTTTCACCAACCCATTCAGCTTCTGGATATATAACATCTAAAAAAATATTCTTTACAAAATAATTTTCACTTATTTTTTTTTGAGATTTAAAAATTGGTAATACAAGCTGATACTTTTTTGCTATCGCTTGAGAAAGATAATCATATGGATTACCTGACTCTTGATTACAGCTGGTAAAGTATAGTCCTCTAAACTGCAACGTATCTAGCTGATTAATACTTAAAAATAATTCAGATATAAAATTAATAATGGGCTGCTTAATTAACTGTATCTGTTGAGGAAACTGATAAATTAATGCTCTATCCCTAGCAGTTTCAACTTTATTCAAAGTCCATAAGACACGATTTTTTAAAATATTAGTCAGCTGTGTATATTCTTTATTACAATATCTTATAACATATGATTGATCATGACATCGTGGTAAAGGTAAAGTAAATCCCCATACTTGCTGTAAATCTTCTTTATTAAGCTCGCTGAAAAATTCACAAAACCCTGATAATAAATCGCATTTATTAAAAATAAGATACAAAGGAACATATGCCCCTGATTGTTTATGCACTATTTTTACATATTGACTAACATTTTGAATAAATTCATTCCGTTCCTTATTACTCATCGACATTAAATCATGTATAGTTAGTGTCAAAATCACACCACTAAATATTTTATTTTTGTGCACTTTCTTTAATGATTTTATTAAATTTTCATACAAAGATAATTTTTCACTCTTAATATTGTACTTAGGTTTAATAAAAACTGCTTGTTGTGAAAAATACCATTTATAATCTGAAAAGTTTTTATTCAAATATACAGCTTCATCACAACAACTTTGCGCATTAATATAATTTAATTTTATATTGTTTAAAAAACTTTGTTTTCCTGAATTTTTTGAACCGATTATTAAGTACCATGGTAGCTTATAAAAATTTAGCTGGAGATAGTCTTGTTTAATTTTATGATGAACCAGCTTTGTATTTATTGATAATTTCTGGAAAACATCATATGCCATTGCCTTTATTTTTGCAAAACCAACAGTTAATTTAATGCCTGTATTTTTAAAAAATATTACTGCTTTTTTTATAAAATCCATTATCATCACTTATATCGTTCTTGCTTATTACTATTAACTAATTTATTGAAATCAGAAACTTGTAGATAAATAGTTACAGGTGAAACATTTGCAATTGTTGATAATGCATTTAATATTGGTTGTGTACTATTTATTGCACGGAAATTATAGTATCCTAGGCTAATTAAAAATAAAGTTAGCGTAATTATTGTTATCTTTTTTAACTTAATTTTATGACATGTTTCTTTATGTGGTTTATGAAATACTTTCCATTGTGGAGATAATTTCTGTGACTGGCAATTACGTACTTGTTTAATGTGATAAAAAATTCTATGCCTTATTTCATTTCTAATCATTTTATTTTCATGACCATAAAGTTTTCCCTCAAAGCCTAGACTCATTAGGCAATATCCAAACTCTATAAATTCAATATGATCTCGAATGTTTTTTAACATATTTTCTAAAATAATATAAAAGCGCTCTCCGCCCCATGTTTCTTTTTGAAAATAACTTAATAATCCTTCTTGTGTCCATATGCTTTTCTTACCCCATGCAGTACTCAATACAACTTCATCTATTGCTGTACACAAACAATATCTTGCTGCAATGATCATTATTTCAGGATAATCAACAAGAACTAATTTTTTTTCAAAATTTTTTATTTCATCAATCATTAATGTTTGTAATTGAATGATATTTTTCTGCTCTATAGCATATCTTATCTGTATAATTAGGATAAATATTATATCTGCAGCTTCTATGAGTTTATTTTTAACTTTAGTACTATTAGATATATCACGCTTCGCATTCTCCATATACGTAGATACAACTTTTTGATTATTGACTAAAGCTTTATTATTCATATGTATTTCCTTTAATCGCCCAAATTGATAATTTTAATCCTGGAATCTTTTTTCCTACATGTACTGCAAGCGCACCTGTTTTTTCAAGATTTTTCCAATGTGAACTTGCTGTATCAATTAAAAAATATGCATGGTTTGCTTGAAATGGTATTTGCTTTGGTACTAGATTTATAGGACTAATATTCGCGCCAGGTAATGCTTTATGTATTAATGTTTCAATATGCGATGTAGATGCAATCTTTAATTGATTTGGTAACGATGCTTTCAGTATATCAATTGATATATCTGCATACGCAACCAAGACAAACTGACATTCATTGATAATTTTTTTATCATTTATATGAGCTATCCATGTACCATATGTTTTAGCAATTAATTTTATATTGATTGCATTTTGTTCCAGCACCAATGTCAATGAAGTTCTAAGCTCATGCATTAATTCTTTAAACGTTTCATTTAAATTATCATGCCTATATTGTGTTTTTTTTATGGGTCTTCTTTTCTTACTGATATAAGTTGAAATCTCAGCCATTAATGAATTCAACACTTGATAAAGATATTCTGGATGAACCACACGCTTCTGGCTAATATAATATAATTCTTGTTGATATTTATTCATCATTTGTAATAAAAGAAAATCAACCATTTCTGCTGTTCCAGCATGATTTTCATCTGTTAAACGGTTAGCAATTAACTCTGCTCTATTTTCCACTAATCCATATATTTCTAAAATATAAGATGATAATCGCTTACTTGTTTGACAGTTTATCCATATTGTTTCAAAAGCATTATCTAGTAGGATTTTACGATTAATACCCACCTCAATAATTTTTGCTATCGGCAAAATACTATATGCTGACAAGTTTTCATATTCAGGCATAATTGAACATGCTAATTTAGCCATTTGAATCTCAACTTCATTGTGACTATCTGCAATTGCATCTTCAATTTTTGATTGAAATATTATATTTCTATGAATCTGTTTTGTTTCATTTGTACCAACTTCAGCTATTTCTTTTTCTCGTAATGGAATTGTTAGATAAATGATTTTATTATGTATATTCTCTGGAATATCCAGCGGAACGGGTAATTGATCTACTGTAGATAAATCAAAATATGTACCATCAGGAAATATTCCACGCGCATATTTTAATGCAATTTTTCCTATTGATAATAAATTTTCATCTATCGCAAAAGATTGTAATCCCCAGAAGTTTTCATTATTTACCGTTATTTTTTGTTGTATTATATTCTCAAAATACCTTTCTTGTTGTTGGAAATGTTGTGGATGAAGAAACATACCTTCATACCAAACAATACGATTGCTAAATAACATAACTTACCCTTTAATTTGTCTTAACACTCAGGGTGTGAGATTCTAATAATATTTTTAAATTGATATTTTTATTTGCTGTTGTGTCACATTTAATGAGGTGACGCCAATTGCCTATCCTTTGGTTTTGATACCCTGCAATAATGCCTATATAATGTGTATCCTCTGATATTGCTTCAGATATGTGCATTGTGGTTTTGGGTCTGATTTCTATGATATTTTTATCAATTAAATCATCACCCAATACAGCAGAGCTATTATTTTCTAATGCAATATAACTTGCCTGATTAAATTTATCTGGTTTGCTTAATTGATAAATTGTTAGTGCGACGGGTGATGCTTGTCCATTAATATCGGGATTTAAATAGGTTACTGATTGTACATCCATTTCAGCCGTAGGTATGTTAGCGCTAAACCATGCACATCCACTTAAAGATGAAACAACGGTAATACTTATTATTAAAAGTAAACTTATCTTTTTCATTTTTTCTCTTTTCA
Source organism: Legionellales bacterium (assembly GCA_002707205.1). GTDB lineage: Bacteria > Pseudomonadota > Gammaproteobacteria > UBA1113 > UBA1113. The sequence goes on from PAMH01000013.1 coordinate 53,056, forward strand.
TCTTAGTGTTTTATCTCTATCCAATCATGTGTTCATACATCAATAGTATTAATATTTTTTATATGCTAATTAGAAGTGAATTTAAGTAATTTTCACTTCTAAGTTATTAGCACTGTTAATAATTAATTCATCCAAAATATCTATTGGTGCTTGATCTTGAAAATTTGCGGTTCTACCATCAGCACCCTGAATTAACATTGACTCAGTTAAAGCTGACAGACCTAAATCATGCAATATATTTCCTTTGTTATGTAATAACTTTCTATTTGAGCCACTTTTATTAATAGTAGATACTGTAGATGCTGGCATTTCTAAATCATGGACTACGATAAGTCCTTGATCTATCAAAGATTTACTTTTTGTAAAATGTGAATGTATGGTATTCGTCTGTTGCTGAAATACGGTATGTTTTTCAATTGTTGATTTATTTTCTGCACCATACAAAAAACTTAAATCTTCAAATTTTGATATTTCTTCTTTATCAGACCATAAATGTTTTTTTAAATTTGTTATTACATTGTTTTCTTTACAATGACTAATTGGTATGGGCTTTATATTCCAATCATTATCCGCGTCTAATATACTATCTTCACTTGAATGCTCTATTGTATGAGCAATATATTCTTTTTCTAAATTGACTTGATAAAATTGTTCACCAACTTCAATAATATCATTTTGTGCTAAGCGTATTAACTCACCATCCTGCTCAATAAAAAAATCACCATTATTTTTACTAATGGTTAAACACTTAACAAAATATGTTGGTTGTGGTAAGTCAGATTCTTCTTGACTATTTTCTTGGTTCTGTGCCGATACTTTTATTTCCGCAGCCACGGCGTTTGCCGTACTTGGTTTTATCGCTGTATCAGCCAATATTTTTGCAGGTTTACAATTAATGAGAGATTTAAGCGTCAATTTTAGGTTTTTTTCAATGGTTGCCATATTGTATTCTTTGTTAATTAAATTTAAACCCACTTGGTTATATGGGTATTAAACTCATTAAACAATGAAAAGCATAGTTTGTCAAATTTTTTGAGTATTAATTACAATTATAGAGTTTATTACTTATAGGTTGTGCATTGTAAATAATCTGACAGTTGTGGCAACAATTTATTTAAGCCGCTTTTAAAAATTTAAAGACATCATATATTCTAGGGTTGAATGAAACCATTTAACATGACAAGAAATTGCAATATATCCTTTAATCTCAATTGGTTAAACATAAGTAATACCACTAAAATAAACTTGATTTGGTTTATTAGTAACTTGACTAGAATTCAACTACTTAATTACTAACTATAGCGCTGACGATAATCAAATTTCGAATGATAAATTTTAATTTACTTATCATAGGCTAATCAGTGAAACATAGCGGTACTAAATTTGAAGTGTCCTAAGAACTGAACTTATACAAGCTTTTTGAACAACCAGTTTAGTTAATAGAATTATTAAATTTAGTGATAACTTTGTTAGTTGTAACATTAACCAAAACATCAAGGCTTGCAAATAGATCCATTGCTCCTTGTGCTTTACTGATGTGGTTATCCGCATAGAAGTTATCGGTTAACTCTGACGTATATCGCAAAAATGCATTAAAATGTAATTTCGTCTCCTCTTCGTATTTTTTCAATGCCTCACAAAAAGTATTTGAACTATCAGCAATATACGTAGCCAAATATAATGAATTAATTATCCCAAGGATAACGCCTAACCCGGCTGTAGGTGCCATGGCATGAGCTGAGTCACCTAATAAAGCAATCAACCCATCTGTTATTTTTTGAGGTGATAACTGACGTAATGTTCTAGATTTTATAATGTTTTCTTTGGGCGTGCTTAAAATAGCTTGTTTTATTTTTTCTGGCAGACATGGCATATTTTCAAATAATTCATTAAATTTTATGTTCGGTTCATAATCAAAATCTTGGCTATCTAATCTATAGGCAGTAAAAATATAATAATTATAGCCATTTTCTGTTTTTTGATTTGGATATATTAAAAACCTAGTATTTTTTCCCGAAGATTTGCTGTTTACTTTTTTCAAACATCGGTATCCCTCATACAATATTTTGACTTTAATCAAATTTAACTACGGCTTGTTCACCAAAGATACTATCGGCAATATATTTTACTTACTTTCATAAACTAGCTAAAAATTCTTATGGCTCTTTAAACTCATAATATGGGTAATTGAGATAGTTGTAAAGCGCATTCAATAATAATTGTACCGCTTTAAATATTATCTACAAGACTAAACCCTCAACTTTTAAATGCGTAAAATAGACATTTTAATTCCAGCATTTTAAATAGATAGCAATTGCATGCTTAAGATGAATATTATTGGTTTTTCTATATTTCACCGAGAAAACCTCGATATCATTCAAGCATCAATAAACGTATAACTGTTCATACAGCCATTTAATACCGCTCGTTAAAAAAACATTTGGTATCTGGAGCACTGCAACTCATGGAAATTACAACATTCAGCTTTAAAGTCATATTCAACTAGATAGTTACTAATATTTTACAGGCTTGCATATCATAATCAACTAGAAGATTTTTAATTCTTTTTCTTTGCAGTATAGACGACATAAATTTTTTGCTTATTGCTGGCAACAATTGTTGTTGTATCGTATTATCAATCAATCGTGCGCCATACTGATGTGAACAACAAACATTCCCTAAATAAGAAACTAAACCATCTGTAAACTCAGGTGTAAGCTGATATTGTTTATAAATAATTTCAGTTAATTTTTGTAATTTTAACTGAATAATCCTTTTTAATACTGATGTTGATAAAGTTAAATAAGGAATAGAAATGAAACGACCCAAAAATGCGGGTTTAAATATTTTTAACAACTCGTCTTCAATATATATTGTCAATGCTTGCATATCAATGTCAGCTTGAGTTGCACAAAAATCTTCAATTTGTTCACCACAGGAGTTCGCTGTCATTAGAATAATAGTATTTGTAAAGTCTATATTTCGTCCTTGTCCATCTTGTAGTATTCCTTTATCAAAAACCTGATAAAAAATATCTTGCATACTTGGATGTGCTTTATCAATTTCATCGAGTAAAATTAAACTGTAAGGATTTTGTTTCACTGCATCAGTTAAAATACCGCCTTCACCATAACCAATATATCCCGGCGGCGCACCTGCAAGCATTGAAACTTTATGGGCTTCTTTATACTCAGACATATTAATAGTGATTAGATTTTCTTTTGAACCAAAAATGCTTTCTGCTAAAACTAAGGCGGTTTCTGTTTTGCCAACACCACTTGGACCTAATAATAAAAACACACCCATTGGTTTAGTCGTGTCAGTTAATTTTAAACTTGATGTTAACATATGTTCAGACAAAATTTTAATTGCATATGGTTGGCCAATGATCTTCGTTGACAATGCCTTTTCTAAGCTAAGTAATTGGTTTGCTTGCTCTTTTAAAATATGTCCTATGGGAATACCTGTCCAATCAGCAATAACTTCTGATATGATTTTTTCATTAACAAAAGCTTGTAAAAGTGGTCTGTCTTTCTGTATGGTTTTCAATTGCTTTTCATAATATATAAATGATTTTTTTATTTTATTAAGTGTTAATTTTGATAAATTTTCATTCGCTAAACTACTACGTAAGCTGATTATTTTTTCGATAATTTTTTTTTCATCATTCCATTGTTTAAATAATACTTTATTTTCTCTTTCAATTTTATAGATTAATTGCTGATTAGTGCCAATGTTTTTATGAGATATTCCTTGCTTTTTTTCTAAAATTAATCGCTGAAGCGCTTGCTTTAAAAGCTCAATTTTTTTCTCGTTTTTTGTAATATTAATTGGAGTTTCCTTAAGCCTACTTGCAACTCTGGCGCAAGCAGTATCTAGAACGCTAATACCTTTATCTGGCAGTTTTTTACTTGAAATATATCTCTGTGAAAGTAATACAGCTTTTTTGATAGCATTATCCAAAATAAATACGCCATGATGTTTTTCAAGGCTCTCAACTAAAGATTGCAACATGCTTATTGCTGTTTCTGTATCCGGCTCATCAACCTTAACTAATTGAAATCTTCTTGTTAATGCGGCATCTTTTTCAAAATACTGCTGGTATTCATTCCACGTTGTTGCTGCTATCACACTTAAATCACCACGTGCTAGTGCAGGCTTCAATAAATTAGCTGCATCATTTTGTCCGGCTTGTCCACCAGCACCAATTAATGCATGGGCTTCATCAAAAAATAAAATTATGGGTTTATCTGATATTTTCACTTCAAAAAGTAGTTGTTTTAACCGTTTTTCAAAAACACCTTTAACACTTGCACCAGCTTGTAAAGCACCCATATCCACAGCGTAAATAATCGTACCTTTCAATATATCTGGAATGTCATTTTTCTCTATTTTTAGTGCAAGTCCTTCAACAATAGCCGTTTTACCAACACCAGGATCTCCTGTTAAAATAACATTATTTTGTCTTCGCCTAGAGAGGATATCAATGGATTGTCTTATTTCATCTTCACGTCCAATCACAGCATCTATTTTTTTATCTTGCGCTTGCTGATTCAAATTAATCGCATATTTTTTAAGTGCGTTATTTTTATCTACTCTTCTATTTACCGTATCTATTTCTACATCATGCCCAAGGTTACCAATAGTCGCTTTTACAGTATTTGATGACACTTTTAAAAACTCATCGGATATACAAGCAGCAATTTGTGATAAAATGGGATCACATATTAAAGCTATCAGAATCATTCCAGAATCAATATATTGAGACTGAAACTCTAATGATGCAACTAACCAAGCTGCATTAATTAACTCAATCAATCTTACAGCTATTGCTGGTGTTTGCTCATTACCTGAATTCAGACCCGATAAGTTTTTATGTAAATCAGTAGTTATTTTTTCAATATTGCAATTATATATGGTCAATGCTTTTCTTATTATCGCTGATTTGTTTTTTAATAAATGCAGCAACCAATGCTCAATTTCAATATTATAATGTGACTTGGCTACACAAAGACTTGCCGCCTCATTTAAAGTTTGGCGAGATAAATCATCCAATTTTTCAATTAAATTTTTTATGTTTTCCATATATATTCCTTTATAGATTTATAATTTAATATCATTGTTTTAAAAAATAGCGTTTCCAAACTCAATACATGTTTGGGTTTTTTCATTGTCAATAATATTTAACCAACTCGTCCAACCCAATTGCATGTTTTTTTCATTTGTTAATTTTTTAATTGGTATTGTTTTCTTATTTATTTTAAAAATTAATTTGAAACAAAATTGGTAACCCATATAATCAAAAATTACTTTTTTAATTTCTCTCATCATATGTTTACTAGGCAGCAGATCTAAAAATTTCTCATAATCAATATCACCAATAATTACTGCAAAACCATTCTGAGAGTACCAAGCTTTACTGCCTATAATAGCATTCATGCCTAGTGTGTTATTATGACTATTAACTGTAATCTTTGTTAAATTATCCTTCTCAATCACAAACCAATGACCTTGTAACTGCATGATTTTAATAGGCAAAGAAAAATAATCTGAAAGCAATATGCTTAATCCGTAAGCCGTTCTATTTTGATTTGAAAATAATGCTGCATAGAATAAATGTCTATTTTTTTCTTGTGCATTTTTATAAATTAATGAAATGCCTGTTAATGATAGAACTAACTCTATGATTTCAGATTTTTTTTGGTGCTCTAATCCAATATAAAATCGTGCTTTTTCCCATGCCTGATAAAATAAACTGATAAGCCTATGATGAAATATATTTAAAAATGCATATAAAGTATAATCTTTTGCATTAATTCTTTCCATGACTAACGAGGATAAATGTTCAGGTAATATACCAGACTGACCAATCAGCCCCATAAAGGTAACCATGACATCTACTTGATTTTTTTTTATTTTAAGATCAATCACCTCATTTATTGCATAAGATAAACTTGGACTAGTTACAAATTTAACGGGTGTAATATCTCGTTGATTTAATAATTTAACTAATTGAAAAAAGTCAAATGACATGATATTTTCTTGAATAAATTGTAAATCCTCATCTGTTTTCATTATAAACTTTTCTTCCACTGATTAATCTCGACACCACTTTCATCTATGAAAGTTAAATCAACGAACGTATTTAAGTCACAAGTTTTATTCAAATATTCATATAAAACATAACCAAATAATAATTCATTATTTTCTGGAAAATATTTTTTATTTATCGTTATTCTTAACTTTATCCCATGACTAAAATCTGTCGCCATATATCCATGTATAGGTTTAATAATTTTTTTTAAATCTACTGTTTGAATTCCATGCATAATCAAATCACTATAGTGCTTGTCATTTAAGCAACTCATTGATAAAACATTTTGTATTTGTTGCTTTGTGTTTTCATTATCTTCTAAAAATTTTTGTCTTAATGCTATTAAGGCAATTATATCTATCTGTAATGAGGTGTTATGCTTCTGATAAACAGGTGCTGTAACTTCTGAAAGACTAACTGCTGCTAAATTAGTACTTGTTTCAGCATCTTTAAATGCAAAAATTTTCCCGGAATCATCCTGTGTCAGTTGTATGTTTTCAAACTTATTAGCGCAAAGCATTTCTGCAACAATAGAGGTTTTATTATTGAGTGTTGGCTCAATATTTTTAAAGCTGACATTAATGAAACTCTCGTAACCTGAAATATGATATCTTCCAATTTCTTCGCTTGATTTTTTATAATGATACCAATGTAGATATTTAGCATTAATATCATCTGCATACTTATATCCAAAAAATGGTCGGCAAACCATATTTTTATACTCAGATATGACATTTACATTATTAATGTGATAAATCTCACACTCTGCCATATCAAAATCATTGTCTGGAATAACGGGATAATCATTAATTTTCTGATCTATGACAACCGGCACTGAATTAATTTCGAATAAATTAATAACAGGGGAGCATCCTAGTAAAAATGTTTTTTTATTTATTATCGATACTAAATCTGCTTGATAGTTATTAAAGTAAATATTTATGTTTATAGAGCAACCCATATCATCAGTTACATATTTTGATAAATGCTTCAGTCTAAAATATAAATATTTTTTCGGATATAAAAAAAATTCCATCAGTAAATTTTGTGCTATTTCTGCATTTTTTTGTGATGGGAATAAATTCTCTTCATCGTCAAAACCCAAAAAAGAAACCAACGATTCAGGATAAATAGTTACTGTCTCATCACTTTCTGATGTAATCGTAATATAGCTAATGTTTTTAAATAAAATTTGTTGTATTAAATAAGCATTTTCAGTTGAAGTATTAATATAAAAATCCAAATTATTTATATTCATTACCTTTATGTTATGCGCCGGATTTATTGCTTGTAATCTAATACTTAATGCCGACTTTGTTTTCTTATTTTTATATGCTTGTTCACACTTAAAATTACATCCGAAATATATATCAGTAATTTTAATTGGATATATGGTGAGAGGATAACATGTTCTAAACACACAACTTTTACCATCTGTTGTTTTTGAACTGAGTTCTGTATTTTTAGGAAGATTATAGGTTTCATCGTGGTTATTAACATTTTTAATTTGAACTGTACTTAATGAGGGAATAATTGATAAATAATTTGGATATAATAAATTTAAGATTGATTGTGATGCGCTTTGCATTTGTCTATCAATTTTATAATTTATTCTTGCAGTTAAAAATGCAAAAGACTCAATTAAAGTACCAACAAGTGGGTCTTCTGTATTACCTTCGCCCATACATAATCGATTTCCTATTTTTGGATAAGCTTTTGCAAAGGCATCACCTTCATTGCGTAAATAGTTTAATTCACTTTGGTAATATTTAAGTAAGCTTTTCTTCATTTTTCACCCATCAATTGTAAATTTTTGTCTAAAATAATCCCATGAAGAATCAAATGTTGCTGCTGTATTTATCATGCTACTATTTAATTTTGCATATATTTTTAATTTTATTGTTCTATTTACTGCAATATCACTTGTTAATATTTCTATATACACATCGCTTAATCTTTTTTCTGAATGCAAAATATTTTCTTTTATATGCTGACACAGCATGGTTTGAGAAGACTTATGTCCAAAATGGCTATGTGAAAAATCTATCATGCCATAATTTAAGATCGAATTTTTTAATGCAATTAATTCTTCGGGCAGCTGTATGCCTAAAGATCTTGTATTTAAAATATTTTCTATATTTAGTTTAATATCTGCTATCAATTGCCTTTGTTCAATGACATTCATTACTTTACTTTCTCTATGATTATATGGCTGCTCATCTATTAATCTTTGCAAGAGTGGCGTATTAAACTTCATGTACTCCAATATTTATCCTTCCTAATTTAATTTCACTTGAGTTATCAATCTAAATTGTAATTCTATTTCATCAATTTGATATTGTGGTTTTAAATGCATAATACAATGATATTTCCCTGGCATACTCTTATTTTCTGTCACTTTAACTTTGGCTTCTCTTAAAGGATATTTTGTTCTGACATCCCGCGTTAAGGTAGTATTTTGTGCACGATATTGATGTAACCAACTATCTAGAAATAATTCACATTCCCTTGCACTGGAAAAGCCACCAATACGATCACGAAGTATCATTTTAATATAATGTGCAAATCGTGATACACACAATACATAATGTAATAAGGATGAGAGACTTGCGTTTACTGTCCCTGTTTTTGTTGTAAATTTTATTGGTTGTTGTAATGTTTGCATGTTATAGAAAATTGCTTTTTCTAAGTATCGATTATCTTTTAATACAATAAATCCTGCTTCACTTAATATTTTTTCCTGTGTATCTGTTATGGCATATTCTGTTGCATTTTTTGCAATTAAGTTATCCTCATCTGTCGAATAATAATCGCGATAAATATCAACGACACCCCCTTTACTATCCTTTTGATGAATTCCTCGCATATCACTAAACCATCCTGTCTCTCGATATGATGTTATTACTGTACAAGCAAAAGCATAGCTTGCATTGCCCCAAAGATAATCGTCATGATGTTCTGCCGATTCAGTAAAAAAGCGATTATGCGCAGATGAAGTAATTGCCTGATATAGTGGCCGCATTCTAATTCGTGGTAACACTAAACCTAAATAATGTGAATCCTCTTCTATACGTATTTGCTTCCACCGTTCATATTCTTTTTGTTGTAATAAATCTTTTACTTGAAAGGGTATCTGTATCTCTGAAAAACTATTAATACCAAAAAAATTAGGTGCAATACCTACCACTATCGGACAAAATGCACTGCTAGCAATTTTTGCTAATTCTCTAAGCAAATAAATACAATCTGGAATATCTGGTTGTATATTATGATTAAAATAATAGTCGGCAATAATCAAACCAAATGGTTGCCCACCGGGTTGATCAAACTCCTGTTCATAAATTTTTTTAAATAATGCCGACTGATCAAAATCAACTGCATGTTCAATATTCTTTGCTAATACTTTGGCACTAATATTTAAAATTTTGATTACAGTTGATGTATCATCTTCGCGAGCATTTAGTAGTAACAATAAACCACGCCATGAAGCCTCTAGTTTTTGCAATAAGCTATTATGAAGAATAATATTTATTTGTTTGTTAATGACGGCATCAATATGCTGGATTAATTTCAATATAATGTTATCTGAACTTATTAACNGTCGGAAAATTTNTTTTTTCATTAAATTCAAGTATAAAACTCTTTATTGGGCTATATTAGATCAAAAAAAGATTAAATACAATAAAAAATAGTAAAAAACACAAATGTGGGCTGATACGATTGCGTGTCTTATTCATAGGGTATTATTGGCTGAAAATATATTGTTACATTATGATTTCACTCAACCTTAAAAAAATAAGTTTAATTTTGCAGAAGATACAGATTTTTTGACATAAATTTAGCTGTAAAAATACATCATGCTGATTTTGACGGATTAAAATAGTAACTGACACCCAACGCAAGTAGATCAGATTGTTCTATGCCATTTCCCCCGACAACATGAGACCAAGTCAAGTCAGTTGAAAGATGCTTAGTAACATCATAGCTCATTCCTACACCATAAGTGGGTCTTAACACATCCACATCTACTTTTTTATAAGAGACACTGCTTGGTTGGGAAGCATTGCTTGAACTTGGTATACCTGTTGGGTCTTGTATTTGCTGAGAAAAGACATATGCGCCTCCCCCTTTAGCATAAAGATGAAATTGCTCAGTAATGGGTAACATAAATTTAAGGACGCCATCAAGCGCACCTTGGTGTAAACTTTCATCCAAGCCCGTCATGCCATAAATATTGCTAATTTTTGTATTGGCATATTGCGTATAGCCACCCTCAATACTCACATATTGGTTAAATTGGTAACCTGCATAAGCACGACCAGCAAAACCATCATTACCAACTTTAGTTTTTGAAGGTCCTTGCAGTAATACTTCATTGCCATTGCTTAAATAAGGTAAATCTTTGACTTTTAAACTTGTTGCATTTACATCAATTTTGCTTTGTCCAAGCTGTACACCCGTATAAAATCCATTAATCATAGCAAAGCTTTCTGTGCTGATAAGCACAGCTGCACCACCTATTAATGTCATGAATACTTTATATTTCATTTACTTGAACCGTTATGTTTATTTTAAGTACAGTTTGCTTATTTAAGATTGTACTGAAATTATTATCCACAAACAATAGTGTAGCAGAAATTTATACTTATCCTGTGCCAAAGCTTCAATATTAAAAAATAAATCTGACCATATTTTATTTATTCTATATTTTTTATGTAGTTAACCAAAATTTTTTAATGAAACATTGTGTTTTTAGAATAATTTTTGACAATTGAAAGTCATTTTTTAATATAGTTATCGTATATTAATTATTCACGCCTACATGTTACTTGTCTCAGATTTAATGCCTGCGCTAAATGTGTCATTTCAATGATGTCTGCTCCAATCAAGTCCGCAATCGTCCGTGTCACTTTTAAAATTCTATGCATAGCACGCATAGATAGTTTATATTTCGCGCCCGCCATAGCCAACATTTTTTCTGTTTCTTGATTTAATTGACAAAAATGACGCACTTCTTGTGTTGATAAAGCAAAATTCATTTTCCCTTGTCGTGATAATTGCCGTTGATTAGCCTCCAAAACACGTGCTTTAATATCTGCACTACTCTCATTGTTAGATTTACTAAACCATTGTGCTTGCTGGATTGAATTTACTTCAATATGAATATCGATACGATCTAATAACGGTCCAGATATTTTTTCTTGGTAACGTCTAACTTGGTCAGGTGAGCATGTACAATTACGCTGAGTATCACCATAATAACCACAAGGACAAGGATTCATTGCCGCAATTAATTGAAATTCTGCAGGAAACTCTGCTTGCGAACCAGCTCTGGAAATATGGACTTTGCCTGACTCTAACGGCTGTCTTAATGTTTCTAATGAGTGTCGGCTATATTCTGGTAACTCATCTAAAAATAAAACACCTTTATGTGCCAGAGAGATTTCTCCAGGCTTTGGCGGGCGTCCTCCTCCAACCAAAGCAACATGTGATGCTGTATGATGTGGCATACGGAAAGGTCGCCGCATAATTTGTGCTTGTTGAGTATCTGATAGTGAATAAATCGCCGCCACTTCTAATGCTTCTTCATAAGTTAAATCAGGCATTATGGTCATAAGCCTTGATGCCAACATTGTTTTACCAGAGCCTGGTGAACCAATCATCAAAACATTATGTCCACCAGCAGCAGCAATTTCTAAGGCATTTTTGCCTTGCTCTTGTCCAAATACATCAGCATAATCAACTAAATAATCAACATTTGTTACTTTAGCATCTATTTGCATGATTGGTGTTAATGTTCGCGCCTGATCATCACTTAACCAAGCGCAAACATCTAACAAACAATCTGCGGCAAATACATTTAAACCATGGATAATGGCAACATCATCTACACTTGCTTGCGGCAAAACAAGAATATTTTTATTGACTTTAGTTTGAATGGCAAAAGGCAATACGCCCTTAACCGGACGCAAATCGCCTGTTAATGCTAGCTCACCAATAAATTCTATGGTTGATAATAAATGATCAGGTAAGTTTAGTTGTCCTGATGCCACCAAAATACCCACTGCAATTGCTAAATCAAAACGGCTTCCATGTTTTGGTAAGTCACCCGGCGCTAAATTAACAATAATTTTTCTATCAGGAAATTCAAAGTTAGAATTGATAATTGCGCTTCGCACGCGATCTTTGCTTTCACGCACAGCGGCTTCTGGTAAGCCGACAATTGCAAAACCTGGTAAACCCAAAGATAAATGTACTTCCACGGTAACCTCTGGTGCTTGCATACCTACCATTGCCCGCGTTTTAGTTATTGCTAGTTGCATAATTCCTCTCTAAGTATTTTCTAACATATATACTTAGTATTAATGTCATTTGTATTCTATGAGTTACGCATACTTAAAATTTTGCGTACGTACTACTTATACTGAGGGAATTAACGGTTTTATTCTGTTGCTATTGCTTTCAATGAGGACAAGTATCTACTCTAATAAAATTTAGTATTTATGTGAGCACCAATACTAAGAGATAGGCGCGATTGAAACGCCCAATTTTTTTATTTATTTTTTTCAAGCGTTTCTAACTTAATACTTAATTGTTCGAGTTTCGCACGTGTTCTTTCTAGGACTTTTACTTGCGCATCAAACTCTTCGCGAGTTACTAAATCCATTTTATCAAATGCGCCCATCAAGACAGTTTTGAAATTTTTTTCCATATCCTGCTTCAAGCTATGCAAACTATCCGGCAAAACTGCACTTAATTTTTTAGCAAGCTCATCAAAAAACTGTGGACTACATTTTTTAGGATCTAACATAATTTCCTCTAAAATAATTTTTAGACATTTTTTTAATTATATACTTAAATTACCTCAAAATGTGAAATTTAAACAATTTTTTTGTGGTTAAATATTTTGAAGCCAAGAATAACTCATAATTATACACTGAAGGGCATTCAGGCGTGAAAATAATAATATAACAAGCCAACAAAGCTTAAAATAAACACGTGATGTTTTGTTAAAAATTGCATTTTGAGGTAATTTGGGTATAATAGTACTATTAATCCTAATAAATTTAATTCAATGAAACAAAAAATCAGCTGGAAAAAAACTTGCACAATATATTGGTATCATTATTTACAAGTCAGTATTTATTCTTGCCTATTACTTTTTATATTACTTGCAGCCGGATTACTAGCAAGTCATTTTTTTCACTTTAGCTTATGGGCTATCCTTCAAAAACCAAAATATAGTATACCCATGTTATCTATATTCATATTCATACAATATTTCCCTATTAATATTTATGTCCTTAAATGTAAAACTTTTCAAAAAAACTTTGATGGATTTATGCTGCAATTAACTAAAAACGATAAGGAATCATCATGAAATTAATTATAGCTATTATCAAACCATTTAAATTAGATGATGTTCGTGATGCATTAAATGAAATTAATATTCAAGGTATGACTATCACAGAAGTCAAAGGTTTTGGTCGACAAAAAGGTCATACCGAACTTTATCGTGGTGCGGAATATGTTGTTGATTTTTTGCCTAAATTAAAGCTTGAAATTGCTGTCGATGACGCACAGGCAGATTATGTTATGGAAACTATCGCAAAAGCAGCAAATACAGGGAAAATGGGAGATGGAAAAATTTTTGTTATTGAGCTTGCTGAAATTATGCGTATCCGTACAGGAGAAATTGGGGAATGCGCACTATAAATTTTAGCAATAACTACATGCGTAATGTTTGTATTGGTTGTAATTGCGCTGCTTGATATGCGGGATAAAATCCAAAAAAAATACCGACCATAACCGAAATAAAAAAACCGACAAAGATAGGTAATAACAAAAATTGAAATGTCCACTTCGCAAATAACGCAATTAGACTCGTCACTAATACACCAAGAATAATACCAAGTATACCTCCCATTAAACTCAAAATAATGGACTCTATGAGAAATAAAATTTGTATATCTTTATTTTTGGCACCTATGGCTTTTCGCAAACCTATTTCACTCCGGCGCTCAACCATTGAAACCAACATAACATTCATTATGCCAATACCACCAACCAACAATGAAATGCTACCAATTAGGCCTAACATCAATGTTAATATTTTCTTTTGATTTACCATACTCAATACCAACTTTCTAGCACTCTGAAAATAATACTGTTGCTCTGGTAGTCGACGATTAATATAAATGCGAATTTTTTTCTGAACTAATGCCAAATTTGTATTTTTGTATAATTTTAAAATCAAATGATTAATTTCAATATACTTTGACAGCCTGAGAGAACTTTGAATAGGAATAACAATCGCATGATTAATATCTTGATTAAAGAAATTATTTTCTTGCCACTTTTTTGCAATACCAACTATTGTAAAATAGCTGTTATTCAATTTTATTTGTGTACCAATTAATGATTGCAGTCCATTTTTCCTCAATTGTTTTGCAATGGCATTTCCTAGCACACAATACATTGTTTTCTTATCAAAAATAGTCAATATCCTACCATTGGAACTGTATATTTTTAGTATATTTTCTAATTGAGTATCTGCACCAACTATTGCAGCATTTATCTTATTTCCACCATATGTCACTGGCACAAACGTTGTGGTGTATCCTGATATTGCTTTAACTGCTTTAATCTTAAATGGCATTTCGGAAATTTGAATTAATGACAAATGTTGTGATAGATTATTTTGCTTTGCATCTGCGCTTTGATAAAAAGAAATTGAAAGTAAATCTGTCCCTAATTGCTGAAATTGCGCTAAAGCTTGCGCTGTTGCAAGCTGACCACATGAGACCATTGCAACGACTGATGCTGTACCAACAAGCATACCTAAAATAGCAAGAGAAGCCCGCAATTTATTTAACCATAAGTTCATACAGGCTTCTTGTGCTTGCTGAAACCAGTATATAAAGTTGTTATGCATACTTATCACTGACAATAACGCCATCTGAAAGATGTATAATACGAGGGCATTGTGCTGCAATTTTTCTATCATGCGTTACAATAATAATTGTAACATTTTGTTTTTGATTTAAATGCATAAATAACGCTATAATTTCTTTCCCTGTACTTGAGTCTAATGCACCAGTTGGCTCATCTGCTAAAATAATGCTCGGACTTCCAACAAGCGCCCTAGCAATAGCAACTCGTTGCTGTTGCCCCCCTGATAAAACATTTGGTCTATGATTAGCATATTGAGATATGTCCATATAACACAATATTCGATATGCACTTATCAAACGCTTTGATGTTTGAATACCACGATAAAATAAAGGCAAAGCTACATTTTCTAATACCGTTAATTTAGGTAATAAATAAAAAGACTGAAAAACAAAGCCTATTGTTTGATTACGAATCGTTGCAAGTTTATCTTCGCTTAAATGAATTAACGGTTGATGATTCAAGAAATATTGACCTTCATCTGGTTGATCTAACAAACCTATAATATTCATTAATGTTGATTTTCCTGATCCTGATACACCTGTAATCGCGATAAGTTCACCTGACATTATTTGTAAATTAATATTACTGAGTACAGCATGTTGATGCTGAGCAAAATTATATTTTTTAGTGATGTTCTTTAAATCAATTAGAATAGACAATAATATCTCCTGCCTGTAACCCAGATAAAACAACCACTTTACTAATGGTTGTTTCACCAACAACTACAGGTACAATTCTACTTTCTTTATCATTTGAATTTTTTAAATAGACATAGGGCTTATTTTTCCTTAAAAAAATAGCGTTTAATGGTATCATCAACCTTGGTTTTTTGGTTAAATCAATTTCCACTTTAACGCTCATGCCGACAGCAATAATTTTCTTGGCAATGTTGGAGAGGTGGTTGACAGTTATAATAACAGGAAAAGCTGGAATGCCATTTATATCTTTATTTGCTTGTTTACTGATTGCGGTTACATGTCCAATTAATACGATATTGGGAAATGCAATGCCGGTTATTTTTGCCTTAAGCCCTCGCTTTATTTGATTGATCTTAGCTTCATCAACGTTAATTTTAATAGATAGTTGTTGCATATCACCTATTGATACTAGCGACTGGCCAATTTTTACAAGACTACCTTTTTCTAAATTGTTAATATTTTTCGTCATCAATACGATACCACTATTAGTAGCATAAATAGGAAATTCATCTGTTTTTCTCATCAACAACTTATTAATTTCTCTATGATTTAAATTTTCATATAAAGATAATTTGGTTGTTATTCCCATTTCTTTAAATATTTTATACATTGCATACTGCGCTTGTAATAGTGACATGTACGCTTCCTGCTTTGCATCTTTTTTAGAAAAATACTCATCATCAGCAATATAATTTAAAGTTCTTAAATACTTTGCTGCAGTAAATTGCCTTTTTTTCTCTTTATAATCATTTAACATTTTCAAATAATTACTCAATGTTATTTGATAGCGCTGTTGTAAGCTTGATGACTGAATCAAAAAAATTTTTTGTCCTTTTTTAACATATTCACCATCATGAAATATTTTTTTTTTAATAATTCCATCTGCTGGACTAGTTATCATATTCGTCGTTTTTGGTGCTATTAATCCCGAAAAATAATACCGCGTTAATAACGCCTGCTTCTCAACTTGATAATATTGTTTTGTGTTTGGTTTTGTATTTGAGTAGGACTTAAATATATAAATAGATATCAAAATGACTAAAAATATAATAACACAACAACTTACTAATATTTTTATTTTTCGCATCAATACCGTACCTTAATATGCCATTGATTTAAAATGGTACCCATATCTGAATATAATTGTGTTTGAGCATTAAGATAAGCGATTTTTTGTTGTAAGAGCTGTACCCTTGCTTGATCTAATTGTTGTTGTTTTGTGGTTACTTCAAAAGTGCTCACTAGCCCATATTTTAACTTTGCTTGTAAGTACTTTTGATTTTCACGTTGTAATTTTAAGGTTGTTTTTGCTATTTTAATTGCATCATAACTTGTTTCTATTGTATCTGTATCTGCAATTAATGTGAGTTTGAGGTTTCTGGCTAAAGTTGCTAATTTTATAGCATCTTGATTTAAAATCACTTTATCGTTAATAATAGCTTGCTTGAGTGTATAATTATCAATGGGAATATTAAGATTAACTAACGCGCTAAAATGTTTTTCATCATTATATATTTTATGCTCATACTCAACCGTTGAGTTTGTATCAACAACCCCATATTTTTCAGCCTCTAAAGTCAAATTAAGTTGTGTTCGCGCTGCATCTTTATCAACTAAAAATTGTCGTTTATCAAGGGTTAATTGTATGGCTTGAGATAAATAAGTAATATTATTTTTTAAACTTATTGCCAAAATCTTATTAATATCTGCCTGTTGCCTTTTATTTATTTTAATGTTTTTGGGTACAATAATTTTTGTTTGTGCAGGCAAGCCAATTACTCTTAATAAATTGAGTCTATCTTGCTTAACAATATTTTTATCATTTTTTAATGTAAACTGCATTTGCGTATATTCAGCTTTTGTTTGAATAACTTCCGTTGGCGCTTGTCTTCCAGCTTTGATTAATGCATTATTTAACTTAATAGTTTGTGCGTAATCTTTTAATGATAATTTATCAATCACAATGTTATTTTGATCTATAACGAATTGTCGATATGCAGTGATGACTGCGACGACTGCTTGAATTAGTGCGCTACGTAAATTTAATTGATTAATTTTTTCAGACTGTGTTGCTGAATATAAACTTGCTGTCGCTACTTTTTTACCAAATCCACGCATCAATGGTTGCGTGAGTTTTAAGTCAATACCTGGATGATAAATCCCATTAATAATGGGATTGTTTAAACTCATAGAATAAGTTGTACCCAGCACTCCTGTACGATGAACCGTTGGCGTTAGTGTCGTAGTGAGCGAACTATTTTGTTGAGCTGCTATTTGATTATCTGTTTGCGCTAAACTGGCAGTCAATGCATATTGAAATTCAAAATTGTTTTTAGCTAATTTTAAAGCAAATTTATCTGCCACACGTTGAATTTCTGCATTCTTGACATCAGGATTATATCTTAACGCTAACAAAATTGCTTCGTGCAAACTTAAACGCTTATAAACAGTATGTCTGTCATACTTGCTCTTTTTTACATGTTGATTATTGATAATGGCATCCGTTTTTGTGACAGGAAAAAGTAAATATACCAATAATAATGCTAATTTTTTACGCAATGCATTTGCCTACAATAAATGACCAAGGAAATCTTAAATCATGCATTTTGTGGGTATTATACCTATAATAAATAGATTTTCAAGCTTTTTGTCAATATACCATTGAAAAAAACTATTTATAATAAAATTTATCGTAATTAGTACTTACATGCAGTGAGTATCAGATTAATACTAATATGAAAATCCAAGGTAGGTATTTATGTCAAAAACATTACGTCTACAATCCAAGCAATAGAAACTCGTTTTAACCAAAAACATCCCATTGATTTTCAGGAAATGATAACATTAGGTGTTAATTTGTATGATGCTTATTTGCCTGATATTAAGTGCACGCAAAAACAGTTGTATACGCAATATTATGATGTTCAGTTATGGAAAAATAAGTCGCTCTTTAACCATAATTTTAGCAAGATAACTTGCCATAACACGTGTAATTGACATTAATACATCTGGCACATCTTCTAAAATACGATCAAAGGTTACTTTATCTAAACAAAGTAATTGACAAGCAGTCAATGCTTTCGCACTTGCATAATATGGTTTATTTTGAATGATGCCCATAAATCCAAAAAAGTCATATTGTTTATAATCAATTAATGTATTTTTATCTCGCACTAAAGCAACTTCACCTTGTGCAATAATATACAAACCGTCCGCAATATCACCTTGTGCATAAATTACATCGTCTTTTTCAAAATTTAAAATATCGGCTTCTTCGGCAATAGCCAGTAGAGTCTCGCCAGGCAATTCCTTAAATAACTCACATTGTCTTAAAATAATTACTTTTTCTAAAGATTCCATCACTTCACCTCGCTTGCGTGATTGTACGTAGTTGACCATCGTCATTAACCAAAGATCATGAGCAATCACTTGACTCAATGTTGCTGTACTACTAGCTTCATTTAGATCATCAAAAATTTCGCCTAAGATTTTTTTCTGCTCACTTGTGGTTAGGTATGCCTCAATAAGTTCTAATGCCGTGTTTATGTTGTGTGTATTATTTTGGCTAATTGCCTGTGTTAAATTAGGCAAGATAGGTAATATCTTTTCAGTATTACTTATCACAGAAAGCAAATATAAAAAGCTTTTCTTTGCCCAAAATATTCGCATGCTTAATTCTTTTTCTAAAAAGGGTTCTGCTGTAGATTTTGCAAAATGTAAAGTAATAATATATTCGGCTAATTGCTTAATAATATTAAAAATCTTATCTCGACTTTTAAGATCAATTGCTTGTGATTTACACCGGTAAGCAAAATATTTTGCTAATTGATATCGCTCAAAAAAATCTAAATTTTCAAGTAAATCAATGATGAAGACTTCACTTTGAGGCGTTTTAATTTGATTAATAATCTTCGCTGCATTAACAATATTTTTTAATGAACTGTGTTTATTCATTTGTTCAATTAATGGTACTAATAGTGGATCACCAAATTTATCAGCTAACTTAAGAACGTGATAAATCACTGCGTTTCGATTAAATTGTGCAGCTACTGCCGATATGATTTTTTCACTTTTTATTTTTGATGCTGCATACAATGCATTAATACATACGATATCTGATTTATCATTAACTAATTTCACAAGTTCATTAGATAAATTTCCTACTGGTAAATCACCAATGATTTTAGCCGCTTCCGCTCTATCTACTGGGTGTTGGCTTTGCATTAGTTGGGCAATCGTATCAATCGCACTTTTTACTTCTTGAAAATTCCCTTTTTGTAAAAGCAAATAGGCACAAAAAGCTCGCAAAGCTGGATCTTCATTAGTTATCAATTTTTTTGCATAAAGCAGTGTTTTTGCTTCATCGATATTTTTTATGATTTTTAGTAATGCTAATTTTATTTGACTCTGCTTCTCAACACGCATTCGTTTATCAATTATTTTTACCAAGCTAGGATCATTTATTTCACAGGATAATTTAGCCACCGCAAAAAATAAAGCTTCTGAATCATGTTCTAGCCAGTACTTTAATTCTTTGGGTAATGCAGATTTATATTTTGCTTTTTTAAGGATACTAATACCTAATAAATTAAGACCTATATCATGACTTCTAATGGTACTTGATAATATTTCATCATAATTATCTGCCGCTTCTAATTGTAACAGTAAGTCATCAGATTTAAATCGTTTTAATAATAATTGATCACTCAATTCTTTTTTATATTGTAATTTAATTTGATAGGCTAAATAGATTAAAATAACAGAAGTAAATATTATAAAAATAACATTAGCATATAATCCAAATAGTTTACTCATCATTAAAATAATAATTGAACCAGCTATTGCACCCACCGTATTTGCAAAGCCTTTAATTAATGACTTTGCTTTGGCGCGCACTAATGGTGGTAAAACATTTAATGAAATTTCCCGAGCCAAGTTAAATAGTGAATAATAAATACTTAAATTAATTACAAACAATATTGTAGCCGTTGTAAGGCTAGGGTGTATTAAGTAAATGATAGCTGAAACGATGACAGCAATTGGTGTTGAATATAAAATTCCACCAGCACCAAACCACCGAAGAAATGGCTTCATCAAAAATAACTGTGCACTAAGCACAAAAATATTTGCAGTCGCATAGAGTGTTGCCATATAACTAGCAATATCATTTGAATTATTTGTTTTGGCAACAGTGCCTTTTACAACAAAATCAATTAAGGTATTAGATAACAGTAATACTGCCACATAAAGAAATAGCCAAATAAAAATTTTATGTTGATTAATGTTGCTGGCGTATTGCTTTTTATTTAAAGATGTTTTTGCATTTATCATGATAGGCATATTTGATACCGGAATGATAAATAGCAATAACAAAAATATAATAAAATAAACCAATACATTGACGCCATAAGCATGTATCGCTAGCGGTAAAAGATAACCTAGCCCAATACCAAAAAGCGTACCTACTGCACTAAATAATCGGCTATTTTCTTTGAACTCTCGCATGGTAAATGTCCATGCAACAAAATTCCATGCAATAATTGCATTCATCGCACTAATTGTTGTCAATATTGCACAATAGATTAAAGTAAAATAATTCCAATCATGCCCAATTATTAAATAAAAAATAATTAATGCTGTACTTAAAACCTCTATAAAAAAACAAAACTTTTTAGGTTGATTAGCAATAATATTACGTGTGGAAAATGTAACTAACATTAAAATAATGGCTTGTGAAAAATATAAATATGATAAAGAGGATGCAGGATAAGCATTCAAGAAAATTGTTGTAACATATGTGTTAATTAAAATTGTTAGTGATATGGCAATCGTAATAACAATAGTTGATAAAAGAAAAGTCCTTGCTAAAACTTTATTTAATAAGCGATTTTTACTTTTCATTGCGTCAAACATAAGCTTCCTTTAATTGGTTTTAAACCGTGCTTTAAAGTGGCTTGAACTTTTAACATTTAGCTTCACCGATAAACACATTAACCTTATTATCTTTATAGAACTTTACTTTTCAGCAGTTACCATATTTATTATAAAGATAAAATTTCAGTTTTTTCGACTAATTGCATTAGACCTCGTCGATAAAATATTAATGCTTCTTCTTTTTCTCCGAGGTACTCTAATAATTTAGCCAACTCAGCACATGCATCTGCGTTTTCTTCCAAATCTAAACATTGTTGTAAGTAAGCTCTGGCTTTTCCCCAAAGTTGATTACGTAAACACAAACGCCCTAAACATAAATATAACGCTGGACTTGAACCATATTGCTTTAACCATACTTCTGCACGCTCTAGTTGTTTCTCAGGATAACTTGTCTTTAATAATCCATAACGAGTCACATAACTATTATCCCAATCTTGTCGAATAACATCGAATAAAAGATTTTCTGCCAATTCATCTTGAGATAGTTGATGTAATGCATCTACATAAGGTAAAACCACGTCGCGAGATTTTCTTAAATACTTCGGCATTTCTTGCCATAACTGATTCAATGCCTCTAGGTTTAATTGTTGTTGTGCTTGTTCAATTAAGTGTCTATAAACTTGCGTTTCTAATACTTGATATTTTTCTGGTTTTATTGCCTTACGTTTTTTCAATTCAGGTAATAACTCTCTTAATGCTTGCCAATCTTTTAATTCACAATATAAATTTTTAAGCATTTTTAATACAAACACGTGTTTAGGTTCTAAGTGTTGTAAATGTCTTAACGTTGCAAGACTATGTTCTAATTGTTTATGGCTTAATTGTAACTGTGCTTGTGTTAATCCAACGGCCACCTCAGATCCTGGCGTACTTTCATGTGCTTTTTTTAGATATTCATCTCGACGATCATAAGCACCTTGCTCTTGTGCAGCTCTTGCAGAAGCTAAATAATTAATTAAGGGGGCACTATTTTGATCAATTGATTTCATCAGTAAATGTTCTGCATTCGCCCATTTTCCTTCAGCTAATTCTAACAGACCACGTTTTGTTGTTCGGTGAGATTGTTGTTGCTTATATTGTCGACGCCATACACTAAATCGTTTTGCTAACGCGCTAGTACCACGAATTAATAACAATAAATTATAAATAATTAAAAAAGATAAAATGAAAAGAATACCAGCAACCCATAATGGCATTTGCACAGTCCAATGACTATAAGCAAATAATGCATAACCAGGATCCTTTGCCATTAAAACCCCTGCTATTAATGCAAGAATAAATATCATTAAATAAAATAAATATTTTTTCATTCATTACCTCAAGTAGATCTAAAATTTATGCGCTAGATCATGTCAATTTAAAAAATACCAATTACAGTGCATTGATTTTATTTTCATCATGCAACTTACTACTCACGCTATTTATTACTTGCAAGGTATTTATTACCTCTGGATATCTTGGCGTGATATTAATGGAAACTAACTCACTTAATGTCGCTAACATCGCTTGTGTTTTTGATGAGTCCCCTACATAATAATTTTTTATCCAAATTTGTGCTTCTTGTAAGTTTTGTTTATATAATATTTCTTTACCATGCATTACAGCCCAAGCAGCTTGAGACAATAATAGTTGTAAATGCATATCAATATAAGCACGATTTTCAGAGGAAATTAATTTGCTGACGGGTTGATTATGATATTGCACCACAATTAACTTACTAATTGCTTGCCAACTCCTCTCTAGATTTCGCTTCCATCCTGGCTGGTGTATCTTTGCCTCTGCTGCATGAGTTTGGCTTGCATCATTGGCCTCAGGAGTTGTAATAACAGGTAACTTGTTAATAGCGTTACTTTGTGCATTTAACTTTAACAAAATGCCTTCTACATCAACTTGTGGAATTGCAGCAAGCGTCGCCATATTTTCAGTTAAACTTTTACGAATAGGCAACAATCTAGGATCTTTTAAACCAGCAATGCGATTATCTGCCGTTTTTAATAATTGTTGTGTTTCACTAATATTATGACCAAAGTGTAAATTAAAATTTGCCAACCTTACTAAATAAGCAACTTCAGCTAAAACCCAATCATCATTTTGCATACCCGTTTTAGTATTCAAACGCACAACAGCCTGCTTGTTACTGATAATGTGCTGATTTGCATCTGAGATTTGACTTTCAAGAACTGTAAGCTCTTTTTGTAAGGTTTTTACCTGTAATTGTGTTTTTTGGTTTTGAGTCACAGCTCGATTCTGCGAATATATCAATGCCACAATACCAATAAGTACAATCAATAATAAACTGAGCAAGACCATTAACCACAATGGTTTAGTCATATTCAGATGTCTTTTTTGCTTTACATCCTCAGCATTAATGGTTGCTTCATCTTTTTCGACTTTTTGCATGCAATTTTCCTTTATTGAAATGTTGTGCAATTGACAACACACTTGAGTACTATCAATGAATGCACTTAACGTAGATTTTACCTTAATAATCTTTCACAAGCTTTCAATACAGCCGTTGCATTAGGCTCGCAAACATAAATTTTATCTATTGATACATCCTTAGCTAATACTTTTTTTATTCGTTCACTAAATACTAACCATCGACTTTTCTCACTATATACATTTAGATGATTATTTAAAATATGTTTCAAATAATCAAAGCACTCAACACTACTTACTATTACTATAGCAACTTTTGCCAATTGTTCCTGTGTTAAAGGATTATCCATACTTTTTTGAGCAATATGCCTTTCGTAGCAAATTAGGGTTGTAATCTGCGCCTCTTTAGCAATTAAAGCTGATTGTATTAAGCCTCTTGGATTGCTGCCACTCACTATAACGATGGATTTCTTTTTAACCGTTTTTAATATTGGTAAATTTAAAATGCCTTCGCTACTCGCATTCTCTGGCATAAGCGTATTTTTCCATCCTTGCTGCACCAACGTTATTTTTGTATTGTGACCAATCGCAATGGCTAAATGCGTATCATGAAATTGTGATAACACACTTGCGCTTGCTTCAACAGCATTTACGCTCGTAAAGATAAAATAATCAATCCTTTTATCAGGTAATTGTTGTTGAATCTTTACATGAGAAAAATAACTCATTTCTATTGTAGGAAATGATATCACCTCACAGTTAAGTTGTTTCATCAAAAAATGAGATAATGCTGTATTTTGTGGTTCTGGGCGTGTATTGAGTAAAATAGGTTTATTATCAAACATGATAAATACTATCAATTATATGCTTTGCCCCTTGCTTTATTAAATCATCGGCAACATTTTCACCGATTTGATTTGCTGCACTAACAGAGCCTGAATATTTCGCTTCAATAACCCGCTGCCCATCTGGGCTTGCAATACGTCCTTCTAATATTAAGCTATCTTTCTCAATCTGAGCAAATCCTGCAATTGGCACTTGACATCCACCTTCAAGTTTTTGATTCATCCTTCTTTCAGCTGTTAAACATAATGCAGTTTCATCATGATTGAGTTGTTTTAACAAAGCTAGTAATTGATGGTCATCCTCTCGACACTCAATACCTATAACACCTTGTCCGACAGCTGGCAAACATAGCGCTATTGGCAAGTACTGTTTAATACGAGATGAGAGATCTAAACGCTGCAATCCAGCAGCAGCAAGAATAATTGCATCATATTCTTCATTATCTAATTTTGCTAAACGGGTTCCAACATTACCGCGTAATAATTTAATTTGTAAATCTGGACGGCAAGCTAAAATTTGACTCTGTCGCCTTAAGCTTGACGTTCCAATAATCGCACCGTTTGGCATTTCATCTATTGTTTTGTATTGATTTGAAACAAAGGCATCTCTCGGATCATGACGCTCACAACATGCAGCAATCATTAAACCAGACGGCAATTCTACTGTCATATCTTTCATTGAATGAACAGCTAAATCTGCTTCATGATCAAAAATAGCTTCTTCTAATGCTTTAATAAATAATCCTTTACCGCCATACTTACTCAGACTTTGATCTAGTTTTTGATCGCCCTCTGTTACAATTTTTATCAGTTCAATTTGCAAACTTGCATCAATTTTTAATAATGCTGATTTTACAAAAGCTGCTTGGTATAGTGCTAATGGACTTTTTCTTGTCGCAATTTTAATTTTTCTCTGCATTAAGTTTTGCCTTTATTTCTGTTATTCGTTGATCTTTTTGCTGCCAAACTTGATTTAACCAATTTTGAAAGAAAATCTTAAAGTCAGCATCTTTAATATAGTCACCCCGTAAGTTTCCATCAATTTCTATCACATTAATATCTACAACAACTTTCATAAATCTACCACAAAAATAATCCCATGCAATATGCTGGCTTGGTGGATATACAATTGTTACATCAAGCATTTCTTTTAATATATCGCCCATTGCTTCCAAAATAAATGCAGCTCCGCCGGCTTTTGGCTTCAAAAGATTATCGTAAGGAGAAGCTTGCGCTTGATATTTTTCCTGAGTAAAACGTGTGCCTTCAATAAAGTTAATCATGGTTGATGGAATAAATTTAAATCTTTCACAAGATTTTTTTGTGGTTTCTAAGTCTTGGCCTTTTAAATGGGGATTTTTTTCTAAAAACTCACGTGAATAACGCTTCATAAATGGAAAATTTAAAACCCAACATGATGAACCAACGAGAGGCACCCATAATAATTCTTTTTTCATGAAAAATTTAAGCATAGGTATTTTAAAGGCAAATGCATGCTCTAAAACTAATATATCAGCCCACGACTGATGGTTTGCAGCTAAAAGATACCAGTTATTATGCTTTAACTTTTCTACACCTTGAATTTCATAGCGCATACGTGTAGTGATTTTGAAAAACCACCAATTATTAAATGTAAATAACTGAGCGATTAAAGTACCTAAACGATCAAATAACTTGATACCATAGTTACCCCAAGAAAATAATTTAAAAAAAGCAATGATATAAACTAACACAGAACAAAATAAAAGATTCAACGCACAAAAAATAATATTGATAACACCAATGATGGGTTTAGGCAAAAACGAAAACACGTTAAACTCCTTTCATAAATTTTATTTATTTTTTATTTACTAATAAAATGATACTACACTAAAAAAAATTATAAAAACTATTGCACAATTTACTCACATGCGTCAAAATTAAACCGATTTAATTTTAATAGAGGTATTTAATTCATGGCAACGAAAAAAACTGCAAAAACAGCAAAAAAAACTGTTAAAGCAACTTCACCCCAAAAAGCACCCGTAAAAAAAACCGCTGCTAAAAATCAAGATAAAATTGCAATCATGCAATCTTCTTTAGCAGAAATGAAACAAATCATCAAAAATGCACCACAAGCAATGCTAACAATTGAAGATAAAATCGTTGCTGAATTATCCAAAAAACTTGATAAAGCGACTTCCCAAGTGGCAAAATTGAAAACCACTATTAAACGCAACAAAGAAATGTTAGCAAAAGCTAAAAAACAATTAAGCAATAAAAAAACAGCTGCAAACCAAAGCAAAGTTGAAAAATACCAGTCAACAATTAAAGATTTAAACAAAGACTTAGCTGTATTAATGACAGAATCATCTCATCTTAAAACTGAGTTATCATCCGTTAAAACATCTAGTGACAAAACTAAAGGTTTAATGAAAGCAATCACAGCTTTCGAACAAAAACATGCTAAAACTGCTGCACAAAAAGAAAAACAAGCCATTGCTCGTGCGAAGAAAGCAGAAAAAGCAGCAAAAGATCGCGCTCGCATGAAAAAAGCAGCGACAAAAGCCGCTAAAAAAGCTTCTACTGCTGCTAAAAAATCAGCAAAACCTAGCCCTAAAACAAATACGGCAACTAGCGAATCTGCAACTGCCTAAATAAAAAAGCGCTGTTTATGGTAAACAGCGCTTTTTATCATTGATCTTTTTTTAATATCCGCCAGCTTTACCCGTTCCAATAAATTTAAATGAACCTTGGATTGTATATGGTTGGAAGAAAGCACTCACACCAGTTTCTTTATCTGTATGACGGAAAAAACCATTCCAATCTGGCGGATCGATATGACACTTTTCATCATAAATGCCTGGACCATCTAACTGTATATTACGACCATAATGTGGGCCATCATTTGCAACCATGCTCATCATTGAAAAAACAATACGCCAATCACTACCACGTTTACTGATCGTACAAGCAACATTACAATCAGGAATCCATCCTCCAGCCCCAAAACCCATTTCACTGCCTTTGATGGCATGTTGGTCAACTTCATTATGAATATCTGCTTTCATTGTAGAATCTATGGTTGCATTAGGTGCCATCGTAACAGAATCTATCCAGATCAAAGCTGTTTCAACTTTATTTTGATAAATTTTAGGTGGTGCAATCGGATGATCTGCATAAGCATGAATGCCAAAACAACCGATTCCTGCCATCAGCATTATAAGCTGTTGATATTTTTTCATAATCACTCCTCTTTTTTAATACATGGGATTTATGTTAAACCGCTAGCAAACATTACATTTAATATTTAACGGTCAGCCATTAAAATAAATACTAGTTAAAATCATTTGGGTATCACAATGTGTTGTCGGATTTTTTCAACCTCAGACATATAAGCATGCCCTAAAGTTGCTGGCCACCAAAGATAAAAGATCATAGCAATGTAAAGTAAAATAAACGTCAAACTCAGACAAAATCGCAAATTAATTTGGCGTATTAACCCAAAAATCACTGTAGCTGTTAACCACAAGCTCCATAACATACTGCCTAACAATAAACTAAATTTAATCATTGCAGCTATTTTTAATGATAATCCAAAATCATGGTGCATCACTTCAAAAAACTTACCGCATAAACCAATCACAATCGATAAAATTGCAATTGGAATACATTGATAAGTTAAAAGAATAAAAGCTTTTTTAAAATTGTGCTTTCGCTCTACAACCAACCAAGCGGAAGCTGCTAATAATAAAGCAGACAAAATACCAACAATTATCCCATAACCTAACATGTAACTGGTAATCAGCCCCACATCAAACCAAGTAAAATGTTGGTTCCATGCTTGCGAGGATATAAAACTAGATGCTTGATTAAAAATCGAGAAAATATTATGCGCCATGAACCAACCGCCAACACTATCTCGTAACACTTGATATTGATGTAATATTAGCCATAAAAAACCGCCAGCTGCTAATCCTGGACTGATTAAAATAAATAAAATTTCATATTTATTCGGTTGATTAAGTAAAATATATTTTGCTTCTTGTGCGGGCTTTTGTAAGTAAATACCCAATCCTGCTTTTTTCTTATCAGACACACAGGCACCGCAAGTAATACAATTATTACTAGAGTTTTTATAAGGTAAATTATAATCCGTGGGACAAAGACGTCCTTGAATATAACTCGGTTGCGAGGCAGGTTTTTCTTTTACGCCATTATTTGGCATAAAATTAATAATACTTAAACGTGAAACCACACCTAAAATTTTACCAATGGGACAAAAGTAGCGACACCAAGGCCGTCCACCATGCTGACCAAACAGATACCCCACAATGATAGCTAAACTAAAAATATATAAAAAAAGCTTAGCAAGTCCCCAAGCATCATCTCGCACATCCATCGTCTGACCAAGTATTGTAACCACTGTAAATAAGATAACTAACCAGCCATCCCATTGCACCCACTTTGGTAGTGGCTTCTTAAGGCCAATCAATCCAACCCATTCTGATAATGCTCCTAATGGACACAATGCGCCACACCATAATCGTCCAAATATAATGACTGAAAATAAACAAGCGCCATACCATAAGCCCCAAAACAAAAACTGACTCAATAAAATAGTACTGGTTAAAATAGTATCATCAAAAGTTGGGCGGGTTGAAAATAGGGGAGCGATCACTAAATATAAAAAAGCAAAAAACATAGCTAGCTGTATGTATTTAAGATGCTTTCGGTATTTAATAAATAATTGTTCAGCCCAATGTAAACGATAAGTCAAAAAACGCATTTTACTTTTAGGCCTCACATTCATCATGCTAAAAATTAAACGAACTGTTGCTGCGTTGTATGTGACAGTTTCTCGCGTACTTTTACGGTTGCCAGCCACTTAAAAAATAATACAAAGCTACGAATAAATTGTTTTAAAAATAAAGGTGCCGTGCATGCTAAAAATATACCTAATGCCAAAGCATATTCTCGACTTGCCTGTGCATGCAAAAATTGGCTATTGAACATATGAGATAACGGTGTAAAACCTAACCAACGCGCTTCTTGAAATGCATTTACAGCATTACCAATGCACATCACCGCTAACATAAAAATAAAAAATGGCGTTAAGTTAAAAATAATTTTATTAATAACTTTCCAGCGTTGTGTTGAAATTTTATAAGTATAAAGTAATGCAGCAAGCATGAAACAACCAACAATTAATCCGACAAAAGTACCTAGCTGTTGTGATATTCCCCCTTGAAATAATCCATAGTAAAATAAAATCACTTCAGATAATTCACGAAAAACGCTAATAAAAGCCATAAATCCAAGGCTTGCTAAACTCATTAGATGTAATCGATCATTTTTAGCAAAGGTATCAAAGTTAACATATAAAAGCATTCCCAATGCCATTAAGCTCGCAAATGCCTCGCTTAATTCACGTACTTGGCCAGTAAAAATACTATGTAACCAAACACAACCCAAGGCTAGACAGAGTCCAAGGATAATGGCGCCAATACAATTTTTATAAATCACACTTATATGCTGCTCTCTTCCTGAAGCTTTAAGTGCTGAAACAAGCATAATAATAACTAATAACGCTTCGGTTCCTTCACGTGGAATAATCCAAAAAGAGGAAGATAATGCTGCATAAAAATTAGAACTTAATAACATGAGTCGCCTCTTAGCTTTTATTAGTTAGAAATAGTGCTTGTTTGTTGACTTCTTCGCATAGATTTTTGGCTTGTTGTGTTACTGATTGCTTAGCATCAGATGCGCCTAAAACCGTATTTGAGAACTGATGGAACTGTTCTTCAACATTGAAAATTTTTTCAGGCGTTACATACGGCCGGTACTTGATTTCAAGAATATTATCGTAAACATTCCAGTAAGCATTTTCAGCAACAGTATGTGCCTGTTTAAATTGTTTTGCTTGATATAATGCGACACTCTTATTTAAAAGCTGGCAAATCTTTACTGCCTGATCATGGTATAAGCTTGTTTCTTGAGAACCGTTAATATTTACACTCGTATTGTTTTTTAAAATAAAAACTAAACCTATTGCAATGCATAATAATACGAGTCCAATGACAAAAAAACCGTAACGCTTTTTCAACGTAACCACCACTAAATGTTATTAACTGAGTATTAATTTTTGATGCTGATTAAATAACACCAAAATGTCATTTGTTACTGGGTTGTAACCAAATATTAAGACTAAATAATGACTTCAGTTTTGTATAAATTATTGCTATATTTTACAATAAATGTAAATGAGAATCAATATCATTATAACATGGTGATTAGGCAGCCTCAAAATGTGCAAACACACAAAATATTGCGCGATAACTTCACATTTTGAGGTAATTTAGATAGAGGCTTTGATGAAATAATTTAAATATCAATATTCTCAGCTAATAACGCATTCGTTTCAATAAAATCACGGCGCGGTTCAACTTCATCGCCCATCAATGTTGTGAACATTTCATCTGCCGAGACCGCATCTTCAATAGTCACTTGTAATAAACGTCGCGTACTCTGATCCATCGTTGTTTCCCATAACTGATCGGGATTCATTTCACCCAAACCTTTATAACGCTGTACAGTCAAACCACGACGCGCTTCTTGCATTAGCCAATTTAAAGCTTGCTCAAAATGATCAACAGGAAACGATTTTTCGCCACGTTTAATATGTGCACCTTCCCCCATTAAACCATGAAGCTGTTCTGCTAATGCTGCAATTTGTAAGTATTCAGCCGTATCAAAAAATTCAGCGCGTAAATGATAGTCATCTGAAATACCATGATGTAATACTTTAATAACGGGTAAGAATATTTGTCGCTCTTCATCATGCTCCACACGTACTTGAAATGCTGTACCGTTTTGTTGGTTTGCTGTTAACCAAGCCTCTAATTGTGTCACCCATGTTGTCACTAATGACTCATTAGTCAACTGTGCTTGGGTTAAACGTGACAAGCTCAATAATGCCTGCAAAAATAAAGGATGATGCATTTTCGCGAGACGCTGCTGAATTTTTTGCACCATTAGATACTGTTTTGCTAATTTTTCTAATGCAACACCACTAATTGCAGGACTTTGCGCCTGCGGATAAAGTTCGGCTTTTTGGATAGCTAATTGTAACAAATAATCATTTAAAGCATCCTCATCCTTAATATAATCTTCTTGCTTACCGCGTTTAACTTTAAACAATGGGGGTTGGGCAATGTAGATATAGCCTTTTTCAACCAGCTCACGCATTTGTCGGTAGAAAAAAGTCAATAATAAGGTACGAATATGCGAACCATCAACATCCGCATCGGTCATGATGATGATGCGATGATATCGTAATTTTTCGGGATTAAATTCTTCACGCCCAATACCACACCCCAAAGCGGTAATCAGCGTACCGACTTCTTGCGAACCTAGCATTTTATCAAAACGCGCTTTTTCAACGTTAAGAATTTTACCTTTGAGTGGCAAAATAGCCTGTGTACGTCGATCACGCGCTTGTTTTGCAGAACCCCCTGCTGAATCTCCCTCAACCAAAAATATCTCAGATAAGGCCGGATCTTTTTCTTGGCAATCAGCTAACTTTCCAGGTAAGTCTGCAATATCTAAAGCACCTTTACGTCGTGTCATTTCACGTGCTTTACGCGCAGCTTCGCGCGCACGTGCTGCATCAACAATTTTCATCACAATTGTTTTTGCATCGCTTGGATTTTCTAATAAAAAGTCTTGTAATTTTTCAGCGGTGGTTGATTCAACCACCGGTTTAACCTCAGAGGAAACTAATTTATCTTTAGTTTGTGATGAAAACTTCGGATCCGGCACTTTGACAGATAAAACAGCGGTTAAACCTTCACGTGCATCATCCCCTGTGGTAGAGACTTTCATTTTTTTTGCAATACTTTCAGACTCAATATAATTATTTAAGGTACGTGTTAGCGCACCACGAAAACCTGATAAATGCGTACCGCCATCACGTTGTGGAATATTATTAGTAAAACAAAAAATATTTTCTTGAAATGAGTCATTCCATTGCATGGCAATTTCGACGGTCATTCCATCTTTTTCAAGATTAAAATAAAATACATTATCATGAATTGGACTTTTTTTACGATTGAGATGCGCCACAAAAGATTGAATACCGCCTTGATAATGAAAAGTTTCACCATCCCCTGTGCGTTCGTCAAGCAGTTGTATTTTTACACCAGAGTTTAAAAATGATAATTCGCGTAAACGCTTTGCTAGAATGTCATAATGAAATTCAATATTACTAAAAGTTTCTTTACTTGGCTTAAATCGAATTTCTGTGCCTGACTGTGTGGTATCACCAATCACGGTTAATGGTGTTTGAGGCTCGCCCATGTGATACATTTGCTCATGCACTTTACCATCACGACGAATAGTAAGTTTTAATTCTTCAGATAGCGCATTAACGACAGAAACACCCACGCCATGCAAACCACCAGAGACTTTATAAGAGTTACTGTCAAACTTACCGCCTGCATGAAGTACCGTCATGATAACTTCCGCAGCCGAGCGTTGCTCCTCTTCATGAATATCAACAGGAATTCCCCGACCATTATCGCGTACAGTGATGTAATTACCATGTTGAATAATCACTTGAATATCATCACAATGTCCGGCTAATGCTTCATCAATAGAGTTGTCTACTACCTCAAAAACCATATGATGCAAACCTGTGCCATCATCTGTATCGCCAATGTACATGCCTGGTCTTTTTCTAACCGCATCTAATCCTTTGAGAACCTTGATTCTTGATGAGTCATAAGCCGTATCTTGCTCTGCCATGCTTTCCTATCCTCGCGCTAGCGCAACCGTTAATATGGCTTATATTATACCTATTTTTTGTATTATTGTCTTGGTTTATTGCTTAAACGTTGGGTAAGTGAGCAAAGTGCTTTAATCATTAAACAACAGTATTTTTTATTTATCAAAAAGAAAAAACTTGTTAGTCAAATTTAACTTAGTAATTTGACAAATTAAGGCAGAGGATAGCGAACGATGTTGCATTATTTTTAGTTAAACATGCACCTTTGTAATATTCTTAGGACTTTCATTTTGTTGACTATCGGAACCTTTTAATTTTTCTGTGCTAAAGATACCTAAATCTTTATAAATTTGTGCTGAAGCTCCTCTAAGTGCGGCTTTATCACCAGCCTTTATTTCTTGATTTTTTTTCTCAGTCACTGACAAAGCTACCAACAAAAATCCAGTAACACTCATTGCCAATGTCATGGCTGGTATTATCCCAACACCTGTTGATGCCAAAGCTACGTAGGTGGAGGCAGCCATTAAAAAACCTACTGTAAAGGCTGCGACGGCTATTACATTACTCACAGCAGCTTTAACTTCGTTTAATTCAGGCGATTGATTACTAAAAAAACCCTTCGCTGATTGTTTAATATCAGATATACTAAGTGATTTACGATGTGATATTTCTAATTGTTGACTATTACTTTTTTCATTCGTATTATTTGTTTCTTGTGGTTGATTATCTCGAACATAACCTTTACATGATAACTCAAAATCTTTAAGGTCTTCACGTGATTTATTGCACGTGTGATCAGCTAATTTAAGAGTTTCTCGCCAACCATTTATGAGATCTCTCTGAAATTGATTTTGTTGCATCACTTCGGCAAGCATCGTTAAAATATTGTTATAAACTTTTTTTAAATTACTGGGTTGAAACTGAAACGTTCCATTTTCCTCTCTATACACATTTTGTATCTGTTCATCCGTGTTTTTACAACGCTCCAAAAGTTCGATGTTTTCTATTATAATTTGAATACCAATTAGTACTCCCTCCATTTTTTTAATCAGGGTGTTATATGCCTCATTTACCTTTCTTTTTTTATCATTATGAATTGCTGTTAACGTTTTTTGTAATTGTTCTTCATTTAGATGATTCTTTTGCTCTATGAATTGGGTCATCTTTTCAATAAAAGGAGTAATGTCTTCTGAAAGTTGCTTTAACGCAGAAAAATTTTCCTCTTTAATAAATTTTTCCCTAATTAAATATACAACATTTACAAAGTTCTCAATAGAAATATTAAGAGAGACACAAATACTATTATCAACCTTAAGATTGTATTTCTTCATAAGTCGTACTGTTTTATTCCCCCGATCTTTAAGATCCCTTAAATGGAATAAATCATCACGAAGCTTACTGATAATTTTTTCTTTTAATTGCTGAGACTCAAATAAAGAATAGATTTTTTTTGCTATTACCTCCTCTGTTTTAAGCTCCTTATTCAGTTCATTTATTTTGTTTAATAATACCAACTTATTATAATTGCTTAATTTAAAGTAATAGTTATGGATATCTTTTTTATCGTTTTTAGCACTAAAACTACCGGAATTATTACATATTAAATCATTCAAATATGCATGAAATTTTTCTTTGTCATTAATGTGGTATTCCAATTGATCAAATGACTGATCATCAATTAAGTTCTTGACATTGTCTTTCGCTCTGTTGATTGCTACTGTCTTCTTGTCAAGGAATGCTAAATTTTTATCATTAACAACAACTTCTTCTTTTTCTACATCATTAGGTTGTTCATTCATCATGTTCAATCTAATATATTCTGCTATTATTTCAAACTCAATTTTTTGCATACGCGTCTTATTCATCATTAATATCCAAATTATTTACCTACTTTATAAATAACTGTAAAACGTTTTTATTACCAAAATATTAAGCTATTATTATTTTTTAAATTTCCGTGCCCTCTAAAAAAATCAAGAAATTTTTAATTATTCTTACCCTTGACATCTATGATGATATCACCTTCAACGCTTAGATAAAAGCGATATGACCCTGTGATACACGTCTGTCCCATAAAAAGCTGCGTAATTTTTATTAAAATTTTGAACTTCTTGTTTTTATAGAACAAAAAGTTAGTTGTGATTTCAAGTAAAAAGCCAGCTTTTCATTTATTACTTTGAGGTATTAGAAACTCCTAGGGTTGAGCAAAAATCGCTATCCCCTTCTGGAAACTCTATTGATGGTTCTTTGTGGCAGCATTTGTGGTGTCCAAAGTTGGCGAGATTTTGTAACGTTTGGTGAAGAAAAGCGGATACAGCAATTTACTTGAGAATGTTCAGCTATTTTTATCGAGTGAAATTGAAAAATCACATCAATCTAAATCGCATAGAATTGTTGATTAGTATGAGGCTTATGATAAGGGTCATGGGCGTATTAAACACCGCTTTGTTATGTGACAGCTCATTTAGATTGGTTAGAGCAACGTGTTGGCTGGTATAATTTAAAAACCATCGCCATGATTGAGTCGCATGTCACTATGAGTGATAAAATAACTACTAAAAAACGTTATTTTATTAGCAGCTTATCTCCCAATGCTAAAGAATTAGCACATGCCATTCGCAATCATTGGTCAATTGAGAATAGTTTGCATTGGATTTTAGATATGACAATGAGTGAAAATCTCTCGAGAATGCGAAAAAATCATGCGCCTGAAAATATGGCAATAGTGCGGCATATCACTTTAAATTTATTGCGCGACGCTAAATCCAAGTTTCGTAAAGATATGAGCTTAAAAGAATTACAAAAGAAAGCTGGCTGGGGTAAAAAAACATTGAGTACTATTTTAATGGGACAGCCGTGACGATTGCTATCAGATATATCGTGTATTTACAGCAAGTATGATTGCTATAAATACACAATAGAGGTCAATGCTTTCAAGTTCTTTCAAGTTATTTATTTTGAATGCAAACAGCCGGCGTCTTTAATTTGTTCTGATAATTTTCAATTGCGTTTTCCAGCTCACTGTATGCATTATAAAGAGCGTTAGCCTTTTGGTTAATTTTGTTAAACTCTTCACGTGAATAACTTTGGTTAAATAAGCAAAAACAAAGCAAAGATGTTGTTATAATTCTCCCCTCCTCTTTAGCAAGAAGAGCATTATTCGCATAATTAAATCTACTACTAGCATCATCTGAACACTTTTTTAAAAGTTGAGATAAGGCTTTTGCATATTCCAATGGTCTTGAAGACAACAATGGCATTTTAATATCCTTTGTTATTATCACTCCATGCGTTTGTTTTAACTTGTTTACAATATTAGCATTGATGATTTCTTCAGCATTCGCGCAGGCTTTGTCTACTTCCTGGTAAGCATTGCTTAATATAAAGTCAGAACCTATAGGCATAACAACTCCTTAAAAAGGTTGATGACAATTTCATCAACAAAAAAATCAAAAATTTTATCTCACTTTTCATCAAAGTATAGCTCCTTTTACTTCATTGGTTTGGAATGTGGAGATGATGACGGCTGTGTTTTTGATTTATTTGATTGTTTTTTACGTGGGCCAAAACATCCCAAAATTCCTACGGAAGATTTACTATTATCTAAATTCTTGATATTTTCAAGATATTTTTTTAGATTAATCTCGTTACTAGATAAAAGCTTAGCCTCGGAATTTTTAGCCTGAATTTTTTCCAGGACAGCCTTGATACACGTATCGTTTGTCATCGAGAATTTATATATTATTGACAGATTATCAGAGTAACAAAAGTTTAGTAAATTTATGATTGGTTGATAATTTTCAACATTAGAACCTTTTGATAATTCATTTAATTGATTAAGAATCAATGCTTTTACTGCATGTTTTGTATTTTCTGAGCCATATTTTAATAGCCGCTTTAGTTTTTCCGCATTTTTTTCATCAGGTATTTCAGATATTTCAGATATTAATGTAGTGACATAATTGCTATCTGTTTTGCTTATCTGCATATATTTTAATAATAGATTAGAACCACCATTATCAGATTTCATATTTAAAATAACCTCTAAACTATTATCAAGCTCAGAGAGTATATTGGCTATCCCTTTATTTTTCTTCGGAAATGATTGAATAATAGAAAAAAGATTTTCCGTGAATAACTGATTAAGCACATCAGGAGTAAAATAAGTCTGATTTTCTTTTACAAACCTTTTGATTTGACTAGCGATCATAGCATTATCACTTTGAACTAATGCGCTACGAAATAAAGACCTAAATTGCTTTTCTGAAATATAGCTTGCATTATTTGATTGTTTTCTATTCGAGTTAGTTTCATCATCAGCCTCATAACCTTTAGGAAGTGGCGACATCTTCTTATGGGCTGCATTTAATAAAATTAACCAGCAATCAGGCTGATGATTGCAAAATTTTATAATGCTCTCTCTATGCTGATGCGTTTTCCATATCGCATTAAACCGAGAAATAGAAAGATTATCAGAGCTTATTAAGCGGAATAAATCCTTTCCATTGAAATGCTTAACCCAAGGTTGCTGATTTAAAAAAGTCCCTACTCCCTTAAATGGCTTTTCTCTATCACGCTCTTTTATATCTACGATAAAAACTCTTGCATTATGTGTTTTCGTCCCTTTGTTTATTGAAAACAATTTTAAAAAATTATCATTATCTTTTATAAGAGATTCATTTTTTCGAGCTAATTCAAGGTAAGCTGCAGGATAATCATCACAATAGTTTATTAATTTTTCAACGTTACTTGGTTTTTTGAGTATTTTTATTTTTATTTCATCTTTAATATTTGATGATGTCAATAAGCGATGAATGTCTTTTCCTCGAAAATTTTTTATATAACCATTGTTGTTATTTTCTTTTAAATTCTCATCTTTAGAAAGAATAAAAACGCGCGCATCATGCGTTGATGCACGATTCTTACGTTTTTGACTTATATATTCAACTCGCTCAACGAAGTTATAATATAAACTTTCATTCTCAGGTAAATTTTTAGATTCAGAATCGTAAAAGTGAGATAAAAGTGCCACATATTTTTCTGGATGCGCATTTAAATAGCTTGCCAGCTTCTGAGGATATTTTTCTAGAATTAACTTGTAATTGTCTATCGTTAAATTTGGTGACATCAATAATTTATAAGCATCATGACCGCTAATTGTATTAATCAAGGGTTTGTTATTTATCTTAGTTCTTTTATCGCCGTTTAAAAAGTCTTTCAGCAAACCTTGGTGTTTGGTTAAAACAAATAAACGTGTAAAATGCGTTTCTTTTCTGTTCTTTCTTGCATATCTTTGAAGATCATCTAATGCTTTTTCTTCCGAGATATTATCAAAGTATAGGTTGAAAGCAGCCTTAAAGTTATCTTCAATGCTCGTACTCAGCTTTCTATTTGATTTAGTAGAACGCAAACGTATATCTGGTGATGATAAATAAGGTATTATCCCTAGAAAATTTTCAGGGTAATCTTTAGGCGCGCTATTTTGAGACTCAAAATAGCGAATAGCATCACTTATCACAAAGTTATTGCTTGTGAAAAGATCAGCTCCCTGCATTGACTTAAGCAAAGGTGTTTCATTTAAAAAAATTGGACTAGCGGCTAATTCCTCGTATTGTTTCATGAAATGTGACAGCGACTGTTGTTGACTTAAGTGATTAATGAATTTCTGATGTTTTTCACCATCTAATTTTAAATCACGGATTAAAGTATCTGCACCATATAGGTAAATCTCTGATAAATTGTTGTTTAGATCCTTTGATTTAATTATTTTATCAAAGTCTTCTTTTTTCAATGCCGTAAAGTTTTGTAAAATAATGGGGTTATTATCATAATCTAAATCACATAACATTCTAATGACACGCTGATAATAATTCCTTTCATCAGGTGTATTTAGCTTGTAACAATACTTAAAATCTATTGTGGAAATTTCTGTTCTTATTAAAACTTTTATTTTATTAAATTCATCTTCAGAAAGAGTTGATTTTTTAGCAGTAAGCGCACTTTCATACATCGTCAAGAGCTTCTCTAAAGAATCTTGTTGCTGTTCACTATGACGTAAATAAGTCTGAACACGTATTTGATAAGAATTAAGCGTACCTTTATTCTTTAACTGCTTTAACTGCTTTAACAACGTTGAAAATTTATATAAATATAATTGACTTAGATAAGTCTCATCTTCTGGAAAGAATTTTTCAAACATTTCCCAGCTTTCAATTTCTGTATAAGGTACAACTTTTTTAATTAATGCTTTTTCATATGAATTAAATTTATCTTCTAGTTGATACAAGTCATCAAGCATTTGCTCGCAATTTTCTAAGTGAATATCCTTAAGTTGTTCTGCTTGTGCCCAGAATTCTTTCACTTCACTGAGACGGT
Source organism: Legionellales bacterium (assembly GCA_002707205.1). Taxonomy (GTDB): domain Bacteria; phylum Pseudomonadota; class Gammaproteobacteria; order UBA1113; family UBA1113. The sequence continues at coordinate 93,100 of PAMH01000013.1, forward strand.
AATCCTTAACATTTTTATGCGTAAAATCACGTCGAATCTCATTTTCAACTTTGCTAGGATCATGAAGGGCAGACTTGTCTTCTTTCAATAGTGTTTTAATTCTTTTACCTACCGCTTCTTTTTCTTTTTTTGCTCGTCTTAGATTACTTATCGTAATGTTCGCTGTTTGAATTGTCGTATTATCTTCAAGTTCTTTTACCTGGGCTATTTCCTCATTAAATGCTTTTTCCGTCTTTTCTGATAATCCCTTTCCGTTGCTATCGCCTTTGTCTTCATACCGGTGTTCAGGTAGTTGTTTATCATTATCATACTTAATCGTCATAGGAGCGTCTTTAGTCTGAGATAGCTTATCTCTGCTATTTTCTGCACAAATCAAAGCACAGCGCTTTAGTCGTAATATTTCCTCATCGAGGCATTTAATAAAGTCGTCGATATTATCCGCTGTAATATCAGACCATGCCAAAGGAATGGCAGAAAGATGATATTTAAGAAAAGCTGGTAATTTTTTGTCATCCTCGGAGTGGTCATTCAATAACCCAGCATAATACTCAATTTCATTATTTTTACTTGACTTACTAAATTTATCCTTTATTTCTTGGTATTGAGCTTTAACTATATTTTTAAAGGTCTGCTCATCATTAATCATTTTGTAATTAGTTTCTAACTCTGGGTAAATACTTGTTAACTGATTAAAAAAATCATCATCGCTTATTTTATTATTGTTCTCTAGATTCTTTAGATGAGTGTCAATAATGATAATATCAAGATATTTATGCGTTTTAACATCCCCCTGGAAAATATGATTAATATCCTCTTGGGTAATCTTAAAGTCTGTAAGATTTTGCTTGGTTTCCTTTATTTTTTGTAAAATAATTTGACTTGCTTCGTATTCATCTTGTGCAACAAAGCCAGGATAGTATTGATCATTTTCATCACGAATAGCTATATTATGTTCATAGGAGGATAAAGTAACAGGATCAATTTCTTTGATAAGCTCTAATAAATTTGAAGAAACTTTAATCTTGTCGTTCACACGTGAAATACGCTTTTCTACACCATCTAATACTTCTTGCTTAAAAACTGTCTCTAAGTTTGCAATATTGCGAATTGGCTTAACCTCCGTCCCACCGGGAGGGCAGACAATTACTGGATATTTTTCGCACAACCCGCTGTATTCTGTTTGTTGTTCGTCAGTTGCAATTAACCATTTATGAAAGACGTTGAATTCCGAATTATTTAAATGTTTTTTAATACTTTCGAAATTATTTTCTACGTTAGGATAATTTAATAAAATTAATAATAAAACACTATTGAAGCTTGTTTTTATTTTAAGGGCGCCAGGGTTTTTATTTAAGACAATATTCGGTGACTCATCCGAAAGCGTCTGATCCGCATCAATATTATGGAAAATGACATCAAATTTTTCTGTCTTTTCATTAAAGGTTATTGACGCTCGATAATTAGCATTTTTCCCATCTGTATCATTAGCAATCCACGCAGCTAATAATTCATCCGCTAAATTTATAAATTTAAATTTTTCTTGACCTATGTTATCAATCCGTTGAAATAACTCATCCAAAGAGAAGTTTCCCATACCCAAAGAGTACTGCATAATCGCACAATCTGGCTCCTCATCATTTAAACTCATAAATTCCATTTGTGCATACTTTACATAAGCATTTGCTTGTTTATTAACGTTCAATTGACATGCAAGCTCTAACCTTGCATGCTCTGTTCCTGTATTAATATCTAAGTCATTGGCCGCACCAACTTTTGCTCGAATTGTGTTCAAATTTAAAATAGCCTCGTTTAGGCTATCAAAACTGTCTGCGTTTTTCGTTGAAAAAAACTTATAAAATAACTTTTCTTTCTTCTGATTTTCGGTATAACCTACTTTATGGAATTGTTCCTGAGATGATTTATCAGCTGTAATTGTTTTTATGTATGCCGGCAAAACGTCCTTATTAAGGTATTTTGGCCTGTTACCATCTGTAATTAATGCAATACGAATATTATCTGGCGTTATGGTTTCATTTTTGGCAGTATCGTAGTAGGTTATTAGTTTTTCAAGTTCATCTTTTATATCCTGGTTATTAAACACATCTAAATATTCTTCTAGTTTATTTAACACAGCTTCTATATTTTTTTGATATTTTGCTTTTGCATCTTCAGAAAGATTTTCAGCATTTTCAAATAAAGCTTCAGTTGGAATATAAGCACCAGCCTCTCTCAAACCATGCAGCATTTTATAAAAGCCCTGAATAACATCCTCTGCATTTTCCGGTTCTTTTTTAAAAAAATTTATTAATATGTCACGCTTTCTCGAGCGCTTGTTTAATTTTGCGTTCAGTAAGTTTTTAATAGGAGAAGATATATCAGGCTGTTCCTCTGATGCAATTTCACTGATAGCATCTTTCATCGCATCAGCAAGATTTTCATCAAGAAAAGGCGCAGGGTTTTGCGCAAGCTCTTCTAATAGCACATCCTTTTTTTCATTTTCAGTAGATATATCTGGCATAAAGTACTCTCTTAATAATAATCTTTAAAGCTGCTACTTAATAAAATAATTAATAAACACTTAAATGGCTTTGTCAGGAAATTATTCAATATAGCGCCCACGCTTATAATTAACTATAACAAATGATTATTAAGTAAAAATTAAACAGAAATTTTATTTGAAGCTGATCTTAGCAAAATTATCCCGTTAATGAAATCATGAAATTTCTAAAACTTCTATGCTAATTTTTCCAATCGTAAATTGCGTGTATAGATTTACTTGGCCACAACATTACTCGCGCGGCTTGATAAAACTAACAATGATCCAACCTGATTCAGGTATCACTTTATGTTGCTGTGTAAATAGTAGTAATTTGTTTTTTGCATTAAAGGCGCAAAAAGGTAAAACATTACCTTGATACTGTTGTAAGTAAGCATCATAATCAAATTGCTGCGTTAAAGTAGTACTTTTCAATTGCCACCCTTGACTCAATAAGCTGGCGACTTGCTGGTAAGTCACTTCTGTTTCAAAAAGATTTGCTCCGACATATTTGCGTGAAGCTTTTAATTTTTCCGGTAATTTTTTTTCACTACTGGTTAAGAGATAAAAAATATTATCCATGCCAAAAATATTTTTATATCGAATACCCGATAAAGTATTTAATTCTTGGTTGGGCGTAATGGTTAGCATTTTTCCGTAACCAATGAGATTTAAATTACGCTCCGCATGTAATGACACAGGATTTCCGTAATAAGTAGTAAGCCCCTCTAAACGAGCGGCGCTAACATTTTCCCAACTAACGCTGGCTAAAGTCACCGCAATATCATGTGAAACAAGAACTTTGGCAATTTCACGACAAACTTTATTTGCACCAATAATAAGTACACCGGTTGGATCAGGTTCAATAACGTCAAGCAGTCTGCCTACCAATCGACCAGTAAGGCTTGGTAAAACTACGCTATATACAATAATCAAAAAGACAATAGGTACTAACAAATATGCTCTAGGATAGTGCATGGTTTCTAATTTTAAGGCAAATAATGATGCAATCGCAGCAGCAACAATTCCACGGGGTGCAATCCATGATAAAAAGAATTTTTCTTGCCAAACTAAATTACTGCCCCAAGAACAAATAATCACAGAAAGAGGACGAATAATAAATTGTATAATTAAAAATATTAAAACAGAATAACTAAATATTAAATGTATATATTTTGTCTCAATACGCGCAGCGAGTATAATAAATAACCCAGATAATAGTAAGGTTGATAACGTTTCTTTAAAATCCAGCACTGTATCCAACGGGACATTTTTTCGATTAGCTACAACAATTCCCATGATGGTTACAGCTAAAAGCCCTGTTTCATCAATAATAAAACTCGCTAAAACATAAACAAGAATAACCCAGTTTAAAACACAAATATTCAATAAACTGTCTGGCAACCAACGTTTTTTTAATAATTCAGCCATTAGAAAACCATTAATCAAGCCAAATATAAAACCAAAACCAAATGTTGTTAACATATTTAAAGCCATAGAAGCGATTGCTGCATTCGCATTTTTAGACTCAATCCAACCATAAATAATGACAGCCAATAACCCACCAATAGGATCAATTGCAATACCTTCCCAGCGGAGTATATGCGCTAAATTTGCCTTTGGTCTTATTGCCCTGACTAACGGTGTAATAACCGTAGGGCCGCTAACGACCATAATTGCCCCAAATAAAAAAGCCACACCCCACTGAATATTGAATAAATAATAAGCGGCTATTGTTATACATAACCAGCCAATAAGCACACCCTTGGTGACTAATCGAAAAACAACATTTCCCTGCCCTTTTATTTGATCAAATCGTAAAGTCAAACTCCCTTCAAACAAAATTATCGCAACAGCAATCGAAATTAATGGGAACAAAACCTGTCCGAATAATTTATCCGGCGTTAAGATATGCAATGTTGGCCCTAATAAAATTCCCGCCATTAATAGCATTAATATCACAGGTATTCTGGCCCACCAGCTAATAACTTGAAATAAAGCAGATAAGCCACCCACCAATGCCAACATTAATAAAATATGTTCACTCATTGTTATCTTCTATCTTTTTATAAATAACTTTCAATAATATAGAAAATAAGGCACTGAGGGAAATATAATTTGTTGTCATGAATGACTTATGATATTGAAAAGATTTTAGTTTTACTGAAGTTAAATCACTTTTAAAAGATAATTCAACTAAAATGTTCCACGTAGAACATTAATCTATAATTTTGTCACAATACCATGTTCCACGTGGAACGAGGTACTAGGAATATCTTGTCGAATTATTTCAATCCCAGTTAAATCAAGTAATGTCATAAAAACTTGTGCATTTATCTGTCCTAGCAGTGAAAACACTGAATTTCGTCGATTTAAGTCTAATTCAGCAGTAATGTCATCTAATAAAAATATACAAGAATTTTGCGTGATTTTTTTTAACAACATCCCTTGCGCTAAGCGCATAGCGATAACTAATAATTTCTGCTGTCCTCGAGAAAGAACTTCATGTACAGGATGTTTACCTATTTTAATCTGTAAGTCCGCACGATGTATGCCATAAGCACTATATCCACGCTCAAAGTCTTTTGAAAAATTCATACTCAACGCTTGGGTGATGCTTAAATCTTTTGGCCAGCCCTGATAATAATCAAAATTTAAATTTTTAATTTGCAATAAATTATCGAGAATAATATTTATTTCTGGCGTTAATTGTTCAAGATAGCGAATGCGCATTTCATGTAGTTTTGTGACTAAAACACTAAGTTCATAATCCCATGGCGCAATAGCATCTTGAGACAAACGGCTTTTTAATGCCGCATTGCGTTGTTTTAACAATCTATGATAATTTTGCCAACACGAAAAAAATGATCGTTCCACGTGGAACAAACCCCAATCAATAAATTGTCTTCGTTGTTTTGGCCCATGATCTAATAAATGATAAGAGTTTGGATGTATTAGCAACACAGGTAATACACAAGCCAACTGCGCAGCACCAACTTGAGCATTCCCGTTTAGCTTACTTATACCAACAGCATCAACACTACGTTCTAAACCAATTGTTTGTAACTGTTGATAGTGGTCGTAAAGCTGAGCAAATAAAACAAATTTTTGTTGATCATAAGTAATCAATCGTTGAATTTTACTGGTTCTAAATGAACGTAAATGACCCAGATAATAGATCGCTTCTAATAAACTTGTTTTACCACTGCCATTCAAACCAGAAATGTAATTAAAACCTGTAGAAAATTCCAATCTAGATTCAGCAAGATTTCGAAAATTATATAATGAGAGCTCGGTTAAGCGCATTAAATTCTCATTGGCATTACAACGTATAAACAATCCGCTTGATTTTCTTCCTCTAATAATACACCAGTATTTGCATCATTAATGTATATTTTTAAATTTTCAGCGCTAAATACTGATAAAATATCTAATAAATAGGTGACATTAAAACCAAGACTCATTGCAGGCCCTTGATACTCAACGCTTATTTCTTCTTCTGCTTGTTCTTGTTCAGGATTAGTTGCACTTACCGTCAAGGTATTATCATTTAACTCAAATCGAATACCACGATATTTTTCATTAGATAAAATGGATACTCTACTAAGTATTTGTTTTAACTTACTTTTTTTACATGAAACAATATTATTTCCCGCTTTTGGCAAAACACGTTGATAATCAGGAAAACGACCATCAATTAATTTTGATGTTAATACAAAATCATCAGAAACAAATCGAATATGGTTTTGTTGCATTTGTAAACATAATGAATCGCTGGGTTTAATTAACAAACGCGCCAATTCTTGAATCCCTTTTCTCGGAACAATAACACGCGTGACTGCCTGTTCTTTACCTGATAACTGTTGATGGCAAACAGCAAGTCTATGGCCATCTGTCGCTATGCTAGACAAACGATTACCCGCAAACTCAAATAACATACCATTTAAATAATAACGAACATCTTGTTGAGCCATTGCAAATTGCGTTTTATCAATTAAGTGACTTAACTGTTTTTGATTTAACAAGCATTCGGTTTGTGGAACATCTTCATCTAACAAAGGAAAATCTGCTGAAGATAGACAGGATAAGGTAAATCGAGAGCGCCCTGCTTTAAGTATTACTTTTTGATTATCCTGAGTAATACTAACATCAACACCATCAGGTAATGCTTTACATATATCAAACAACTTACGCCCTGGAAGCGTTAGAGAAAAAGGGCTTTGAGCAAAAGGTAATTTAGAAAAACTTTTAAGCTCGATTTCCAAATCAGTTGCTGTAATCGCTAAGGTATCATCCTCAAAAGTCAAAAGCACATGCGCCAAAATAGGCAACGTATTCCTACGCTCAACTGCACCAATTACTTGCTGTAAACCAGTTAGTAAAATATCTCGATTAACTGTTACCGTCATAACTATCCTATGTTGTTAATACTCGAATGAGATTCTTATAATCTTCTGCAACATCTAACGTTGTTTCCACTAATTCTTTAACTTTTCTAACCGCATGTAGCACGGTTGTATGATCACGCCCACCAAAAGCATCCCCTATTTCAGGTAAACTATGATTGGTTAATTCTTTAGATAATGCCATTGCCATTTGTCTCGGTCTTGCTACTGAGCGACTTCTACGCTGTGACAATAAGTCAGACACTTTAATTTTATAATAATCAGCAACCGTTTTAATAATATTATCAACCGTGACTAATTTATCTTGTAAAGTAAGTAAGTCCTTTAATGACTCTTTAACAAATTCCATGGTAACATCTTGCCCAGTGAAATTAGCATTAGCAATCACACGTTTTAATGCACCTTCCAATTCTCTAACATTAGAACGTATACGCTTAGCGATAAAAAAAGCAACTTCATAAGGTAATACTAACTGTGATTGTTCTGCCTTACTCATTAGAATAGCGACTCGCGTTTCCAACTCAGGCGGTTCAACAGCCACTGTTAATCCCCAACCAAAACGAGACTTTAAGCGCTCTTCAAGGCCACTAATTTCTTTAGGATAACGATCACAGGTAAGAATAATTTGTTGATGTCCTTCGAGTAATGCATTAAAAGTATGAAAAAATTCTTCTTGGGAGCGATCTTTTCCAGCAAAAAATTGAATATCATCAATCAATAATGCATCAACTTGTCGATAAAAGTGTTTAAAATCATTCATCCTGTTGGTTTGTAACGCTTTTACCATTTCAGCCACAAATCGTTCAGAATGCAAATATAAAACTTTAGCTGAAGGCTTATTTTTTAAAATAGCATTTCCAACAGCATGCATCATATGCGTCTTACCTAAGCCAACACCACCATAAATTAATAATGGATTATTTAATCCGCCGGGATCAATAGCAACCTGTTTAGCCGCAGCAAGACCGAGTTGGTTTGATTTACCTTCGACAAATTTCTCAAAAGTGAAATTCATGTTAAGGTTAGATTGAAACGCTTGTTGCGATGCTTTAGCGGAATTATAGGCCATGGGTGCAGCAGATTGCTGCGGTAAACGAGAATGTTCTTGAGAACTCGCCGTATGAGAATGGGATTGTTGAATAGGTTGTGCATAAGCGCCCTTTTTAGAACCAATATCAATGATTATTGCAAGATTATTTGATTGTTCGTGCTCATCTATAGATATTGATAGCAATTGCATAATAATTTTTTGAATAAGTTTTAAATAATGATCATGCACCCAATCACGTACAAAACGATTAGGTGCCAATAAAACAATACTGCCCTGTTTTTCTTCAATTTGTAATGGTCTAATCCAAGTATTAAATTGTTGTGTTGATAATTCTTCTTGTAACCGTTGTAAACACTGCTCCCATAATGCAGATAAAATTTCAGGATTTGAAAAGTCGATATCAATATCAACACTTGGATTTGGCATCATAGCGCTCCTATCACCATTTTAAAGGAAATTATATTCATGCGTATAATTTTCCCTGCTCAAGACTTAATATGCATCTTAGTTATCTAATAATTATATAAAACATCAATACCCCTCAAATGACACCTAAACTTTTTATGAGGGCTCGCTATTCTAAATATACATATTTTGGATTAAATAGAATAATTTTGCAGTTTACCTAGAAAATAAAAAGTTATCCACATAAATGTGTGAAAAAGTTCAAATAAGTAGGCTTTTTTTTGTGGATAAATTTGGGATTAAAATTAGCATAATTTAAATAAACATTTTTATTCACAAACCACCCCCAAGTTACAACGAAGAAACCAAACTAAAACAAACAAACTTTAAAAACAACTAAGTACTTGATTAAATTAAAAAAATCAAAACAATCCACTATTTTAAATAGCTTAATAACAATAATAATATAAATATTTATATAAAATTATTATTATTACATGGAAAAAAACAAAGAATTTAACCTGTGGATAAAGTTGGGAATAAAATAATAAATAAATTGCGAAATTTCTGTTAATAAGATGATGTAATTTTTATAATTATAAAAAACTTAAAATTTATCCACAAATAATGAAATTAAAACTCAAACGTTAAATAAAGAATTAGTAATTGCATAACTTTATGAAAAATATAAAAAAATATAAATAACTCACAGATTATGGCTACGTAATAACAATAAATAATATATAAATAAAAAGATATTTTATTTTAATGAGTAAACAATAAATTAAAATATAAAACTATTATAAAAAGAAGATTTGTCTTATTTATAAAATAGTTCTTGACTTTAATTATAAGAATATCTATCATTTCCGGCTAAATTTTAATCTTTATTAGGATGTTGTTATGAAAAGAACATACCAACCAAGTACTATACGTCGTAAACGCACGCATGGTTTTCTTGCAAGAATGGCAACCAAAAATGGTAGAAAGATCCTTGCGCGACGTCGTGCAAAAGGTCGTCATCGTTTAACTGTTTAGTATTAACTCAGCTAACTTAAATAATTGTTTTTAATAAAGACTGTATTAAGTTATTATTTCTTGCCCTAAATATTCCTACTTTTAATTTTAGCGTGAGACTAATTGATATATTCCGCAAATTATCTGCGGAATATATATTTTCTATTAAGTTACTTAAGTAAAAATATGATTAGAATTAGTTAATTGAGATATGTCGACAAATAAACGCTTAATTTTTAATTTATCCCATCGCTTAAATAATGCTAAAGTTTATCAAGCTGTTTTTAGGACACCTGATATACGATTGCGTGTAGGTAAGTTGTTATTTTTAGCTAAAAAAAATGATCTTACACATTCTCGTTTAGGGATTGTGGTCGCCAAAAAACATATAAAAAAGGCTGTTGATAGAAATTACTGCAAGCGTGTTATTAGAGAATCATTTAGAATAGAGCGCTGTTTTTCTTCAAATTATGATATAGTTGTTCTTGCGCTTAGCGGGTTACAAGATACATTTAAAAATGAACTGGTTTCAGACTTGAGTAAACTATGGGGAAAATTCAAAAGTTCAGTAAAATCGTATTGATTTGCTTTATCAAGTTATATCGATATTGTATAAGTCCTTTACTAGGACCTCGATGTAGGTTTTATCCAAGTTGTTCTCAGTATGCAATTGAAGCAATTCATTTGCATGGTATTGTTTATGGTTGTTATTTAACCATTAAACGTCTAGGAAAATGTCATCCATGGCATCATGGAGGCATTGATCTTGTACCTCATCAGCGTAAAACAGATTAATAATTTTATTTAAACTTAAAGTCTATTTGTAAAACCAATAGACAATAAAAAAATGAATTAAGGTAACTTCATGAAGACTGAACAAAGACGAATTGTATTAATGCTCGCATTAGCTTTAGTCATGGGAATGTTATGGCACAGTTGGCGCCAAGCACATCCTGTTACGACAAAAACCGTAGACAATAGTCAATCGCAACCAGTAACAGTTAATAATACAAACGATAATTCATCTTTAAACAATCATGCCATAATTGCAAATAATATCGAAAGTACCGATAAAAATTTACCTTTAATACATGTGAAAACAGATGTTTTAGACATTAAAATTAACCCTAAAGGCGGGGATATTGTCTACGCGAGTTTATTAAAATATTCTATTTCAGCTAAATCTACAAAACCTATTGTTATGATGAATACTCATAACAATACTGAATATTTAGCAAAAAGTATGTTAGTTTCGAATTCGGGACAAAGTACGCAAAATATAGTATTTACATCACCTAAAGTTAATTATACCTTGCAGCAAGGTGATTCTAAGTTAATTGTACATTTAGTAGGTCGAAGTGATAACGGCTTGATCATTGATAAAAGTTATACTTTTTATCAAGGAAAATATGATGTTGGTGTTAACTATGCTATAAAAAATACCAGTGAAACTGCATGGAATGGAAATTTACACACCTTATTAACCCGTGCAGATAACCCGCCTGCTAAGAAAGGATTTTTTCATATATCCTCATTTTTTGGTGCTTCTTATTCAACCAGTGATGATGCCTATAATAAAGTCAGTTTTAAAAAAATGACAAAAGAACCCGTGAATACATCCAGTGAGGGTGGTTGGATTGCCATGCAACAGCATTACTTTTTAAGCGCATGGATACCTGCATCGAATCAACGTAATCAGTATTATTCAAATGTATCCGATAATGGTTTGTATACCATTGGTGTGAAAGGGCAACAATATACGATTAATCCAGGTCAAGAACAGCAGTTATCGACAGCACTTTACGTTGGGCCAGAAATTGCAAGTAACTTAAAAGCACTTGCTCCACATTTAGAACTTACCATTGATTATGGATTCTTATGGTTTATTTCAGTGATTATTTTTTGGTTAATGCAAAAGATTTATTTAGTGGTAGGTAACTGGGGATGGTCCATTATTTTAGTGACTATTATTATCAAAACACTATTTTATAAACTTTCTGCAACGAGTTATCGATCAATGGCTAAAATGCGTATTTTACAGCCTAAAATAAAACAGCTACAGGAAAGGTATGCTGACGATAAACAAAAATTAACACAAGCGACTATGGAATTGTATCGTAAAGAAAAAGCGAATCCATTAACAGGTTGTTTGCCTATTCTAATTCAAATTCCAGTTTTTATTGCATTATATTGGGTGCTAGTTGAAAGTGTTCAATTACGACAAGCACCTTTTATTTTATGGATTCAAGATTTAGCGATAAAAGATCCGTATTATGTTTTACCTATTCTCAATGGATTAGCAATGTTTGTTCAACAAAAATTGAACCCGCCACCACCAGATCCAACTCAGGCAAAATTAATGATGCTAATGCCAGTATTTTTAACGTTTGTATTTATGAACTTCCCTGCTGGTTTGGTTTTATACTGGTTGGTCAATAGTGTTTATTCAATTGCACAGCAGTACTACATCATGAAAACAATTGATAAACATGATGCAAAAATGAAGTATAAGAAAAAAGCAAAAAGTAAAGCCTAAATGCAACTATCAACCGATGAGACTATTGTAGCCATTGCGACACCACCTGGATATGGTGGTGTCGGTATTGTCAGGGTTTCTGGTAAATTAGCAAAACATATCGCAGAAAAAATTACAGGTAAATTACCACCACCTCGTTATGCCGAGTATTTATCTTTTAAAGATAACTGCCAGCAAGTTATTGATAAAGGATTGCTTATATTTTTTCCTAATCCACATTCATTTACTGGTGAAGATGTTGTTGAATTTCAAGGTCATGGTGGGCCAGTTGTTTTAAGTTTATTAGTCAATGAGATTCTTTCATTAGGGGCAAGATTAGCAAATCCAGGAGAATTTAGTGAGCGCGCATTTCTTAATGATAAAATTGATTTAGCACAGGCAGAGGCGATTGCTGATTTAATTAACTCAGCCTCAGAACAAGCTGCACGTTCAGCAATCAATTCATTACAAGGGGTTTTTTCAGAACGTATTCATTCACTGGTAGATAAAGTTTTATATTTAAGAATGTATGTTGAGGCAGCGATAGATTTTCCTGAAGAAGAAATTGATTTTTTAAGCGATAAAGTTGTCACAGACAAGCTAAATGAAATTGAAGTTGATTTAAATACACTGCTAAAAGAAGTTAAACAGGGAGCTTTGCTACAAGAAGGCATTAATATTGTCATTGCAGGTAAACCTAACGCCGGTAAATCAAGTTTACTGAATTTATTAAGCGGTAAAGATAGTGCTATTGTGACGAATATTCCTGGAACAACACGAGATATTTTAAAAGAATATATCTCCATTGATGGCGTGCCTGCGCATATTTATGATACAGCCGGTTTAAGAGATAGTGATGATATTGTAGAAAAAGAAGGTATCAAACGGGCAGAAAAGCAAATAACGCTTGCTGATTTAGTATTATTTGTTTTTGATGGTAATGAATATGCAGGGCGTCAAATCAATGAAATTTTGGCGCATTACTTACAAACAGGATTATTTACAGATAAAAAAATTATCGTTGTATGTAATAAAATTGATTTAAGCTTGGAACAAGCACAAGTGAGCGCTCAAAAACAAAATTTATTAATTTATTTATCCGCTAAAACTGGTGAAGGCATTGATTTATTGCGTCAAGAAATATTAAAAACTGTGGGTGGTCAACAAGAAGTCAGCGGTAGTTTTATTGCTCGTAGAAGACATATTACTGCTATTGAAAAAGCTAAGAATGGTTTCGATCGCGCAAAGATACAATTTTATCAACAGCAAGCAGGTGAATTATTAGCAGAAGATTTGCGTGAGGTGCAATCTTTTCTTGGAGAAATAATAGGGCAAATTACTTCAGATGAGTTATTAGGTAAAATATTCTCCAGTTTTTGTATTGGTAAATAAAATCAGTAAGTTAACAGTAAATACACCTTAAATTTTCAAAATTGTTCTAAAATTATCAAACACGTAAAAAAATACTCACCTTAAAAATTGTTTAAAAAACATTCAAGAATTATCTTTTTAAATTCTTTAAATTGTCGTATAATTAGCCAAAATTTTATCCATTTAGGTAAAAATATGGACTTTAATCAGCAATATGATGTCATTGTTGTCGGTGGCGGCCATGCCGGCACCGAAGCTGCATTGGCGGCAGCTAGAACGGGTGCAGAAACATTATTATTGACACATAATATCGAAACGATTGGTCAAATGTCATGTAATCCTGCTATTGGTGGTATTGGTAAAGGGCATTTAGTGAAAGAAATTGATGCACTTGGCGGTATTATGGCTAAAGCTGCTGACAGTGCTGGTATCCAATTTCGTACTTTGAATGCGAGCAAAGGGCCTGCTGTACGTGCAACAAGAGCACAAGCGGATAGGGCTTTATATCGGAGCTTTATTCGTCAAGCTGTTGAAAATCAGGAAAATTTATCATTATTTCAACAAGGTGTTGATGATTTAATTATTGAAAATCATCAAGTTAAAGGCGTTGTCACGCAAATGGGCTTAACCTTTCATGCAAAAACAGTTGTATTAACTGTAGGTACCTTTTTGGGTGGACAAATACACATTGGTTTATCAAATTATCAAGGGGGGCGTGCTGGTGATCCGCCTGCTAATGCGTTATCAAAAAGATTAAGAGCATTACCTTTTCGTGTGGCGAGACTTAAAACAGGTACGCCACCAAGAATAGATAGCCGCACGATTAATTATGATTTATTACAAGCACAGCCCGGCGATACACCAACACCAATTTTTTCCTTTATGGGTAAACCTGAAGATCATCCTCAGCAAGTGGCTTGCCATATTACGCATACTAATGAAAAAACACATACCATTATTCGTTCAGCACTCAAACATTCACCGATGTATACGGGGGTGATAGAGGGCGTTGGTCCAAGATATTGTCCTTCGATTGAAGATAAAGTTGTACGCTTTTCGGATAAACAATCGCACCAAATTTTTATTGAGCCTGAAGGATTAACGGTAAATGAAGTCTATCCTAACGGTATTTCAACCAGTTTACCTTTTGAAGCACAGGTTGCTTTTGTTCGCTCGATGCAAGGATTTGAAAATGCACATATCACCAGGCCAGGTTATGCGATTGAATATGACTTTTTTGATCCACGAGATTTAAAAACATCCTTAGAAACACAGTTTATTCAAGGTTTATTTTTTGCGGGTCAAATTAATGGAACGACAGGCTATGAAGAGGCTGCTGCTCAAGGTTTGATTGCTGGATTAAATGCAGCAAGACAGGCGCATAATTTACCTGCATGGTCTCCAACGCGTGATCAGGCCTACATTGGTGTGTTGATTGATGATTTAACGACTTTAGGGACGTTAGAGCCTTATCGTATGTTTACCAGCCGAGCTGAGTATCGTCTGTTATTAAGAGAGGATAATGCAGATCTGCGTTTAACGGAACAAGGTCGTGCCTTAAGTTTAGTGCCTGATGAACAATGGATATTTTTCAATAAAAAATATCAATCAATATCAGCAGAGCAACAGCGCTTAAAAGCCTTATGGATTCAACCTGATAGTGAAGCTGCTAAAGTTTTATCGCCTAAATTAACCAATGGGTTTAATAAAGAATTAAATGCACATGATTTATTAAAAAGGCCAGAACTTAATTTTGCTGAAATTGCCAGTATTTCAAGTTTAGGACCTTTCCCTGAATGCCAATTGGTACGTGAGCAAATTGAAATTCAAGCAAAATATGATGGTTATATTCAAAAACAAAAAAGTGAAATTTTAAAACGCCAAAAACATGAGCAAACGCTGTTACCAGATACCTTCAATTACTTACAAGTTAAAGGATTATCAAATGAGGTGCGTGAAAAGTTAATTAATGCAAAACCAACATCTATCGGACAAGCTGCAAGGATTCCTGGCGTTACACCAGCTGCAATTTCATTATTATTGGTTCACTTGAAAAAGTATGGTTATGAACACATCGCTTGATAATACGTTAATAAACGGCGCATCAACCCTAGGTATTTCCTTAGATTCTGTTATTAGCCAACAAATGCTTGATTACTTATCATTAATGGTTAAATGGAATAAAACACATAATTTGACAGCCATAACAGATTTAACCCAAATGGTAATGTTACATTTGCTGGATAGTTTAAGTGTTTTACCCTATCTAACCGGACAACGCATTATTGATATAGGCACAGGTGCCGGTTTGCCTGGAATGGTATTAGCTATGGCTGATCCAAGTCGTACTTATTACTTACTCGATAGCGCGCAAAAAAGAACAAGTTTTTTAAATCATGTTTGTCATAAGCTTTCATTAAAAAATGTTGTTGTCATTAATAGCCGCGCAGAAAAATATCAGTCTGATATTAAATTTGATGTAATTATTTCAAGAGCCTTTAGTTCATTACAACTAATGGTAGAATATACCTCACATTTGGTTGATAATGAGGGTTATTTTTTAGCGATGAAAGGTATTTACCCACAGGATGAAATTGATGCAGTAAAAGATAAAGTTAATTTATCGCGCGTTATTGCATGTGATGTGCCTGGCGTTGAGGCGCAAAGACATCTTGTATTACTTCAGAAAAACAGTGTTTGAGGATATTAAGCCGTGAGTAAAATTATTGCGATTGCAAATCAAAAAGGCGGGGTTGGTAAAACAACCACCTGTGTAAATTTAACGGCATCATTAGCTGCAGCAAAGAAAAAACTACTGATTATTGATTTAGATCCTCAAGGTAATGCAACTATGGGTTGCGGGGTAAACAAAAATGAAATAACTCAAGGTATAACCGAGGTTTTATTAAACGAAGTTGATATTCAATCTGCAATTGTCAAACAAAAAGAATTAGGTTTTGATGTATTACCTGGCAATGGTGATTTAACGCGTGCTGAAGTGGCATTATTAAAACGAGAACAGCGGGAATTTTGTTTAAAAAATGCTTTAGCGCAAATAAAAGAGACATATGATTATATTTTAATAGATTGTCCGCCTTCATTAAATATGTTAACCGTTAATGCGTTAGCTGCTGCTGACAGTGTTATTATCACAATGCAATGCGAATATTATGCGCTTGAAGGTTTATCTAGTTTATTAGATACCATTGAACAAATACGACATACCATAAATGCCTCATTACAGGTAGAGGGTGTGTTACGCACCATGTATGACACACGTAGTTTATTAACAAAAGATGTCACTGAACAGCTAATTGCGCACTTTGGTGATAAATTATTTAAAACAGCAATTCCTCGTAACGTACGTGTTGCTGAAGCACCGAGTTTTGGTTTACCTGTGTTGCATTATGATAAAAAATCCCAAGGCGCGCAGGCATATTTAATTTTAGCTGGCGAATTACTTAATCGTGAAAAGAAACATGCCAAGCAACTGAAAAAAACTGAAATGGCGTAAGTCTAAAAAGGGAGAATACTATGGCAGGAAAAAGACGCGGTTTAGGTAAAAATTTAAGTGATTTATTAAGTATTAGCCCTGAATCACTAGCTGAGTTTGCAAGTAATGAGGCAACAGATAAAAAAAAGACTCAACAAAAAGAACATGGCTTTCAAATTAAATACATTGCACTTGATAAGTTAAAGTCAGGTAAATATCAACCGAGAAAAGATCTTAATCTTGAGGCTTTAGAAGAACTTGCAAATTCAATTAAAAAACAAGGCTTATTGCAGCCTATAGTTGTACGAGCAATTACTAACAAGCAATATGAAATTATTGCAGGTGAAAGACGATGGCGTGCAGCAAAAATAGCTGAGTTAAAAGAAATTCCAGCTATTGTGCGAGATGTTTCTGATGAAGTAACCATGGCTTTTGCTTTGATTGAAAATATGCAGCGAGAAAATCTCAATGTTGTTGAGGAAGCCATCGCTATTCAACGTTTAGTGAGTGATTGTAAATTAACACATCAAGAAGTGGCTGATACTTTAGGCAAGCCACGGGGTACGATTTCGAATTTATTGCGTTTGTTAACATTGCATGTTGACGTGTTAACAATGTTAGAGCATGGTGATATCGAGTTTGGACATGCAAAAGTTTTACTTGCTTTAAAAAATGAACAACAAGTTGAGGCAGCAACTCAGGTTATCAGTCATGGTTTATCGGTAAGAGAAACCGAAGTATTAGTAAAAAAAATACAATCGCCAACTGCCAAAATAAACGTCGAAAAAGCAATTGATCCAGATGTGTTAAATTTACAAAAAGTATTAACTGAAAAAGTCGGTACTAAAGTTAAGATACAATATAATGCGAATGGAAAAGGAAAAATAATTTTTAATTATAAAAATCTTACTGAGCTTGAGAAAATTTTATCGCATATACAGTAAGAGACTCAGTTAGTCTTTATTTTTAAATTTTTCCGTACTTGAATATTTTTCAGTTTACAAGTACGGATTTTCTTTAGCTTAGAATGCTTAAAGTTACTAATAAGCATAAGCTTACGCTTTAAATTTATTTGGATATTTAGCATTCATCATTGATAATTCGAAGATAAGTTACAAATTTATTGCATGATAAATAATATTATTATTAAACTTTAATATTTTTATAAATTAAATATATTGAAGTTTTCTTCTTTCAAAAGAAGATTATCTTTTTTCTCCTGATCAGAATCTGAAGTGTTTTTGTTAAACAAACTAAACAGTGTTGTAAAAAAACCAGACGGTAGTGTAGTATAGCCAGGGTTATCTGTATCAACTGTAGAAGCATTGTTTAATGGAGATACATCAGTGGTATCGTGCGTAATATTTTCCGAAGTGGCCGTATTGTAGATAGTCTCGGTCATTGGTGAATGAACAGGATTATCATCAATTTTACTAACATCGCCATGATTTAATTTTCTTTTTTTATTCGGGGGACTTGTTACTGTTTCTGTAGTTTCAACCCTTTGTTTATTGATTTTATCAACTAATTCACTTACAACCGCACAATTTTTAAAATCGTTTGGGATAGTGTCTACCTTTTGATCAATGTAATTGACAATAAAGGCAACTTTCTTAGTGCCTAGTTTTTTGTTTGTTGTATCAGCTATTTTATAGATGTCATCGCATGATAGGTTAAAATTTTTAAATTTTAAGATATTGATGTTAATAAAAGATAATATTTTTTGACCAAAGTTTATTTTAGCTATATTTATAATTTGTTGATTTGTAAATCCAAATGCTTTAAGACTATCATGGTGATAAAAAATTTTTATCATTTTATATGCTGTTGAGTTAGCGAGGGATTGTGATTTAAATTGCTCGATGAACTTTGATTGAAATTGTTTCAAGCTAGATGTATCATTTGACGAAGATAATTGATGAATTTGATCTAAAGTATATTCTTTGAGAATAAGTTTATTTTTAAGGTACGTTAGCCATTGCTCTGGGGTTTTAAAATCTCTTAACATAGTATTAAGTAAATCACCATATTTTATTTTATATGGAATATAAGGTAATTCACCATTTTTAAAATCATCAAGATTATCAATAAAAAATTGAAATCTATGTGCTCCTTTTTTATGATTAATAATACTAAATAGCAAATGAGTAGGATAATTGTTATCTGAAATATTATTCACATAACTCTCAAGATTAGAAATAAAATCATTATGTACACAGATATTAATTAAGTCATAACTTATTGTTGGGTTATAAGTTGATGAAAAAATTTTATTGTTAGTAAAAATTTTATGATAGCGAATAAGCGCTTTAAGTTGAGTGTTGGTTAAATTTTGATTACATAAAAGACCAAGGTTATGGGCTTCGTTTATTAGCTCTTTTCTGTTTATATTATCATTCATATACTTTGTCACTATATACTCTATAAAATAAAAATAATGATACTCAACTAAGCTTAACATATAATTAATTAAGTAAAGAAAAGCCTGGAAATAAAATGCAATTATCTCTTGTTTATTTAGTTGATTGGATATCTATTCACGGAGCATACGTCTTATTTGTCTTTTTAGCATTGGGCATTATTGGTTTGCCGATACCGGATGAAACCTTATTGATTATTGCTGGCACACTCATTAATCAACAAGTTTTATCCTTACCCATAACAATATTGTGTGTATTATTAGGCACTATGACTGGAATAACTATCAGTTTTTATATTGGTAAGCTAATTAATATTTCAGTATTGCATATGTTGATGCGTAAATTTAATCTAAATACTAAATATTGGGAACACATGATTGCTTGGTATCAAAAGTTTGGTAAATGGTCATTAACTTTTGGTTATTTTATTCCAGGGGTGAGGCATTTTTCAGGTATTTTTTCAGGGCTAATGGCATTATCTTATCTTCAGTTTGCTATTTTTGCCTATTTTGGTGCATTGTTATGGTCAAGTGTTTTTTTGAGTTTAGGTTATTTTGTTGGTAATAAAGCTTTAGTATTCATACATTTGTTATTTGATAAATATGGTTATGGAATAATTATTGTAACAACGCTAATTCTATTAGTTATAGGCATTTATAGTTATAAAGTTTTAAAAAAAAATTGATTCAATGTTAGGTGCTTTTGTTGGGTTATATTTGCATGGTTTTTTAAAATGTATGTAAATTTAAAAGAAAGTTATAACCTATATTAACTAAGTGAGTTTTGATATGAAGCAGCAAGATGAGAAAAAGCTTAGCTTGGCGTTAAAAGCTTACCGCCAAGGTAATGTTGAAAAAGCAAAGTCATTATTAGCTGAATTAGTAAAAAGCTATCCAGATGCAGCGGTACCTGTACACTATCTAGGTATTTGTTTATTTGAGTCAGCGCAACAAGAATTGGGGTTGAGCTTACTGGAAAAATCCTTATCACTATCTAACAATAAGGCCGATTTTTTGCATAATACGGGTTCTTTATATTGTATTCACAAGCAGTATTCACAAGCACTAAGATATACGCAACAAGCTGTTTGTTTATCGCCTCAGAATATTATTTATCTTGGTACATTAACTAAAATATATTATGAGCTGAAACAGTGGAAAAAAGCTAAAGAAGTAGGTTTGCAATGCCTTACTTATAAAGATCAACAAGCAAATTTAAAACATCAAGAAAAATATCAAACCTTTCAACTGAAAAATATTGAAAGTCATTGTGGTTATCAGCCTAATGATACGAATATTATAAGTTTTAGTTTATGGGGTAATGACCCTTTATATACGCATGGTGCAATTATTAATGCCATGATAGCACCTTATATTTATCCTGAATGGAGAGTACGCTTTTATGTTGATGACTCCGTCCCCCAAAAAATAATTAATAAATTACAAACTTATGGGGCTGAAATTTTAACAGTTAAACAAACAAAAAAAAATTACCATAAACTTTTTTGGTGTTTTTTGGTTTCTGATGATGAAAACGTTACGCGATTTATTTGTAGAGATTGTGATTCAAGATTAAATGTGAGAGAAAAAAATGCTGTGGATGCTTGGGTAAGTTCAGGCCAACTTTTTCATATCATGCGAGACTCCTATATGCATGCAGAGTTAATTTTGGCAGGTATGTGGGGGGGAACTTCAGGCGTATTACCTAATATACAGCATATGATTAGTGCGTTTTACAATCCATTTCATGAAAAATGGATAGATCAGACATGGCTTGCTCACATGGTTTGGCCTATAATTAAAAATAAAAATTTAACGCATGATACTTACTATCAATATCATCAGGGTGAAATATTTCCAGAAGATTTATATCGAAAAGATGCGGTTAATATATCTTGCGTAGGGAGTACAGTTAGAAATGATTTGGAAAGGCTATAAAAAAGGTTAATAAAGTAATATGTCTAAGCACATAAAGGTTGGAATTAGTCGATGTTTATTGGGTGATAAAGTTCGATTTGATGCAGGTCATAAAAAAGAAGCGTTCATTTGCAATGTATTATCACATTATTTTGAGTTTGTTGCTGTCTGTCCTGAAGTTGACATTGGCTTAGGTATACCTCGAACGCCAGTGAGATTAATTGGGGATGTTAATGACCCTGAGTTAGTTAATACAAAAGATGCTAGCATTAATCACACTGATAAAATGAAAAACTATTGTGATAAATCAGTTAACACATTAACTCAACTTAGTGGTTATATCTTAAAATCAAAATCTCCAACTTGCGGATTATTTCGGGTTAAGGTTTATCAAGAAAAAGGTATGCCCAGTTATAATGGGCAGGGTATTTTTGCTAAAGCCTTAGCAGATAAATATCCTGATATGCCAATTGAAGAAGAAGGACGTTTACAAGATCCTATGTTGCGTGAAAATTTTTTAGAAAGAGTTTTTATTTATTGGCGTTGGCAAGAAATGTTAAAAAGTAATTTAACAAAAGTAAAACTTATTGAATTTCATACACAACATAAGCTAACGATTATGGCACATAGTCCACAATTGTATCGTGAATTAGGTACGATGATAGCTAATTTAAAATCAGTGAATTTAAAAGATTTTTCAAAAAAATATCTGAGCTTGTTGATGTATGGATTGAGAAATTATCGTGCAACCAAAAAGAAAAACACTAATGTTCTTCAACATATTGCTGGATACCTAAAGAGAAAAATATCCTCACGAGATAAGCAATATTTACAAGATATTATTGATAAGTATCATGCTGGAGATATTCCATTGATAGTACCTATAACCTTATTACAGTACTTTTTTAAAAAACATCCTGATGATTATATTGCTGAGCAAACTTATTTAAACCCCTATCCCGGTGAGTTGCGATTAAGGAATTTATTATAATAAATTTTAACTTTTGTAAAAGACGTTATTGAATAATTAAGGAACAATATGGAGATGACTGTTGCTGATGCTATTGAAATGGCATTAAAAGCAATTAGAGAAAACCAATTTGAACGTGCTAAAGAAACATTATTACAAGTAATAGCGCAACAGCCAAACAACGCAACAGCCATTCATTTTTTAGGTATGTGTTATTATCACTTAGGTGAGGTAAAAAAAGGAAAACAGCATTTTGAGCGGTCATTGACGCTTGAGCCTGAAAATCTAGATTTTTTACATAATTTAGGTTCTTTTTATATGCAAGAAGGTCATTATAGTCAGGCACTATTTTATTTACAAAAAGCAGTTACCTTAGCACCGGAAAATTTTCTCTTTTTAGGTAATTTAGCAGTAACTTGTCAAAAACTTAATAAAACAAAGTTGGCAAAAGAGGCCGGTTTAAAATGTTTACAATTAAAAGAACAACAAAGCACTGATTATTTCCAAAAAAAATTTCAAACAAAATTCAAATTAAATAACTTACCAATAAAACCAGGTTATCAGAAAAATGATTTAAATATCATTGCATTTAGTTTATGGGGAGATGACCCACTATATACGCAAGGTGCCATTATAAATGCTATGATAGCACCTTATATTTATCCTGAGTGGCGCACAAGGTTTTATGTAGATAATTCTGTTCCAGAAGTTGTTATTAAAAAGTTAAAGCAATTTGGTGCACAAGTAGCCGTATTTCCTCATCCAAAAAAAGGTTATGCAAGATTATTGTGGCGCTTTTTAGTTTCAGATGATAAATCGGTAACAAGGTTTATTTGTCGCGATGCGGATTCTCGGTTAAATATACAAGAAAAAATCGCTGTTGATGCATGGGTAGCGTCTGGAAAGCCTTTTCATTTGATGCGTGATGCTATTGTCCACTGTGAATTAATTCTTGCAGGCATGTGGGGTGGTGTTGCTGGGATTTTACCAAATATGGTTGAAATGTTTAATGTTTTAGAAAACAATCAACATGAAAAATGGATTGATCAGGCATTTACGCGACAAATCTTATGGCCATTGATAAAAGATCAATGTTTAGCTCATGATCATTATTACCAATTTTATAATGCGATAGATTTTCCACCTCACGGTCGGCGGCACGTTAAAAGTCATGTTGGCGCAATTGAATCTTGGGATTTACAGCGTTTATAAACAAAAAATAAAATAGCGAGGATAGAATGAGTAAATGTTATGTGGGTTCTGAGATAGGACAATTACGACGAGTTATTTTACATCGTCCTGAACTAAGCCTTGAACGATTGACGCCATCTAATTGCGAAGGTTTATTGTTTGATGATGTTTTACGGGTTGAAAAAGCAGGTAAGGAGCATGATTATTTTGCGCAAGTACTAAGAGATAATCAAGTTGAAGTTTTATTGCTAAGAAACCTGTTAGCAGAAACACTTGAAAATGCTGAAGCAAAAAAATGGGTGTTAGATAGGCAATGTACTAAGTATCGATTAGGCTCAACACTTGCTGAGGAATTACGCTCTTACTTATTGACACTTTCAGGTATAGAGCTTGCAGAAAATTTGTTGGGCGGCATCACAGTCAGTGAATTTAAAAATCAATACCCATCCATGACGCAAGCGATGAAGAGTATTCATGATTTTATTATTCCACCTTTACCTAATCATTTATTTACTCGCGATACCTCATGTTGGATTTATAATGGGGTTTCAGTAAACCCTATGGCAAAATCTGCTAGAAGACGAGAAACCGTTCATCTAAGAGCTATTTATAATTTTCATCCACTTTTTAAAAATAGTCGGTTTGATTTTTGGTTTGGAAATCAAGATTATAATTATGATCATGCAACATTAGAAGGCGGAGATGTACTTGTTATCGGTAAAGGACATGTTTTAATCGGTATGGGAGAGAGAAGTTCTTCACAAGGGGTGGAGTGTTTAGCTAAAAATTTATTTAAGCAGGGTAAGATAAAAAGTGTTATTGCTGTGGAGTTGCCTAAAGCACGTTCAGCTATGCATATGGATACCGTCATGACCATGTTGGATTATGATTGTTTTACTATTTTTCCTGAGGTTATTCAGGATGACATTCGTTATTGGATATTAGAAAAAGGACAAAAAGAAAAAGTAAAAATAACAGCAGGGCATTTAAGTTTATTTGAGCATCTTGCAAAAATTCTCGAGGTGGATAAATTAAAAATCATTCCAACAGGCGGTAACATTTATCAAAGAGAGCGTGAGCAATGGAATGATGCGAATAATGTTTTAGCTATTAGACCAGGCGTAGTTATTGGTTATGAGCGTAATGTACACACAGCTGAAAAAATGCGAGAAGCAGGTATTCATGTATTAACAATTCCGGGCGAAGAATTAGGTCGAGGGCGTGGTGGTGCGCGTTGTATGAGTTGTCCCATTGAGCGAGATGATATTTAAGGAGAAGCATGTGAGTTTTAATTTAAAAAATAGAAGTTTTAAAAATTTGATTGATTTTACATCCGCTGAAATTGATTTTTTATTACGATTATCAGCACATTTAAAAATGGCAAAACAAGCGGGTACAGAACAACAGAAATTGAAAGGGAAAAATATTGCGTTGATTTTTGAAAAAACGTCAACTCGAACACGCTGTGCTTTTGAAGTGGCGGCTTATGATCAAGGTGCACATGTCACTTATTTAGGGCCATCAGGGACACAAATTGGTGTCAAAGAATCTATGAAAGATACTGCACGAGTTTTAGGCCGTTTTTATGATGGTATTGAATTTCGTGGATATAAACAAGAAGCAATGGAAACATTGGCACAGTATGCTGGCGTGCCAGTTTGGAATGGTTTAACAGATATTTATCATCCGACACAAATACTTGCAGATTTGTTAACGATGAAAGAACACAAACACACAGAATTAGAAAATATTACATTTGCTTATTTGGGTGACGCTAGTCATAACATGGGAGATTCTTTAATGATAGGCGCAGCAAAAATGGGCATGGATTTTAGAATTGCAGCTCCTAAACAATTGTGGCCTGATAATGCATTAGTCAAACAGTGTCAACAAATTGCTGATATCAGTGGCGCAAAAATTTTATTGACAGAAGATGTTGCTTTGGCTGTTAATGGCTGTGATTTTATTTATACAGATGTTTGGGTTTCTATGGGAGAGCCTGATGCTGTCTGGAAAGAACGCATTAAGTTATTAAAAAATTATCAAGTGAATAATGAAGTCATGCAAGCATCTAATAATAAAAACTGTAAATTTATGCATTGCTTACCCGCTTTTCATAACCGTGAAACTAAAATTGGAGAAGATATTTTCCAAAAATATGGGTTGGAAGCATTAGAAGTGACAGACGATGTATTTGAGTCAACAGCATCTATTGTGTTTGATCAAGCAGAAAATAGAATGCATACCATTAAAGCGTTGTTGGTTGCAACCTTGGGAGCATAAATGAAAATTGTGATTGCATTAGGCGGAAACGCTATTTTACAACGAGGCCAACCGTTAGATGAAGCGATTCAAAAAAATAATATTCGTATAGCGGCGGAGGCTATTGCGCAGGTTGCAAGACAGCATCAGGTCATTTTAACGCATGGCAATGGTCCACAAGTTGGTTTATTAGCGTTACAGAATGATGCTTATAAAGCTGTTAGTCCTTATAGTCTTGATGTGTTGGGTGCAGAAACAGAAGGCATGATAGGTTATTTATTTGAACAAGCATTAAAAAACATTTTACCGCAGCGCCAGGTCGTGACGTTATTAACGCAAACAGTAGTTGATCCTAACGATGCTGCTTTTGATGTGCCAAGTAAGTTTATTGGTGCAATTTATGATAAAAAGCAAGCAGATAAACTTAAACAAGAAAAAGGTTGGCAAATGAAACTTGATGGTGAGTATTATCGTCGGGTTGTCCCATCACCAATGCCTCAGGCTTTAGTTGAACTACCGGTGATTAATCATTTGCTCAAGGATCATAATATTATTCCAATTTGTGTAGGCGGTGGTGGTATTCCTGTTATGCGTAAAGATGATGTGTTGATAGGTGTTGAAGCTGTTGTTGATAAAGACCGCGCTTCAAATATTCTGGCGCAAGGCATTCATGCGGATGCCTTGATAATGTTAACGGATATTGATGCAGTGCAATTAAATTATGCTCAGACAAATGCCAAAAAAATCAAAAGTGCCTCACCTGAAGCCATACAGGCTTATAAATTTGCAGATGGCTCGATGGCACCTAAAGTCGAAACGGCTTGTCACTTTGTTAAAGCGGGTGGGGATTTTGCCGCTATTGGTAACCTTGCTGATGCTGCAAATATTGTCGCAGGTGAAAAAGGAACTCGGATATCGCTAAAAACAGATAATATAAATTTTTATGAATGAGGTAGTAAATGCCTGAACAGCAAAAAAAACTAGGGCTAGGTTCTTTGACTTGCATAGTGGTAGGTTCAATCATTGGCGGCGGCGCATTTGCATTACCACAAACAATTACGCAAGTTGCACAAACAGGTGCCATCTTAATTGCATGGTTAATTACCACTTTGGGAATGATTGGCTTGGCTTTTACTTTTTACCAATTAAATGCATTAAGACCAGACTTAAAAGGTGGTATTTATTCTTATGCGAAAACAGGGTTTGGTCATTTTGTTGGATTTATTTCTGCTTGGGGTTATTGGTTAAGTGCTTGGATTGGAAATGTATCATATGCAGTTTTAATGTTTAGCGCTATTGGCTTTTTTTTTCCACAATTTGGTGCTGGTAATACGCTGTGGTCTGTGATTGCCGCTTCTTGTTTTCTTTGGGCTATACATTTTTTAATATTAAAAGGTATGAAAGAAGCGGCAATTATTAATATTATTACGACGATTGCAAAATTAATTCCAATTATCATATTTATTGTAATTTGTTTATTTGCCTTCCAAGAACATAATTTCACGATGGATTTTTGGGGAAAAAATATTGGACATGTCTTGCCTCAAATAAAAGATACGATGTTGGTCACTTTATGGGTTTTTATTGGTATCGAAGGTGCTGTTGTTGTCTCAGGACGAGCGAGAAAGGCAAAAGATGTTGGGTTAGCAACAGTGTTTGGATTAGTCGTAACTGCGTCGGTATATATTTTAATAACCATCTTATCTATTGGTGTTTTGGGACAGCCTCAATTATCAACTTTGTCAAATCCTTCAATGGCTTATGTTTTATCTACGGTTGTCGGGCATTGGGGCGCAGTGTTAGTCAATATTGGTTTAATTATCTCATTAGCAGGTGCTTGGTTGGGATGGACGATACTTTGTGCAGAACTGCCGCAAGTCGCTGCTAAAGACCATGTTTTACCCGCTTTTTTAGCAAAAAATAACGTCAATAAATCACCTGCGAATGCTTTATGGCTAAGTAACGGATTAATTCAATTATTTTTGATTGTGGTATATTTTTCAGAAAGCACTTATTTAAATTTATTAAAATTAGCAACGAGTTGTATTTTATTACCTTATTTTTTTAGTGGTTTATTTGCTTTAAAATTAATTTTTTTTGGGCAAGAATATTACGGTCAAAAGAAACTTAAGTACAAAAACCTGATTTTTGCTTTATTGGGCACAATTTATGCTGCATTTTTAGTCTTTGCTGCAGGATTACATTTTTTGTTATTAAGTACAATTTTGTATTTAATTGGTATGCCTCTTTATGTTTGGGCAAGGGTCAAGGCAGGTAACCGCGTGTTTACGCCCTTGGAATGGGTTCTTTTTTTGGGTATTTGTGCAGCCGCTGGTTATGGTTTATTTCCGCATATTATGAAAATTTAAGCAACATGTATGATGACTTTTTAAATTTGTTGTGTTTATGCCGGTCGAATAGCTCTTGGGCCAAACAACAACCAGATAATAAAACCAAATATCGGGAGCAATAATACAATTAAGCACCAAAAAACTTTTTTTCCAGTCGATTTATGGCTAGACAACGTACTAATAATTGCCCATAAATCTAAAGCTAAAATAATGATGCCAAATAGCCCAGAGTATTCATGCATTGTTGTGATTCCGTTATTTATTTGAATTAAGTATATACCTATATTATCTCAAAATGCGACTTTTAACTTTTTCCTGAAATTTTGCCTTATTTTGTGTATTTTTTAACAGTTGTTATCTGGGAGTTATATTGTTGTCTATTTATTGATCACCCTCAATGCAAAATAACGGATTATTCCGACCTTAGAGCGCCAAGCCACAAAAAATGTTGATTAAAACCTTCAGGTGATTTCGAGCGGGCTTTTATATGAACTGTACTGATTTAACAGAAAGAATTTGCACAAATTTTCATTTACTTTTATACTTGGCAGCAATTACTGTGTAAGCAACACAGATTTGACCTACATGAGGCCAAATTGTACAAAAAAGCACTTAATTTAATAAAATGGCAGACTATTCTTGGAATGGCTCCCGTTATTTTGTATTTTTTTTATGCAGGCGCTGCTGCAGGTTTTGCTGCGCTTTATGGCTTATTAATTACATTAGTTGCAAATGTAATTGTTGCTTTCTTTTTGTTTAGGCAACAAGGCGCCTTAGCTGCAGGTAAAATTATACGCTTTTTTTATTTAGGGGAAGCATTAAAAATAATAGCAACAATTTTAATGTTTTTATTAGCGGTAACCGTTTTTAAGTTTAGTTTTTTACCGTTAATCATCAGTTTTATATTTAGCCAAATTATTTGGTATTTTTGTCCATTACTGGCAAATAAGAGGATAAAGACAACAGTATGAGTTCTGGTAAGCGAGATACAACCTTATATATACAACACCATTTGACAAATTTGTCTTGGCATCCCGCAGGAAGCTCAAGCTTCTGGTCTTTAAATGTTGATACTTTATTTTTTTCTTCAATATTGGGCGTATTATTTTGCGCTTTATTTTATTTTGTCGCCAGAAAAGCAACAGCCGAGACACCGGGCGCATTGCAAAATCTCGTTGAAGTATTAGTTGATTTTGTCGATAAACAAGTTAAAGACACTTATCATGGACGCAGTAAATTAATTGCACCACTTGCTTTGACAATCTTTGTTTGGGTTTTTTTAATGAATTTTATGGATTTAATTCCAGTTGATTTATTTCCAACATTAGCAGGTTATTTAGGCTTGAATGATTTACGTATTGTACCAACCACAGATTTAAATTTAACATTTGGCCTTTCTTTAACTGTATTTGCTTTGATTCTTTATTACAACATCAAAATTAAAGGACCTTGGGGTTACGTCAAAGAATTGTTGTTGCATCCGTTTGGCGTTTGGTTTATTCCAATTAACTTGATTTTAGGTTTAGTGCACGAGCTTGCTAAACCAGTATCTCTAGCATTACGACTTTTTGGTAATTTATATGCCGGAGAATTAATTTTTATTTTAATTGCTGCTTTAGTGCCATGGGGCGCGCAGTGGCTATTGGGCGCGCCTTGGGCAATTTTTCATATTTTAATTATTACGCTACAAGCATTTATTTTCATGATGCTGACTGTGGTATATTTGAGTATGGCGCATGAGGCACATTAACAAGTTTGAAAATATGTCATTTTCAAAAAATAGAAAAAGTAAATAAACGGAGGCAAAATGAATAATTTAATAGATGTTGCAGCTTTAATTGCTCATGTACAAGGTATGACTGTAATTGCTGTTGCACTTTTAATCGGTTTAGGTGCGCTAGGTACTGCGATCGGTTTTGGTCTATTAGGTGGTAAATTTCTTGAGGGCGCTGCAAGACAACCTGAAATGGTATCAATGCTTCAAATGAAAATGTTTATTGTTGCAGGTCTTTTAGATGCGGTAACCATGATCGGCGTGGGTATTGCGTTATATTTTACTTTTGCCAATCCATTTGCTGGTGCTGTTGTTCGATATCTTGCTCAGAAAGCTGCCGGACAATAATCAAAGAGAGGTTTGCTCGTGAATATTAACTTAACACTAATTGGGCAAATGATAACATTTTTAGTTTTTGTTATCTTTACCATGAAGTATGTTTGGCCACCAATGACTAAAGCATTACGTGAAAGGCAAAAGCGTATCGCTGAAGGTTTAGCAGATGCTGACCGTGGAAAACATGAGCTGGAACTAGCACAACATAAATCAATGGAAATTTTGCGCGATGCAAAATTGCAAGCTGCAAAATTGATTGAGGATGCAAATATACGTGCTTTACATTTGGTTGAAGAATCAAAAGAACAAGCAAGAGAAGAAAGTGCAAGAATTCTCAAGCATGCACAAGAAGAAATTGTGATCGAGCGCAGCCAAGCTCGAGAAAGTTTGCGACAAGAAATTGCAGGGCTGGCAGTTATGGCAGCGGGTAAAGTCCTTGATAATGAAGTTAATGAAGCCAGTAATAGTGCGATACTAGATAAATTAATTGCTGAGGTTGCTAGTGAATAATGCCGTTGTTGTTGCAAGGCCTTATGCAAAGGCAGCTTTTGAAATCGCTAAGTCAGGTGATATGACAGCGTGGTTAAAAGCAATACATTTACTTAATACGGTCGCAAATGTACCTAAGATTAAAGAGATTCTTTATAATCCAACGGTCACGCCTGCCGAACGATTAACGATTATTATGCAGATTTGTGATGGGCAGTTAGACAATTTACAAGTTAATTTTTTAAAAGTTCTGGCTGCAAATAAACGTTTATTTTGCTTATCTGCAATTTATGCTTTGTTTCAAAGTTACTATGATAATTACCAGCAAATAGTAGAAGCTGAGGTCTATACAGCTTTTCCATTATCTGAAAAACAAAAGCAAAAATTAACCATTTCGCTAGAGAAAAAACTTAACGCAACCGTTCAGTTAACAGAAAAACATGATCCCAAACTCATTGGGGGTGCTTTTATTCGTATGGGTGATCGCATCATTGATGGAAGTATTGCGGGTCGTTTAAAACGATTAGCGGGTCATTTGAATTTGAAGGAAAGTTTATGTCAATAATGCCATCTGAAATAAGTGATTTAATTAAACAACGCATTGAAAATTATGAGCCACGTGCTGAAAGTACGACAGAAGGCGTCATTTTAAGTATTAAAGACGGTATTATTCGTATACATGGTTTAGATGCTGCAAAACAACATGAAATGCTTGAATTACCCGGTGGCGTTTTTGGCGTGGTTTTGAATTTAGAGCGTGATTCAGTCGGCGCTGTTGTATTGGGTGACTATAAACATTTACGTGAAGGCGATAAAGTTAAGTGTACTGATCGTATGTTAGAAACCCCTGTTGGTGAAGCGTTGCTGGGTCGTGTCGTAAATGCACTAGGGCAAGCTATCGATGGTAAGGGCGAAATTATTGCTGAACATTTTTCACCCATCGAAAAAGTTGCGCCAGGCGTAATTGCACGTGAACCTGTCACGCAACCATTGCATACCGGTTATAAAGCATTAGATACTATGGTACCAATTGGTCGAGGTCAAAGAGAATTGATTATTGGTGATAGACAAACCGGTAAAACTGCATTAGCTATTGATGCCATTATTAATCAAAAAGGTACTGGTGTTAAGTGTATTTATGTTGCTATTGGTCAAAAAGCATCGTCAGTTGCCTCTGTGGTGCGTAAGTTAGAAGAGCATGATGCTTTGTCTTATACAACGATTGTTGTTGCCGGCGCGTCTGAATCAGCCGCGCTACAATTTATTGCCCCCTATGTTGGTTGTACCATGGGCGAGTATTTTCGAGATCGCGGTGAAGATGCCTTAATTGTTTATGATGATTTAACCAAGCAAGCTTGGGCTTATCGTCAAGTTTCTTTATTGTTACGTCGCCCGCCTGGTCGAGAAGCTTATCCAGGTGATATTTTTTATTTACATTCACGTTTGTTAGAGCGCGCATCGCGTGTTAATGCTGAATATGTTGAAGCCTTTACTGATGGTGCTGTTAAAGGTAAAACAGGTTCATTAACAGCATTACCAATTATTGAAACGCAAGCGGGAGATGTTTCTGCTTTTGTACCTACTAACGTGATTTCAATCACTGATGGGCAGATTTACCTTGAAACCGATTTGTTCAATGCAGGTGTTAGACCTGCCGTTAATGCTGGTTTGTCTGTTTCTCGAGTTGGTGGTGCTGCACAAACAAAAATCATTAAAAAATTGACGGGTAATGTGCGTATTACTTTAGCGCAATTTCGTGAGCTTGAAGCTTTTGCACAATTTGCCTCAGATCTAGATGAACCAACGCGTAAACAATTAGAACGCGGGCAACGTATGACTGAAGTATTAAAGCAAAAACAATATGCACCAATGCAAGTTGCACAGATTGCGTTGACACTTTTTGCTGTGAGTAATGGTTATCTTGATGATGTGAACGTTAATCAAATTGTTGCGTTTGAGCAAGGATTGCAAGATTATGCCGCTAATGCGCATGCAGCATTAATGGATAAAATAAATCAAACATGTGTCTTTTCTGAAGAAATTGAGCAAGGCTTAATTCAGCTAGTTACTTCATTTAAAGAAACACAAGCGTGGTAGATGTATGGCAGTTGCTAAGGAAATTCGCTCTAAAATAACGAGTGTTCAAAAAACGAAAAAAATTACCCGAGCAATGGAACTTGTTGCCGCCAGTAAAATGCGTAAAGCGCAAGATCGCATGAGTGTTTCACGTCCATATGCTGAAAAAATGCTACAAGTGATTAGTCATCTGGCCAATGCACATCCTGAATATCACCATCCTTATCTTATCAGTAGAGAAGTTAAGCGTGTTGGCATAATTGTTATTTCAACGGATCGCGGTTTGTGTGGTGGCTTGAATACAAACTTATTTAAGCAAGTACTCATACAGGCAAAAGCATGGGAAGATGAGGGTAAAGCGTTAGATTTTTGTTTGTTGGGTAGTAAAGCCGGTGGATTTTTTAAACGCCATGGCGGTAATATTATTGCAACCACAACGCATTTAGGTGATGAGCCCGTTTTAGCTGATGTCATTGGTGTTGTAAAAATTATGTTGGATGCTTTTGATAACGGTGAAATTGATGCTTTGCATATTTGTTATAATCGTTTTATTAACACAATGAAACAACAGCCGGTTGTTCAACAGCTATTACCATTAGTGCCTGCATCGATAGAAAAACAGCAACATCATTGGGATTATATTTATGAGCCTGATTCTACGGTGCTGTTAGATTCTTTATTAAAACGTTATATTGAAACAGAAGTGTTGCAGGCAGTTATTGAAAATATTGCTAGTGAGCAGGCTGCGCGTATGGTTGCAATGAAAAGTGCGACAGATAATGCGGGGCAAATTATTGAAGATTTAAAATTAGTTTACAACAAAGCCAGACAGGCTGCGATTACGCAAGAAATTGCAGAAATTGTGTCTGGTGCAGATGCTGTTTAGTCAACTAATACAAAGATATTACATATTGTAAAAAGAGGTTTATTCATGAATAAAGGCCAGATAGTACAAATTATTGGTGCAGTCATTGATGTTGAGTTTTCGCGTGATAACGTGCCTGAAATTTATGATGCATTGATTGTCACTGAGCGTGATTTAACCCTAGAAGTTCAGCAACAATTAGGTGATGGTGTTGTCAGAGCTATTGCGATGGGGGTATCTGATGGTTTATCTCGTGGTATGGAAGTGCTTAATACTAAATCCCCAATTAAAGTTCCTGTTGGTACAAAGGTTTTAGGTCGAATCATGGATGTTTTAGGCAATCCTATTGATGAGCAAGGTGAAATTGGTGAAGATACTCGTATGCCAATTCACAGAGCTGCACCAGCATTTGAAGAGCAAGCAGCAACGGAAGAGTTGTTAGAAACGGGGATTAAAGTTATTGACTTAATTTGCCCATTTGCCAAAGGTGGTAAAGTTGGTTTATTTGGCGGAGCGGGCGTTGGTAAAACCGTAAATATGATGGAATTAATCCGAAATATTGCTATTGAGCATAGTGGTTATTCTGTTTTTGCAGGTGTTGGTGAGCGTACACGAGAAGGTAATGATTTCTATCTTGAGATGAAAGAGTCTAATGTACTTGATAAAGTAGGACTTGTTTACGGACAAATGAACGAGCCACCGGGTAACCGATTACGCGTAGCATTAACCGGTTTAACGATGGCTGAACAATTTCGCGATGAAGGACGAGATGTTTTATTTTTTGTTGATAATATTTATCGTTATACGTTGGCAGGTACAGAAGTTTCAGCATTATTAGGCAGAATGCCGTCTGCTGTAGGTTACCAACCAACGCTTGCTGAAGAAATGGGTGCGCTACAAGAGCGAATTACGTCAACAAAAACAGGTTCAATTACATCAATTCAAGCAGTTTATGTGCCTGCAGATGATTTAACTGATCCATCTCCAGCTACCACTTTCGCACATTTAGATGCAACAGTTGTTTTATCACGTCAAATCGCTGAGCTTGGTATTTATCCAGCAATTGATCCTTTAGACTCTACGTCAAGACAATTAGACCCATTGATTGTTTCTCAAGAACATTACGATGTTGCGCGTGCTGTTCAGCGTACCTTACAACGTTATAAAGAACTCAAAGACATTATTGCAATATTAGGTATGGATGAATTATCTGAAGAAGATAAGTTAACGGTAACACGTGCACGTAAAATTCAGCGTTATTTATCACAGCCATTTTTTGTTGCTGAAATCTTTACAGGTCAGCCAGGTGTTTATGTGCCATTAAAAGAAACTATTCGTGGTTTTAAAGCAATTATTGATGGTGAAGTTGATGACTTACCTGAACAAGCTTTGTATATGGTTGGTACAATTGATGATGCTTTCGCAAAAGCAAAACAGTTATAGAGAGCTGGCATGACTTTTTATGTAGATGTGGATATTGTAAGTGCTGAAGCACATATTTTTAGTGGTAAAGCGCAAATGCTTTTTGCTTCAGGTGAACTCGGAGAAATGGGTGTTTCATTTGGGCATGCGCAATTATTAACAAGTTTGAAACCTGGATATGTGCGTTTACGCAAGCAAGATGGTAATGATGAAATTTTTTATATTTCAGGTGGCTTTCTTGAGGTACAACCTGAGCATATCACTGTTTTAGCGGATGTTGCTGAAAGAGCTGCTGATCTAGATGAGGCCGCTGCACTTGAAGCAAAAAAACAAGCCCAAAAACTATTAGAAGGTAAGCAAGCCCAGCTTGATTATGCTGTTGCATTAATGGAGTTAGCAAGAGCCTCAGCACAACTACGGGCAATTCAAGCGTTAAAAAGAAAAACCGTTTTTTAAAAGGTAAATATTTAAGTTTAATGTATTATACAAGTGCCTGCTCAATTTTTTAGCAGGTTTTTTTCGTTTAGAGGAAGCTTATGAGTTTAGAGATCGTTATAATGGCAGCTGGACAAGGAACGAGAATGCACTCAGCTTTTCCTAAGGTATTACACCAAGTTGCCAATAAATCTTTATTGGAACATATTTATCTGACTGCTAAGTCACTCAACCCTAGTAAAATACATGTGATTGTGGGACATGGTGGTCATATTGTCAAAGAGCAATTAAACATTGATGTTAGTTGGACTGAACAGTTAGAACAATTAGGCACAGGGCATGCTGTTATGCAAGCATTACCCAATGTGGATAAAAATAGTCGTGTATTAGTCTTACCGGGGGATGTTCCCTGTTTGTCTTCTGAAACCTTACAACATATGTTAAAGCAAACGCCATTGGAGGGCGTGGGTATCTTAACAGCTTTGGTGAGTAATCCTACAGGTTTAGGCCGTATTTTACGCACAGAACAAAAAGAGTTTTTTGCGATTGTTGAAGAAAAAGATGCAACTGAAA
Organism: Legionellales bacterium; assembly: GCA_002707205.1. Taxonomy (GTDB): domain Bacteria; phylum Pseudomonadota; class Gammaproteobacteria; order UBA1113; family UBA1113. The sequence continues at coordinate 128,974 of PAMH01000013.1, forward strand.
AACAAAAGCAAGTCAATGAAATTAATGCGGGTGTTATGTTAGCGCCAGTGAGTGTTTTTAATGAATTATTACCAAGTGTTGCTAATAAAAATGCACAACAAGAATATTATTTAACAGATTTACCTGCCTTAGCATTAAAGCAAAACTACCCAGTGGTTGCTGTTCGTTGTTTGGATGCTGAAGAAATTCAAGGTGTAAATGATAGGTGGCAGCTAAATGTAGTCGAACGATATTACCAGCGTAAGCAAGCAAAAAAATTAATGACGAGCGGGGTTACCATTCGAGATGCAGCACGTTTTGATTTGCGTGGCGAGTTAATTGTTGGGCGCGATGTCGAGTTTGATGTTAATGCTTTGCTAGAAGGTACGGTCATTATTGGCGAGCACTGTGAAATTGGCGCAAATGTTATTCTACGAAATGTGACTATCGGTAATAATGTCAAAATTAAAGATAACTCCGTTGTTGAGGATGCTGTCATTGGCAATGATTGTATTGTAGGACCATTTGCACGTATTCGTCCTGGTACAGTGATTGAGGATACAGGCCGTATTGGAAATTTTGTTGAAGTTAAAAAATCTACTATTGGGAGAGGCTCTAAAGTAAGTCATTTAAGCTATATTGGTGATACAACTTTAGGCGAAAGTGTTAATATTGGAGCTGGTGTTATTACTTGTAATTATGATGGTGTTAATAAGCATCAAACAATTATTGAAAATGAAGTATTTATTGGTTCTAACAGTGCTTTAGTTGCTCCTTTGACTATTGGTCGTGGTTCAACCATCGGCGCGGGCTCAACCATTTCAAAAGATGTGCCTGAGAAAAAGTTAACGTTGACACGCGCAAAGCAGTTAACCATACCTGGCTGGAAACGGCCTGAGAAAAAGGAGTTATAATTATGTGTGGAATAGTTGGTGCAGTTGCAGAGCGTAATGTTATTCCTATTTTAATTGAAGGTTTAAAGCGTTTAGAATATCGAGGTTATGATTCAGCGGGTGTAGCAACTTTAAATGAGGAAGATGATATTCAGCGTCTTCGCGTGGTTGGTAAGGTTAATAATTTAGTACAAGCACTAAATGATACGCCGCTTAAATCAAGTATCGGTATTTCTCACACACGTTGGGCAACGCATGGCGCACCTAATGAGAATAATGCTCATCCACATCAGTCTGAAAATAAGGTTGCTATTGTTCATAATGGTATTATTGAAAATCATGAGGCAATTAAGCAATTTTTATTAGACAAAGGATATGTTTTTCATTCAGAAACGGATACAGAAGTCGCTGCACACTTTGTCCATTATTATCTCAGTCAGGGATTGTCGATAAAAGAAATATTAGCAAAAGCAACTAAAGAATTTGAAGGTGCTTATGCCTTACTTGTTATGCTTAAACAACAACCCAATAAATTATATGGATTGTGTCGAGGTTGTCCTTTAGTGATAGGTAAAGGTTTAGGCGAAAATTATTTTGCATCAGATAGTCTTGCGTTATTACCCGTTACTCAACAAATTATTTATTTAGAAAATGGTGATATTGCTGAAATTGACCGAAAACAAATTATCATTACTGATAGTCAACTTAACAATGTTGAGCGCTCAGTTAATACACTAGACTTAGATAAAAATCAGGTCAATAAAGGAAAGTATCGACACTTCATGCAAAAGGAAATTTTTGATCAAGCTGAAGCAATAACGGCTACGCTTGAAGGACGTATTTCTGATAATCATATTTTAACGGCAGCTTTTGGTAATAATGCTGAGCAAATTTTTTCACAAGTAAAACAAGTTCAGATCATAGCTTGTGGTACCAGTTACCATGCGGGCATGGTGGCTAAGTATTGGTTGGAAAAAATTGCAGGCATTCAATGTCATGTTGAAGTTGCTAGTGAATTTAGATATCGAGAAAAAGTTATTTTTCCAGGAACATTATTTATTGCCATTTCTCAATCTGGTGAAACAGCCGATACGCTTGCTGCATTAAGGCAGGCAAAAGAATTAAATTGTTTGGCAACACTAGCTATTTGCAATGTGCCTGAAAGTGCTATTGTCAGAGAATCAGATTTGGTATTTATGACAAGAGCAGGTGTCGAAATTGGTGTCGCATCAACTAAGGCATTTACGACGCAGTTAATTGCATTATTGTTATTAACAATTGCATTGGCAAAGCGTACAAAAAATGGTTTAGCGGAGGAGGGAACGTTAGTTCAACACTTAAATAAATTGCCTAAAAAAATCAATCAAGTCTTGGAACTTGATCATGCTATCACAGGATTAGCAAAATTATTTACTGAAAAACATCATGCATTATTCTTAGGGCGTGGCACATCTTACCCTGTTGCATTAGAGGGTGCATTAAAGTTAAAAGAAATCTCATATATTCATGCTGAAGCCTATCCGGCAGGTGAGTTAAAACATGGCCCTTTAGCACTGGTCGATAAGGACATGCCAGTTATTTCAATTGCTCCCCAAGGTAAGATTTTAGAAAAGTTAAAATCAAATTTGCACGAAGTTCGTGCACGCGCGGGGCAGTTAATTATTTTTGCAGACGAAAATGCAAAAATAAAATCAGAGGATGGTATTATTTGTTTTGACATGCCTGAAATAGATGAAGTTCTTGCACCGATTCTATATACCATACCGTTGCAATTGTTAGCTTATCATGTAGCTGTGATAAAAGGGACTGACGTTGATCAGCCAAGAAACTTAGCGAAATCAGTGACAGTTGAATAATATGATGTTCAGCCGTAAATGTTATGTGAACTATATTTTATTTTGTTTTATATTATGCTTAGCCGCGTGTACCACGGCACCACCGGATAATGCTTTAAATGCTTGTCAGATTTTTGAGCAATACCCCAATTGGTATTGGGCCGCTAAAGACTCGCAAGATAAATGGGGTGTTCCGGTCAGTGTTCAGTTAGCAATTATTTTCCAAGAATCTAGTTTTAATGCAAATGCTAAGCCACCAAGAGGAAAACTGCTATGGGTTATTCCTTGGAAACGACCCACCTCAGCTGAAGGTTATACACAAGCAATTGACGAGACGTGGGATAATTATATCCGACATTCAGGTAATACGAGCGCTTCACGTAATAATTTTAAGGATGCAACTGATTTTATTGGTTGGTATGGCTACCAAGCACATCGTCGTGCTGGCGTTCCACGAAATAATGCCTATGATTTATATTTAGCCTATCATGAAGGAATAGGTGGTTATGCAAAAGGCACGTATAAAAATAAAAAATGGTTAGAAAATATTGCCCATAAAGTTCAGGTTAATTCTTGGCGTTATGATTCTCAGTTAAAAACTTGCGCAAGTAAATTTAAAAAGCCATGGTGGCATGTTTGGTAAAGGGATACTAGGATGTTAAAGCGACTTTTTTTGAAAACAGATATTTTCTATCAGCGTATCGAAGATGAAGAAAAAATCGAAATAACGCTGTTTGGTTTACCTTTTTTGCATATGTTATTTTGGCTGGTTGTTTTTATGAGTTTACTTTCACTAGGCAAATTTACAACGGTTGCTTTTTTAGCATTTTGTTCAGGTTTATTGCTTTATATTGCATTATCATGGCGTGTATTCTTGGAAATTAGACACGCGATGCTGTCCGGTGGCGTATTTATTGTTGGTAGTCAATTATCATTACAAACACCGTTAAAAATAGTTATAACCAAATAGTTTACAGAATGATAGATAATAAAAAAAATATACATAACTTTGATTTTCTAAATGAGTTGCTAAAAAAACCCGCTTGGAATTTAATTTTCCCAAAATCTATAGAGCCATTATTTCAATCTCATTATTCAAGTACGTTTCTTTTTCAAATGCGTGGTTCTGTTATTGCCGGTTTTTTACTTTTAACAGTTTGCTGTATATTAGATTTATTCTATGCGCCACGAATTGAATGGTTACCATTATATCAAACAATATTATTAATGTTGGTCATGATCATCATTGGTGTATTTGCTTTTTCTGATGCATTTAAGGGGAATGAACAAAAAACATTGATTGTTTTTGTTTCATTGTTATTTTCCGCTATGACATGGATGGCTTATAAATTAGAAGCTCCTTTTGAAGGATTATATTACAATGGTATTGTATTAATTGAGTTATTTATTGTGACTGTTGCTAGAATACAATTTAATGCTTGTTTTTTTCTACTGCTTATTTTTTACTTTATTTATAATATTGTACTTTCAATTGATGACAAACATCATCACTATATGATTTTAATGCATAATTATATTTATATTACTGCTGCTATTTTAGGCTTATTCGGTAATTATTTTTTGGAAAAAAATATTAGAGCAACTTTTTTAAAACAAGCATTAACACGACTAGAACATCAATATATTGAGAGAAAGCAAAGAAAATTACATGAGTCACTGAAAAGTGATGCATTAACCATGTTAGCTAATCACCGTTATTTTCATGAACAATTAGAAATGGAATGGCGACGTGCGTTACGTCATCAATATCCATTAACTTTATTGATGGTAGACATTGATGCATTAAGTCAGTTTAATAAAATACATGGTCAGCAAAAAGGTGATTTATTATTACAGCAATTAGCCGCAATTTTTAAGCATATGGGACGACGACCGGGAGATATTGTATCACGTTATGGTGGTGATGAGTTCGCAATGTTATTTGTCGGTACAGATAGACAGGGTGCGATTTCTCTAGTAAGTGCAATGCGTAAAAGCTTAGCACAACATTTGCTGATGAATGAAGATAATAATAACGTTACATTGTCCTTTGGTGCTTGTGCGATGGTGCCAAAACGCACGCAAACTTATGATATTTTATTAAAAAAAGCAGATAAAGCATTGTATGAAGCTAAGACTAATGGCGGTGATGGTTTTGTCGTTTTTTCATAAATTTTAGGGGATGATGATATGGCAAATAATGAAATTGAACGTGTAACAGATTATTTGCAGAACTTACAAAGTAAAATTTGTGATACGCTTATGCAAGTCGATGGTGCTGCAACTTTTCAGGAAGATCCGTGGCAACGCGAAGAAGGTGGTGGTGGTAAAACACGAGTGATAACAAATGGCGCTGTGTTTGAAAAGGGTGGTGTTAACTATTCTTTTGTATCGGGTGATAAATTGCCAGCATCGGCAACAGCGCATAGGCCAGAACTTGCTGGCCGTCGTTTTAAAGCGATGGGACTATCGTTGGTCATGCATCCAAGTAATCCTTTTGTTCCAACATCTCATGCCAATGTAAGGTTTTTTATTGCAGAAAAACCCAATGCGGTGCCAGTGTGGTGGTTTGGTGGAGGATTTGATTTAACGCCATATTATGCTTTTCATGAAGATTGTGTTTATTGGCATCAAGTAGCACATAAAGCTTGTGCGCCATTTGGTGATGATATTTATGCGCGTTATAAAAAATGGTGTGATGAATATTTTTATTTAAAACATCGAAATGAAGCACGCGGTATCGGTGGTTTATTTTTTGATGATTTGAATGTATGGGATTTTGAGCAGTGTTTTGCTTTCATGCAAAGTATCGGCAATCACTATTTACCTGCCTATGTTCCCATTGTCGAAAAAAGAAAAAATATACCTTACACGGATAAACACGTTGCCTTTCAACATTATCGGCGTGGGCGATATGTTGAATTTAATTTGGTTTATGATCGAGGCACATTATTTGGTCTGCAATCAGGCGGGCGTACAGAGTCAATTTTGATGTCGTTGCCACCGCTTGCCGCATGGCAATATAATTGGATGCCTGAAAAAGGGAGTGAAGAAGAAAAGTTATATACGGATTTTCTACCTATAAAATCATGGTTAGATTAGGCGCTATCAAGCAATAATACTGCAAATGATTTGACGCTGATGCGCGCAGTAGCGATGCTCCCAAAGATAAATACCTTGCCAAGTACCTAATGCTAACTGATGATCATTAATCGGAATGCTTAGACTTGTATCTGTCAGCATGCTTCGAATATGCGCGGACATGTCATCTTCACCTTCAAATGTATGCGTATAGGCCGCATCGCCATCTGGTGCTAGTCGTTGTATTATCATTTCTAGATCTGTCTTGACACTAGTATCCGCATTTTCCGTGATAATTAAAGAAGCGCTGGTATGTTGAATAAACAAATGACACAAGCCTTGCTTTATTTTTGCTTGTTTAACAAGCTTGTTGATTTGTGGGGTAATGTGAATAAATCCACGCCCTGTTGTTGCAATCGTAATTTTTTCTTGGAAGATCATAGGTAATCCCCTATAAAGTTAAAAAACATCCATCAAAACAGATATGTTCAACAACCCCTGACAAATGCCAATTTGCAAATGGAGATTGATAAGTTGATGCTGAGTGTTCTGTAGATTTTTTTGGATTAAATAACACAAAATCAGCCACGGCATTGACCTTAAACTGTGGTGCATCTGTACCCAAGAGTGCATAAGCATTAGCTGATGCGCACTTTAATATCGACATAAATTCACAATCAAGTTTTTCACTGAGCATGAGTAATAGGGGAAGAAACGTAACTAGTCCATGGTAACCGGCGGGGGTGAGAGAAAAAGGATTTCTTTTACCATTGAGTGAACAACTTCGATTATGTGAAGCAATAATATCGATAGTACCATCTTGAATACCTGCTAATAATGCTTGCTGATCATCTAAATGTCTTAATGGGGGAATTAAGTGGCATGCAGGTTCAAAATTGGCTAAATCCATTTCGGTCAAAAATAAATGGGTAATGGCAACATCTGCTGTGATGGGTAAGCCTTGATTTTTGGCTTCACGAATTAGTGCGACACTTTGTGCGCAGCTAATACCTGAAAAATGTAATTTTACGCCTGTTTTTTTCGCTAAAGTAAGACAACGTTGAATTTCGAGGGTTTCAGCTTCTCGCGCAATTCCATCAATGCCTAACATTTCACTAATCACCCCTTGATGAATAGAGACGGCTTGATTGAGCCATGGATCAATCGGGCGAATAAAAACAGTTAAATCAAAACTGGCTGCATAGGCAAAGGCATTCATTAATACACGCGTATCAGCAATGGGATAATCACCTTGGCTAAAGCCAAGCGCGCCAGCTTTTTTTAGTAAAGCCATGTTTGCAATGTGTTGTCCTGCAAGATCATTTGTGAGTGAAGCGATGGGTAACAATTGGCTATTGCCTGATGTTGAATAATGTTGCTTGATGGCACTCACCGTGGTGGGATTATCAAAAGCGGGTGATTTTGTTGGCCATTGACATAAAAATTTGATGCCACTCTTTTGCGCAATTTTTAATGAGTTAGTTAAATATAATAAGTCGTTTTGTGCTTTTCGAAACAGATTAACAGATAAATCAACTAAGCTAGGCATCATCCATGCGCCTTTGGCATCAATGACCTTGTCTGCTGTAAAATCGCTTGGTGCTTGATCAAAAGCAATAAATTTTCCTTCAGCAAGATAGCAAGTTTGCATTTTTTTATTTTGTATATCTGAGTGCAGTATACGCGCATTATTGATAATGATTCGTTCCATTAAGTTTGCCTATCTTGGATTAGCTGTTGTATGATAGCCATACGCATGGCTTTTCCCATACTTACTTGGTTTAAAACAACGGATTGGTTGCCATCAACAACATCAGAAGCAATTTCAACATTGCGATTAATCGGCCCTGGATGCATAACAATGGCATCTGAATTTGCAAGCATCAATTTTTTTTGCGTCAGGCCATATTGTGAAAAATATTCAGCAGTGCTAGGAATAAGTGCTTGCTGCATGCGTTCTTTTTGTAAGCGTAGCATGATGATAACATCAATATTATGTAATGCTTTTTTAAGATCAAGATAAACATGCGCACCCCAAGTATCAATGTTTTCGGGCAATAATGTTAAAGGAGCAACAACTCGAATTTCTCTTGCACCTAACATATTTAAGGCTTGAATTTGTGAACGCGCGACTCGTGAATGTTTTATATCGCCAACGATGGCATAACGCAATCCATCAATACGCCCTTTCTTTCTTTGTATTGTTAATATATCCAGTAAAGCTTGGGTGGGATGTGCATGGCATCCGTCGCCAGCATTAATAATCGGAATACGATTTTCAAGATGTTTCGCAATAAACTCGCTAGCACCAGCGGCAGGATGACGCACAATAAATAAATCGCAGCCTATGGCTTCAAGATTGTACACCGTATCGAGTAGGCTTTCGCCTTTACTGGTCGCAGATGTTTCTACATTAAAGTTAATTACATTGGCTGATAATGCCTTAGCTGCCATTTCAAATGTGGTGCGCGTACGGGTGCTATTTTCGAAAAATAAATTAATCACAGTTTTATTGGCAAGGCTTACCTCATGAGTGGTTAAGTGATTATCCAAAAATTGCGATGCACGGGCTAAAAGCTTTTGTAATAAAGCAAGGGGCAATCCTTCGATATCCAATAAGTGAAATAATTTTATGCCATCAGATTGTAAAGACTCGGTAAACATTAATCCTCACAGTATTGGTTAATCCAGCTTTCTAAAATTAATACCGCAGAGAGGGCATCGATGTTTTGTTTGGTTAAGGCTTTGTAGCCACCGCGCTCAAAGAGCTGCGCTTTTGCATCTTTTGTGGTGAGCCGTTCATCAATGCCATGTACGGGTAAATTGTAGCGTTGTTTTAATTGTAGCGCAAAGTCTCTGGCTAGCGTGGTTACAAACTGTGGTGAACCATCCATATGGAGCGGAATCCCAATAATGAGTGCGCTGGGTTTCCAGTTTGTGATGACAGTATCAACATCTTGCCAGTTGTTAGGTATGCCTTGCAGTGCTTTAATGGTGGTTAAAGGTTTTGCAGATTTTGTAACCGTTTGGCCTACTGCAACGCCAATTGATTTTTCGCCAAAATCAAACCCTAGCAGGCGACCGTTATAAGACTGATTAGGATCAATTTCGATGAGGTTTTGATCGTTAAGCATGACCAATATCATCTAATAAATTATTCATATCGACGCCAATCGATTGAGCGGCTTGTGACCAACGTTCTTCAAATGGTGTGTCAAATAAAATATGACTTTTTGCCGGCGCAACCAGCCAGTCATTATCAATGATTTCTTTTTCTAGTTGTTCATTGGACCAACCGGCATAACCCAATAATGTGAGATATTTGTTAGGTCCTTGATTTTTCGCTAAAGATTGCAATATATCTTGGGAAGATGTCATGATAATCTCATCACTAACTTTTAAACTAGATTCCCATTTTCCCTGTTTGTGATGCAAAATAAAACCACGCTCTGGTTGTACAGGCCCTCCAAGTAATACGGGGATATGATCTAACTTCTGTGTGCCGATATTAATATCCATTTGGCGCATGACTTCATCAAGATGAATATCGATCAATGGATGATTAACGATCATCCCCATCGCGCCTTCTTCATTATGTGCACAAAGATAAATCACCGCACGATGAAAGTGTATTTCTTTTAAGTGTGGCATCGCGATTAAAAAGTGATTTTGTAAGTTGGTAAATGACATAAATTTTTAAATCAACGTTATTGTGAGAGTTAATGTTGAGTTTAACCGGTTTTAATGATTTTGTCAGTGTTCAGGGCAAAATCATTTAAATTTTGGCCAATAGTAAATTTATATAGCCCAAAGGATCGACAACCCCATCTGATCATGATCAAATACCATCATTTACAGGATGAAGTATTAAAGTCAGGACTTACGCAAAACTCAAACTTTGCTGAACATGTTGAAAAAATCAGTCATGATTTAGTTAAGCGTTTTCTTGCCACAGAGAGAGATTAACAGCAAGTGATGTATGGCACACTGTTAGAGATGATATTGCATCTAGCAAAAATGGCTAAATGGTAGATTCAATGAGTCAACGCAACGCATGCTTAATTTTCTCTATTAGCGATAGAAATTGCTTATTTCGTCAGCGTCAAATTACCCACACTTAATGACTATTTCTTATAAAGTATGATATGGCGGGATCAAGAATGTGATAATAACCATCTTGACTTTTGAGTACCATATCTGATTTTATCAAATCATTTAACGCTCTTTTAACGCCAGACGCACTTAATCTTGCTTTTTTACAAAAACTTTCACCTTGAGGTTCTTTTGTTTTTTCAGAAGCAAGTGTTACTAATACCTTCCTGCGATTTAACGTTAAACGGCTTAGTTCATCTATTATCCATGCGCCCTGCTGTATTACATATTCATTCCAACTTTTTCTAACCTCAGATATCAATGGCGCATGCTTTTCCCTCCACAAACGTCGACATAAAGCATTAATGTAATAAGAGTGGTTTTCCGTTAAATATATTATTTCTGATAAGGCATCTTCATTAAGATGCTGTTTCCATTTACTTTTAGCCATTTTATTAAGAAAATTTTGATACGAAACTGTGCTAATCCTATTTATCATCATCAAATCACATAGGTGATACAGCGGTCTTGATTTATCGCTAAACATTTCATTTAACAAATGATGCTTACTTCCGCAAAAGATATAACTCACATTGGTACTACGTTCTACCGCATGCCTAATAGCTGCTTCAATTGCATGATTTTCTTTTAGCTCCCCTATCTGTTGAAATTCATCTAATACTAAAACACATGTTTTTTTTGTTTTCCTTGCTATCTCATCTAAGGCTAATAACAGCTCAGATATGGATTTTTCTTCTGATTGCTTAGCGCTAAGTTCTATTCTTTGGCCTAACAGGTTAATTGTGAGCTTTGGATTTAAGGTTGCAACAGATTGTAAAATTTTTTTCCCTGCAGCTTTAGTGGCAGGCATTATCTCATTAACGATTCTAGAAACACCTTCTGCAATAGATTTTGTAACCTCAGATTGAGACAACACAAAAAATAAATCTATACACGTACCTGGAAAGTGATTTTCTTTTAAAACTTGGCTTATAAGGCTGCTCTTACCATATCGTCTTGGGGCAATTAATACTAAGTGCTCATGGCTTTCGATGCATGCGCTCACAGCCGATCTTTCATTCTCCCTATTACAAAAAGCCTCATCGTTAGCAATACCCTGAGGAAAATACTTGCTCATAAATTTACCTTATCTTTTCTGTAACTACATATCCTGTATCGGACTAATTGTATCACACAAATAATATCATACAAGCTGTATCATACGGTCTGTGTGATAAGCAACGTGGTCTTACTATGGCAGTCCCTACATTTGATTAAGTAAATTAACGCAAAGCAAATCCCTGCTTATATATGGCTGCAGTGAGCTCACTTATAAAAATATTGGTAACCGTCAAATTAACCACCCCTTGATATAATTTACGCCTACGTCTCAGAAAATCGGTCGCGCCGGTGGCGCAAAAATGTTGAAAGCAATAACGGCCGATTTATCTGGGATCTATCTTAAGCGATTTTGAAAAATAGATTTACGAAGTTTGCTGTAAATGTGATGTGTTATATGGCATTAATGTCTCATAATCTTCAAGCATATTGCAAGTGGCAGTTTTACAAAAATATAAATAAGATAATCAAAAGGATTATACTGATGCACTTTTGCTGTTTCAATGATGCGGTTGCTCTGTATCCTTATTTAAGAGAGAAATGATATAGTGTTTGGTTTAATTTTTTAGTATTTGTGCTTAAAAAATTGTATTAATGTTTGACCCGTAAAAATTTTGATTTTAAGAAAATTTAAGCATTAAACTAAGCAAACCTTAAGAAAAAACTGCTAAAAGTTAAGTATAGAGTAAATAAAAAGGTAAAAAAGATGGCGGATAATAGAAAAAAAGTTGCCCTTGTCGATATTGACGGTTGTCTTGTGGAAAACGGTAAATTAAATGATTCATTAATAGAGCACTTAAAAAAACAAAAGTATAATAAAATTATATTATTTACGCAAAGATCCCCTAGAGTTAGATTTGAAGGCCTTAAAGATTGTAGTCTTGATGAATTACAAGAAATTCAAAATGATAAAAATTATTTATTTAAAACTAAGGATATAAAATCTAAGTTAGAAGAAAAATTAGCTATCAGCGTTTCAGTTTGTACTTCCATGGATCCTTTTTACGTTGGGCATGAAAATGTAAAAGATTATGCGGAAGAAGTTTTATACCCAGCGGAAGAAAACATACTGATGGATGCTCGTTATTATCTTGAGGGAGATAATAAAAAAATTTCTGAAGTTTTTAAGGACAAAATTTATCAGGATGACATAACGGTTGTGTCTAAAGCTGTTAAAGAGCAAGCTGATATAGAGAATGTCAAAAAAGGTGATTTTACTCAATCTAGCTATGCTAGGTCTTTTTATCCAAGGGGAAAACAAGAACAATATAAATATATACACGATGAGTTAAAAAATGAATATAACAATATTGATTTTGACGTTGAATATTACGATGATAGTGATAAAAATATCAGTGAAATTTCCTTAGCAGATGAAGAGTCTATTGAAAATAAACCAACAAGTTTTTTAGTTAGAGGCCAATTTATTGGTTCACTAGAGTTCATTAACAAATATAGCTTTGACGGTAAAAAAACCAATTTTGATTTTTCAGAAGACGAACTTCGAAAACTTCCTTTTGATGATAAAACTTATCGAAATAGAGCATGGTTATACGACGGTGGCTTTAAAAAAGCATTAACGGATTATGTAAACCTTCGCACAAATGAACAAAAAAATAGCCAAAAGAGCTATCATCATTTTGGGGTTGGTTTTTTTAAGGGGAGCAAGGCATCATGGAAGACAAAAAAAGATGCCGCAGAAAAATTAATTAAAGTTTTAGATAAGAATAATAAAGAAACAATATCTTTTAAATCTGATGAGCTAGATGCATTAAAAGATGGACGGCTAGGTGTTATTTGTAAAGAGCTAAAAGCTGCAGGTTTTAATTTAAAAGCAACAAGGCAACAACTCTCTCAGCAGCAGCAACATAGTAGTCCAGAATTAAAATAGCACGGTATCTATTTTAATACCTTAGTCATTTGTCATCGATGTGTTGTATACTTACGAAACTTAACCGGCTGCATCGTATTAAGTTGTTTGAGTGTTATCTGGTAAATAACAGCAAAGGAGAGGCAAATGCGCTACTTACATACCATGATTCGGGTGAAAGATTTAACTAACACGATGGACTTTTTTTGTAATAAATTGGGATTGATAGAAATCAATCGCATGGATAATGAAGTAGGCCGTTTTACACTGGTGTTTTTAGCTGCTCCCGATGATATGACAATGGCAAAAGAAATTAAAGCGCCACTCCTTGAGTTAACGTATAACTGGCCTGATGACAATGGGCACACGGAAGATTACACCAGTGGACGAAATTTTGGACATTTAGCGTATCAGGTTGATAATATCTACGAAACTTGTGCTCATTTAATGGCTCATGGCGTGACTATTAATCGACCACCCAGAGATGGTTATATGGCATTTATTAAATCGCCTGATGGTATTTCCATAGAGCTGTTACAACATGGCGATGCTTTGCCAGTGCAAGAACCGTGGGTAAGTATGGAAAATCAAGGTAACTGGTAATAGCCTAGCCCTTGGTATTTTTCATGGGATTTATGTCACATTAATTTTGGCGGCTATCAGCGTGATTTGATCAGGCGTCATACTTATTTTGCTCGCGCCTGCTTGAAGTGAAATATCTGTTTTTGCAGCATGTTTATACGCTTTATTAATAGTTATGGTTTGATAGCCTACGATATGATTATTAAAATTATTACCGGTGGTTATGCGAGCATCCCCCGTGACTGAGAGAAGATAAGATTTAGCCGCATGTTGTAATAATTTTTCTTGAAATTTAGTATCAATAAAACTCACTTCATTGAAATTATCATTTGTGGTTTCTCCCAAAGTTTTTGAACGAATGCTGTTATAAAAAGTATGCGTTTTGCCGTCATAAACCGGCAGCGTATTGGCATTATAAACTGCGCCCATACTAACAGTTTGAGAGGGATTGCCATATAACATTTGTAATAGGGTTTCACTCGCTGCGCGACAAGGAAGGCTGAAGGCCGAGTCGCGTAGTCCGCGGTAGGTGACGGATTTTTTAAAGAGCGAAGCGAGTTTAAAAAATCTTTACGTCA
>PAMH01000014.1 GCA_002707205.1 Legionellales bacterium
TTCATTTGTCTTTACTGCCATAATCAGGTTCTCCTATCGTTAACCTAGTGTACCTGACTATACGTTTACACAAAATTATTTATAGACTCTTCTTTTTCTTGATTTGCGTTAAGTGCAGTTTGTTGTGCATTAACTACAACCATTGGCGTATCATCAGTATTAGACACACTTGGCGTGATATCTAATAGCATGGTTTCACCGTATTGAATATTACCCGTCTTGTTATCGATGCCGGTGACAGTTTTGACATATAGCCGCGTTTTAGGGAAGCTGCGATTCGCTGTTATATATAAGGTATCGTCATTATTTAACAGTTTAATATCTTCTGTTGTTAGATTATTCTCGCTGTCGGCAAGTTGTACACTCACCTGTGATGGAAATGTAATCATGCGCTCTTTGCCGACAGGTAAGCTCATTTGAATGGGTGATTTATTCCAAACAACATGCTCAGTATCTGTATTCATACCATTTGCTCTAACAGACATCCACAGCGCTGAAATTATGACTATAAATGCAGTATGTATTAATTTATTCTTGGTTATCTTAAGCATATGACTGTCCTAAATTAATGTTTTAATTCTTTTTGGTGTGCTAACAAAACCATCTAACGCTAAACCAAAAGGATTGTGAGAAAGTGATATCTGCATGCGAACTACTTTCAATGGGTATTCAATTTCAATATCTTTGGTAACAACACCATCGCTGGTTTCTGTTAACCTTGCATCCACATCAATCTCCCATACGTTTGCGCTGAGTTTTTTAATATCTTTAATATCAAAACCAGAACCATCTATACCTTGTATGCTTCGTGTGCGATTCAACTCACCCGTTAATTGTTTAGCTTTATAGTCTTCAATGAGTAACTGATTGAATCTTGGCGTTAAATAACTAGAGAATTTCTTAATGTTCTCCTGATAGTCTTTAACGCCATTGCTTGGCCAGTAATTAATCTCTTGCCAGATTTGAAATCCAAAAGCATAGACATAGGGTTTTGGAATGGTATTAGGTTTCGTTAGTGCCGCCTGTGATGTATCTGGCGGTAAGTAGACAACCATATGGCTTGGTGCACGATACCAGCCTATCCATAAAAAAATAATCATCAGAACTGATAGTGCTATCACACCCCATTGAATATAAATTAATGTGGTTTGCTTATCCTGCTCACGCCATGATTGAAATGGGAAGCCTTTGTCTGGAAATAATTTACTCATAACGACCAATACTCCACTGCTTTGATTCTGTGATGTACGTATTTTTCTTAATGCCTAACCTCGCAAACCATAGATTAATTTTTATTTGCGCATACCCTAAAGGTTTACCTTCTTTTAATCGACCAACAATTTTTAGTAATACCCATGTCAGCAATATAGCGGGGAGGATATTTAAAATAACTGCTGGTAATATTGTTCCCATTGCACTCTCGCTTAAGAACGCTAATATCACAAAGCAAATGCCATAAGCTAAAAAGAAAACAATGCCAACTTCTTGTAATGTACAACCCTTAAAAACTGGCATTTTTTGATTCACAAGGGTTAGTTGATTATGCTGACTCATCAATGCTCCTTAACCGCCATTATCGATTGATGCAATATCTGTAGCCGAACTAAATGCAGTCGTGCCTAAGACAACAACAAGACCTACCAAGAAAATAGCGATAATGAACCATACGGCAAAAGTTACATAACTGCCCTTCTCTCTCGCTTCATGAAACGCAGATAGTGTGTGATAACCAGCCACCAAAAGAACTGCTAAACAAAGCCCCGCAGCACCAAGTTTAAACATCCATGAAAAACCCTTAGAAGCATCCCCCGTTAAATCGCTCATGTTTGTTATTGCTGCACCTGAGTTATCCCAAATGGCACTGCTACTTGCCCATACATTTGTGCTTAACATCGCTGGCAACCATAACGCGCCAACTCTTATTGCCTTCATTACCTTTCTCATCTTTAGCTCCTAAATTGCAAAACACGCTATAATTAGCCCTAACATAAAAATTGTCCTTAGTACTGCCATCACGATGTCTTGAAACTCCAACTGTCCTGATTGCTTTAGTGTCACTAAAAGACATACCCCATAAATAAGTAATGCAGATAAGATCAAGGTCGCACTCGCCATAGTGATTATCCATGTTGGTGACAACCCCGATGCTGACTGGAATGCTTTCAAAGCATCATCCATTGGATGTAAATCCCCTCATACTTGGCGCATTCTGATAATCGCCTTTAATGGGCGGAATAACTCTTGGCGCTAAATTGGTTTGGTTTAATTTTTCATTAATGCCATCCTGTATGTGATTGATGTCACTTCTAAGCCAATCATAATGAAAAACAATACGCTGATTTTTAATTGCTTCTGCTTGCGCTTGATTAATTAACGGCTTAATTATATCTAGCTCATGATTAATTCTTGCGAGTAACGCATTGGACTCTGCTTGACCTGCAAATGAAACAGAGAATGCTATTATCAAGCCAACAACAATAACCACTTCTAAGTATCTTTTTTTCATTCTTGCTCCTCTATACATATTTCTTGAATCGACTCGCCGACACTGCTGTTAACATGGTAATAGCCAGAGCCAATGGGAAAATAATCAACATCGGTGTAATCGGCATAGGTAACAACATAAAAATAAAAATAAATGTTAAAATGGTTGGATATAGCTTTTTCTTAACGGCATGAAATAAAAATGTACTTTCACGTCCTACGCCCATTTTCCTAATATCACGCATCACAAGCCCGTCAACCAAACCCATGAATGCGCTTAATATCAGCATGGGTAATGCTAAAATCATCACCATGAATTTGGTCAAGATAATTTCAAATGCTAACCATATAAAAGAGAAGATAATGCCAGCTTGACTTAGGCCATGCTTTACCCAATACATGGCGCTGGGTATATCAATCTTTTGACTGCTGGCACTTAAAGATTGAGTAACCTTAACTTGTTTATGTGATATCTTTATTATTTCAGCTGAAATATTTTGAGCTTTCTCTATTAACCTCTGATTCCAATTTGAAATTTCTGATAATGGATGACAGTAGCTAGCATCACAATGCGAACTAGGCAATAACGCTAATTGTGATAACAGTAGATGTTTCGCAAACATCGTGGCCGTAGCAATATCCGTAAGCAACCATTTAATCACTAGCTCAACCGTCATTAATATCCACGCCACCAAAACCACAATAACGCATAACCCTATTGCTTCGATAGCTGTTGCCGATATGCCCTTGTATGTCTTAACCACGCCTTCCATTACTGAGATACCTCATCACCGTTGATGAGAACTGGATAATGCGCAATGCCATATTCTGAGGTAATACTATCGATATTTAGGAGCGCGATAGTTAAAGAACCTGCTGCTGCTTTTATCATGTGATAGTCATCTAAGCTAGCAATATTCACAACAATACCTATTGCATTAATTTGTTTTAACTTTTCATGATTAGCTTTCAACCACTGTAATGAGGTGGCATCACTCCCGATAATGAACATAGACGTAGGCAAATGATATTTAACGCTACTCACCTTATGCGCTTGTATATTGCCAACAGTTAAATCAGATTTTAATGGTAACAATAAGCTAATACCTTTATCTTCTTTACTTAAGTTACTGTTGTTTATTATTGTTTGGTTAACGCTATGCGTATTAACTTCATGGGTATTAATATTAACGGTACTGATTGTCGCTGCATTAACTGCATGAACTAGAATCAGTGTTATCAATGATATGTATTTATAACGTCGCATAATATAGTCTTAAATGTTCTTAATCTGTTTTAATACATTGCCGCGCTTTAACACGACCAAAGGTAAAGGCTCATGGTTAACTTTAGGGTTGTATTTATTATTAGCGGGATTGATATGAATACGCCCTGTGTTTACTAAACTTGCTGGTACTTGATTAGCACTCGCCCATATTTGCAAGTCAGAGTTTGTAAGATTTTTTCCAACAACATAAATTGATAGTGTTGTATTAGACGTTGTTTTAATCTCATTAATTAACGTATGCGTAACGTTATAATTTAATAAATTACTTTGCTGTACAAAAAGCAATAACTCATCATTGGCCTGTAATGATATGCCAGATTGCGGTGTAGTATTATCAGCATCTAAAAAGCTCAACATCTTCTCAGGATTAAGTGGCTTCTCATTAGGGTATAGGCGTTTATATTCTTGCTGAAACATCACATTATGCGCCAATTCCTTTTCGGCTCTATCGTGTGCGTGCTGGACTTCAATGTCTGTATATCTTTTCATTTCTGATTGTGAATCAGCAGTTACTGCTAGTATATCCACTGGTGATAAATGCAAATCTTGATAAAAGTATTTTCCCTGCTCTTGCATATATGTTCGATATCTTTGCCAATCCTTAACTGTTATGCCCCATAACTTGGCATTTTTTATATTGTCATTGCGTTGCTCGGTAATCTTAATATCTGTGTTCATGGCTAATTTATTTTGCTCTGAATCGCTATGAACAGTAACATTATTAATTGGTGTGTTATTAATATTCAACGCCATAACCACCGGTGCTGTTAGCATACTCACCATTAGTGCAAACAAACGCTTATTCATGCTAAATCCTTAATGACAACATTAGTAGGTGCTTGTCTTGGTTTAGGCTTGTTAGCTTCGGCTAATGCTATTGCGTCTTGATTGTCTTTTGCTTTCAACGCTTGCATTTGTAATTGCATTGACTGTTCTTTCTTAACAGTTTCCGCATGATGGGAAACACCTACACATGTACCCGCAATCGCCACGAATGCAATAACAACCCACTCCATGACTAGCTCCTTGCCTTTAAGTCAATTTTAACCAGCTGTTGCTTATCATTTTCTAGAACAACTTGCTGTTGTTGATAATCTACTGATTTAAACAACCAACCCATTTGGGTATCATTTTGTGCCATTAACGCAGTATGATTGCCTAGAAATACAGCTGCATAAGCTGTATCATTCCAAATGTCCACGGACTCAACTTTAAACGGTAAGTTATCTGGTGAAAGATAATTACCTTGCGTTACCTGGCGCTCAACTAACGCCATGGTTTTTTGTAAATCATTTACTTTTTGATATAAGCTATTTGTCTCTTGGGCTAAATTACTAGATATCGCAGTGACTGTAGATTCTTTCGCAAGGCCACTTATTGCATTTGATATTTGGTTAACTTCTTTTTTAATTGATGTCTTATCTGATACAGATAGAGACTTATCATTATTCATTGATTGGTTAATGCGGGCAAGCTGAGCGTTAATATCGTCCAGCTTGCCGCTTAACTCTGCTTGGGCAAGCGACTTAGTTGAGATGGTTTTTACATCGTTAATTGGTGCTTTCTTTGCTGATTGATCAAATGGGTGATAAGCAATGAACATGAGAATGCCAAAAATGACAATTCCTGAACTCATTGAAATTAATAACGCTTTCCTTTTCTTTGAATCACAAATCACACTAATATCTATACTTTTATAAATATCAATGCACTTATTTTTTATCTGGCGCATATTCATGCGGTTACCTCTTTCTTCTTACTGTAGTATTTTTGATAAGATGGCTTAACTTCAAAATTGATTAATCTATGAAGTGGGTCAACCTCCAGGTAAAAAGCAGGCTCTACTAACGTAAGCAGCGCTTGTTTCAATGTCATATAACTCAGATCTCGATCAACCACCGGTAAAGGTTTTGCCATCAACTGATTTAAAGATGAACTTCTTTTATCCTTATTAACAAGTTCATAACCACTATTTGCTAGTAGATAGTTGATGGCATCACCAACTGTTTGCACATTCGTTGGGAAGTGCACTTGAAGAGTTTGTTGCATGAGATTCACTTGTGCATTAGAGGGTTTATTAGCAACCGTCATGTATCGACCAATTTGCTCATTCCCTGCTAAAACACTGATAGAACATATCATAAAAATAATCAATACTATTTTTCTCATCAAATTACCTGCTTACATAATTGAATTGATAACTGGTATTCTCCTGCTCTTTCATCAAGTCTTTTGCCAAAGTGAAAAAATCTTTTTTAATTAATTTCTCTTGTCCATATGTCTTTTCATAGATTTCAATAAATTGGTTAACATGAATAAGTACAAGGCACTTATCTTTCATTTTGATTTCACCCTTTTCTGATTGTTCTTGATAACGAATGATTTTTTTAGCCAATGAAATAAGCTCTCTGTAGTCTTTGAATATTGAAGATGGAATCTCATCACTACGTCCGTTGCCTGTACCGTACTCTCCAAAAAATGTCATTTTCATTACTAATACCTTTCTTTGTTATATTTATTACTATTACGTTCAAAACATGATTTTTTATTTACTCTTGATATTTCCTTCTCTATTGGTGCCTCAATTCCAATATTTATTCCATGTATATTTAAGTTATCTAATACAATAAATACATCATCTCCAACCATAATTCCTTCACCTATTCGCCTCGGTATATAAAGCATTGCACACCCCTAATGTATGGTTACATTCAAGCATTTACTATTTTTCAAGTTATAGATACTATGAATTAAACTGTTGAAATATTTTTTCGCACTGTTTTTTTGATGGTTCATATAGAAAATCAATTCAATCGTTTTTGCCCAGTTTTCTTCAATAACATTAATGAATCTTGAAAACTTTGGATCTGCATTAAGTTCACAATAAATATGAACATAAGCTAAACCTAAAGGATTTAATTTAAAGAAACCTTCTATTTTTCTTTTAAGTTTTTTCCTCTTCAATTGTGCAACTTGTTTGTCCTCCAAGCAGAATTCAATATGTTTCAAAAAACATTCCGGAGTACATAGTGAAATTTGCTTAAGAACATCAAGCAAAATTTCATCTTTAGATAAATAATAAGACTCAATTGTCGCAATACTTAAATCTAGTGCCCTGGATAAATAGGTAATATCAAAACTTGCGCACCCGCCATTTGCAACGAGATAGGTTGCATAAATGGTTATTTCTTCTCTAATGGCTTGACTCATTTTCACTCTCTTTTTTTATTTCTAATTCAATAGTTTTTTTGATTTTTATAAATTTTGTAATTAACTCTTCACAATTGCGTATTTGAAGCTCATCTCCTTTGTTTTCATGCATTTTTTTAAGTTTCTGCCAATGGACTACTTCTAACACACATTCAGAAAGTTCTCGTTCTAGCTGCTCTAATCTGGTTTGCTTTTGCTTCTCTTGCTCTAGAAGTTGCTTGGCTGGTGGCTGCCATTTTCCTTGTTTGATAACTTTGAGAATACTATTGAGTTTCTTATAGAAAATTCCTTCAGACCTGGAAAATGAATCAGGATCAAGAATGGTAATAACAATATCGTTAAATAATTTTTCTTCATCGTAAGGTAAAATGTGAGATAAGCTGTTAATTTCTTGCCTAATGGCATTGAGTTGATTTAGGGTAAGTTCATTTCGAATAATTACATCAGCAGCATCTTTGCTGTTGTTAGTTTTTTTATTTTTTATTTTATTATATTTATAATTATATAGCGTTTGTTTTTCCGGTTCTTGTTCAGCGCGATCTGGGTAAGCTGAATCTTGATTATCAAGATCTTGATAATCAGTAACTTGATAATCCGAAACTGGGTAATTAGGATCTTGTGAACAAGAAGCATTTTTTAACACACTGTCTTGAATTTGGTTAATTGGCTCCTCATGAACAACATATTCAGCGCCAATAATTCGACCCTGCTCATCACGAAGCTTTAAGTGCTCAAGGTAACCTTGCTCTTTAAGTTCATTAATCGTCTGATAATAAGCATGTTTGCCCAATTTAAATGTATTAGCAATAACTTCAGGGCTTACAAAAAAACTTTCAGATAAGCTCATAAAATAAACCAGCAAACCTTTAGCTCTAAAACTTAGATCTTCAGATTGTATAAGCTGATTTGAAACATTGGTGTAGAACCGAGGACGATTGCCCTTACGCACCTTTATGTAGGTTTTAGTTGCCTTCTTTTTTTCCACGCAGATACTTTCCCAATATTCATAAGTACTTGCATAGACAGCAACCAGTGTTTAAAATTAACTGGTATTTGTCTATACAAATGCAATTTCGGATGAGTTGTACTTTGCCGAGAACGCTCATCCGAACCATATACCTCATTATGAGTTTTATATCTCAAATTGTCAAGCCTTTTGAAACATATCAATGGCTTTATTTTTACTAATGCTTGGTTACATTAAATGCTAAAAAAAGAAATACATATCAGATTAAGGGCAGCACGGAAGGCTGCTGGTTTTAAATCAGCTTATGATTTTGCTGATCTTATTGGTGTGCCAAGAACCACCTACTCTCAGCACGAGCGTGGAGATAGAAATATTAAAGATGACTATCTTGAAATGTATGCTAAAAACTTAAAAGTTAATGAAGCATGGTTGAGAAATGGAAAAGGCGCTGCTTTTCTAAATCCAGACTCAGAAAAGATAAATACCTTAAGTAATGAGTTAAAGGCTAATGACATTTATAAACAATTAAATACTCATGACTCTCAAATATTAGACAAAGAATTATTAATAGCTATAACGTCACTTTTATTTGAAAAAATTCAAAATGAAAATTTAACTGTTTCACCTAATATTTTTGCTAACACCATTACTGAGATTTATTGTAGCATTGCAAGCACAACTGAAGATGTACATCAACGTTTAATGATGGTGCCCGCTGTTATTAAGCCTTATCTAAAGAGTTTTAATTAACTGAACTAACTATTTCAAGTAACATTCTTTGATAACACTTTATTTCAGCCACACTTTCATCCGCATATCGCTGTATTGCAATCTTTTGTACTTCAAACTTTTCCAAAAGTTTTTTGGACTGTAACTTTATGTTGATTACATCTTTCTTTGAATCAGAATATCGCACAATGTTAACTAGCTTTTGAAAATCATTAATTGTTTTTTCTAAATTTCCGTCCATAAATTCACCCTAAAATAATCCTATAAATTTCCATTTATACCGCCTAATAACTATTGAAATTTCATAATTATTTGCTTTAATAAGTCGACATAATGTCAAAATCAAGCAAGTTATAAAATATTTTTTTTATACCCAAACTTAACCTACTAAATTAACAGGTTAACTTTACAGCTTAATTTAACTTAATAACTTTTAGCTTATTATCTTCTATCTAGTATGATTTAATAATATTCTTAGTGAGGGGAAAGCAACTGAACCGCTCAAGAGTAAAGAACGTATTTTACAAAAATAATATCGTATAATAATTATTATCTTTACATTGAGCATTCATGATAATATTTTAAAGGAAATAGGAAATAATGAACTCATTAACTCAGCTTGATCAGATTAGAAAACAAATAGAACAACACATCATAAAAATTGCTAAGCTTAAAAAAGAGCTTTGTGATACAGAAAATCAATTATATAAATATGTTCAACATGAACAAGAGTTTTGTGAAAAAAATTACTCATGTGAGCCATAACGAGATATACCAATCAGGATAATTATGCTTATTGTATAAGCTAGCTTTACACTGTCATAATGTATGCTCCTTCAAAATTTTCAGGTTATAATAAAGAATATTGATAAAAGGAATTAATGTTGCAAAAATATTTAGTTGCTATTTCAGCCATAGGATACTTTTTTTACTCAATGATTCAGCTTAGTATTTATAATACATTAGCCCCTACATTATTATCTTCTTTGCATGTTTCCACTGGCACTTTAGGCCTTATTTCATCTAGTTACTTAATAACTTTAGCAATTACATTAATTCCAGCCGGTTTATTAATTGATAGATTTTCAACAAAAAAAATAATGGTTATCACTTTTATACTAAGTGTTCTCGGCGCATCGCTATTGGCTCTACACCTTTCTCTAGCTTCAATAACGTTACATCGAATAATGTCAGGTATGGCTAATGGTTTTGCTTTTTTAATTGCATTAAGGGTTGCTATTTTTTGGTTCCCAAACAAACATGCTTTATCAACAGGATTAATCATTGCCCTATCAATGTCGGGCGGAATTGCCGGAACTGCAATATTTCCAGCAGTTTTTGAAACCTACGGATTACGGTTAGGATTATGGATAAATAGCATTGTAGGCTTATTCTTTATTACATTAAGCATTTTAAGCTTTAAAGATCATTATGATGAACAGTTGCAAGCACATAGACTATTACTGAGTAACTTAAAGGATATATTTAAAAACTCAATTAATTGGACATGTGGTGCTTATACTGGATTTTTAAATTTAGGGGTTTATGTACTTGCTTCGTTATGGGGCAGTTTTTATTTAATAAACAAATATGGATTTAACAACAATAAAGCATCAGAAATTACCTCATTAATTTTTTTAGGCATTATCATTGGGGCGCCTATTTGGGGTTTTTTCTCAGACAAACTAAAGAATAGACAAAATTTAATGATAGTAGGCGCCTTATTATCAGCAGTTTTTGTTGGCCTAATTACCTTTATAAGCTCAACATCACTTCTTATTTTAACAGGTTTATTTTTCCTACTTGGCGTAAGTTGTAGTGCACAAGTATTAAGCTACCCTGTGATTGCTGAAAATAATAAACAGGACTGTATCAGTCTTGCCACAGGATTCTCTGGACTAATCATCAATCTAATTGGTGCAGTAATACAACCATTATTCGGGGTATTATTAACGATGAACTTTGGTTTATTTACACTTTATAACGGTTTAAACATTACTTTGGCCATGTCATTCCTAGTCATCTGTTTTACTAGCGCCGTGGCTTTAATTTATCTGAATAATAAATAAAAACCATTATGTAATCTTTAAGTTATATCGACCTGATTTATTATCACAGAAGACTTCAAGCCATTTTTCAGCCAGCTGGCGTCTAATCTCCTCACTGGTTTCAAATAGCCCTTTCTTACCTTCTAGCTGATATACTTGCTTAATTGCTAATATGATCTCCGCTTGCACCAGTGCCAAGATAGGCCCGATAACTGCTCCATCGAGAAAGTTTATTGGCTTACCATTTGCTGCTAGATAAAACTCTGTAACTTCACTTTGATAAAAGTCTAAACCTTCAATAAGGTGAGTTCTTTTAAAGTTTTTTTCAAGATATTTCAAATCAAACTCAATATCTTTAGAGCTACAGCTAACCAAAAGAGCACCAGGTTTAATTAAATTAAAGTCACTTTCCTGAATAGAGAAGTTTGCGGTTGTCCCATATATAATTTCTGCTTCTCTTAAAGCATTTTCCTTACTTGGCGTTTGAAATCCTTCACTTAAAGCAGATATTCTTTTAATGGGGTTAGTGTCATACACGGAAACTGGACAGTGATGACGTAACAACGAATGAGCCATTCCTCTTCCAATCTTGCCAAATCCCAAGACTAATGCACGCTTACCTTCAATTGGCGCCCCACAAGTACGTAGAAGTTTTTCTGTCGAGAATAAGCATGAAGCCCCCACCAAGAAATCCTCAGTTTCTTTAAGCTCACTCCTTGCTACGGATATTACTGGACAAGGCAGTTTATTTGAATTTTTTGCATATTCCCGATGCCCTGCTTCAGTATCTTCGATAACACCTAAAAAGTTTACCCCTAGCTTTTCGTGCAACTGCGGTAAGACTTTAGAAAAATAACCACCTATTTCTAAAATAATTAATGGCTTGTTTTGTTTTTTTTCGGTTAAAATCAAGTCTACAAGATAGTCGCAATAATATAATTGCTCTAAGGTTGGCATAGCTATTTTGTATTCTTTTTTTAAATTTTCAGCTGTTGCTTGATTAATTGAATACGGAATTCCAATTAATAATGAAATATCACCCAATTTACCAATAGCAGAAAGTAACTCTGGCCTATCATCTAAGATATGCGTAAGTATAACGAATTGCACATCATTACAATTCACTGTGCTCGCAACATTATCAAAATAAGTTTTTCTTAAATTTGCTAATAGTTGATTCACCTATATTTGCTCTTTTTTTGTTGTTATTCGGATACATCCATGCAAATAAGGTGATGTGTCAGCAAACTTTTTATCTTTAATCACTATCGGACTATGAATCAAACGAGGATCACCTTCTGGCATCTCATAACTCGGTCGAATTTCCCTGCCATAGGCATAAGTTTCTTCATGAAAAATTTCGAATTTTAGGTTTTCAATCATCTTATTAATTGGTTGATTTTCAATTTTTATATGTTCTTCAAATGCTTCTGATAAAAAATGCTCAGCTAGATCTTTAAGTTCCCTCGCATTATCAATAATACTTACTAAGTTTTTCGATTTTGGTACAGATTCCAATAAAGTCGGCGATTGTAATGAATAATAAACTGAATCAATTTTGCCATGATTAATATAACGAGGTTCCATTATCGTTGGAATATAATCTTTCATCCCATATGATTCTAAATAAGCCATTTGAATATCATCAACAGGAGCAAAGTTTCTCTCTCCCATATTAGGTACGCTACCTGGCGATCCACCAGTTCCAACAAAGACTAAGTGCTTTAACGTATCCATCACATATGGGTTTGGCTTAAGGCTTTTTTGCGTTAAAGATCTCGAAAATATCTCCCATACAATTTCAAAAATTGAACGTTTTCTACCGTAAAGAGAATGCTCTAGATTTTTTGCAACAAGATAATTATGTAACCTTGACCATCCACTACCATCATCTTTTTGACCATTCTTTTCAAGTGCTTCCACCCATTTTTTTGAGAAAAAAATTATTTCACAATGCCATCGATTAGCAATATCGATTGCTGGGCTATTTGCTATTTGTGAAAACAATTTCCAGTGATAAAAGCTTTGCTTAGGTGCGGGAGTTGTAATGCGATAGTCTCTTTTTAACCTTTTATGACCGGATGCTAATGATATTTTAGGAATCATATAAATGGAACGAGCACCAGCAGAGACATTATACGGTGTTGTCCATCCCATATGTTCCCAAATGCCTATATCTAGTCCCTTTTCCCAGCTCGCAATTGAAAATACACGATCTGAAAGTTCACGAAAAACTTCTACGCCATTATTAATGCCAACTCCCAATGGTACTGGACTATAACTCAAATCAGATGGTAATTCTTTTGGCACGGAAGGATCATTTAATGAAACAGCTCGACCTGACTCAGTCACAACATTGAGATGGCCATTGTTAATAATTAATGAACCATAGGGGTAACGAATTTTATACAACGCATATTTATCATCTGGATTAATATCATCAATAATTTTGGCGAGCTTGTGACATATCGGTGTGATGTTTTTCTTAGCCTGTTTCCATGTCAATTTTTCAACATAAGATTGTCCCTGCGGCATGCATAACTTCTCCATTCTTTTAATACTTTCAGCCTTTTGAGGTATATTCTTTTGGGGGCAGATTATACTGTACATTATTTGAACTTACTTTGCAATATTTCCACCTTTCTTTCACAATAAGTGATAAAATATCAGCAATATTTTAAGAATGCAGATTATAACAAACCTCTAAGCTATTGAGATTAAAATGAAACTATCTCCTAACTCATTCACTCTAAAAGACTTCTCAAACCTTGATGACAGTGAACACAGTAAATTCCTTATTGACTCAATGCACGCTCATTATACTGCCCCATCAATGATTCAAATTAAAGAAGAAGCTTTAAACATCCTCAACCTTAAAGAAGGCGAAAGTGTATGTGAAATAGGATGTGGGCTAGGTTATGATGCAGCAAAGATGGCTGCAATTGTTGGTAAAACAGGCAATGTAACGGCAATTGATAAAAGCCAAAAAATCTTATTTGAAGCACAAAAAATTAATAACTTGCCCAATCTAAAATTTTATCAATATGATGCAGCTAAACTGCCTTTCGCAAATAATACTTTTGATGTATGTCGCGCTGATAGACTACTCGTCAGTCAAAAAAATGTTTCCACAGTTCTCAGTGAAATGGTCAGAATTTTAAAGCCTGGCGGCAGATTATGTATCACAGATCTTGATTTTGGCTCAATGATTTTAGCACCTTATATTTCAACAGTGGATAAAATCATAAAGTATTGGCAAAATCTTGTTGAAAACCCTTACGTAGGAAGACAACTACCTGCGTTATTTAAAGATCTTAACTTATCTATAAACCAGCCAATATCTAACGCTTTCCATGTAAGCTCATATAAAATGTTACAAAAAATTGTGCCTTTCGATATAATGCTCAATAATATGGTAAATATAAAGCTTGTTAGCAAACAACAGAAAGCAGACAGCATCGAAGCTTTTGAAAAAACTGATCGCGAAGGAACTTTTTTCTGGAGTATTAATTTAGTGACAATGATGGGATATACTAATTAAATATCTTATTTACACTAATTTTTTATTCAGTAAAATCACTTTAACTTGCCATGGAGCCTAGTGCGAAAGAAAATATAAAAACGATTAGAGATTTAACTGATGCCAAACTAGCAATTTGCTCATGGATTCAAGTCGTAAGTGCGACACCTTTTAACCTAAAAAAACAGCTACTAAGACTATACATACATAATAGTTCTAGTTACTGTTTTACTGCAATCGCCAGCATTTTTACCTGCAAACTGCGTAATAATTAATTTTTTAGGTTTAATAATAAGATTTTTAAGTCCTCCTGTGCATCGGTCTCCTAAGTCTATATACTGAGTCATGTGTAACATTGCTGTTTGTGCTTGATAAATAATCTGAAATAAAAACAAAGATTCAAATTGACCACTACCGCCAGTATTTTCAACACCCAAAACAACAAAACTTCCTTGTTGAGTTTTTCCCAGCACGCGATATGAATAACTACCGTTACCTGTTTTTTTCGTTGAATGGTAAAAGTTATAACTAAATTTAATCGATACACCTTGCTGCTTTATGCTACAACGCGTTAAATTTATTTGCTGAGCAGCTGCTGTATTCATATCTCCTAACCCAGGAAAAAAAGGAGCAAGGCACAGAGGATGAATAGGTTTATTTTTATAGAGAAAAGTATTGGGAGCAGCAATAGCGGAATTTATAAGTAAGCTGCAGCCTATTACTGCGAAAGCAAATTGGATTAAGGATAGTTTCTTACACATATTAAAAGTCTTACTTCTAAAAATTTTTAAAGCAGCCTTTGCTGCAAAAATCTCATATGGGGTTAAATAACCCAATGACTTTCGTGGCCTGTTATTAAGATATTCTTGTATTTTGATAATATCATCATCAAACTTGCCGTATATTTCCTCATAGTTTGGCAAGTTATCTTTTACAAGATTTCTTGATAAGATGCTTTGGGCGAAAAGATTACAAGCATTTTCAACAGTTTCGTACATTGTTTTCTCAACTTTTGGTGTTCTTGATTTTCTCGTACCATCAACAACAAATTGAGTAGCTTCTTTTATTTTTGTTATTGGCAACTTAACTTTTTTATTAGGTTGCTTCTGAGCTTCTTTTGAATTGTCTATATACTTTTGAGGCACTAAAAAAACATTTTCTTTAAACTCAATTTTCATTTCATCACCTTTATTTAAATATGCGTGATAAATTGCAACTGCATTTTGTACATTTTTTTCAAAAGAATGATTGCGTCTTTTTAACTCAAATCCTAGGGGTGTTTTTTCTTCCCCTGAATATCCAGCTAAATTCCAGCAATATTTTATAAAGACTTCTTTATCAAAAGTTTTTAAGTCTTTATGGTTTTGATCTTTTTTCATAGCTTCAAACATTTCATTGATTGTAGCTTGAGAAGTGGCTTTATTAAGCGACTCTAAATTATTGATTAATACTTTTTTTAATTCAGTATTTTCAACTATGTTATTTTGTTTAGTCATTTTTTTTATCTCCTATGATAAAAGTTATTAATTAATATGATTATCTATATTTTTAACTTTAAGTCAATTAAATATCATTGTTTTTATTAAATAATTTAAGAGAATATTCTCCGAGATTATCCAATAAAATCAATGGTATTTTATTTAACACAAACTGACACAAAGACTTGACACATACAGACACAGACTGTACGATAAGGTTAATTAATAACGACACAGAAAGAATGACTATGTATAAAAATAAGAAAGGTGGATTTGATACAGGTGCTTTTATTTGGATAATCGGAGTATTAGCACTATGTTTCTTTTTATCCTAAAAAATTAAGAGCCAATGGTATTTACTGTTGGCTCTTTTTTTATGCCTTGACATAGCCCTACCAATAAAATATAATAATATCAATTACTTAACAGGAGAACAAAGATGATAGAATTTATTATCACAGGTAATGTAGTCTGGCTTATTGCTCATACTACTTTGCTAATCATACAGGACTTACCAATATGAGTAAGTTAATCAATGCAATATGCCCAAGATGTGAGGGCAATGGATTCATTCGAGTGACAGATTTACTCGGTGAAGATATAGACCAAGCCGACTGTCCACAATGTGATAGTCAAGGCGAGGTCGAGTTACCAATCGAATTAACTTTTGTAAATTCTGATGGTGGCAGAGAATCAATCATAAAACAGGAGGAAAAAAATGGTTAAAGTAATTTTTATTACTTGCATACTTGCAGGACTACTAACTATTAGTGCTTGTGTATATTCATTCTTATTCATAGGAGGTTTTATATGATAGGCAACAGATATCAAATAAAATATGATAGTAGAGGTACTGCTATGAGTTGTGAAGATGAATGGAGAGATGAGCATACAGAATACTGGGCAATCCGTAGAACTTACTACCCTACGAGAGATAGGATTGTTCAGTATGTGACTGATGCAGAACTTAATCTTCTCAATCACAGAATAGTCAATCTATCTTATTGGCTTGATAAGCTACAAGATGGATCACTTCGTTATTCAGTCTTAACAAAGCTACAAGATTTAGAAGTTATCCGATTCAATCAAATAAAATATCAAACAGAGAAAGGGGGTGAGTAGTATGGGAGACACTTGGCATCACGATATGCACTACAAAGTCAAAGTAAAAACTGGTGAGTATAAGTTTGGTGATAATGATGATAAGTTAGGCGAAGTTGAATTAGTTATCAGAGTTCCAATGATGGAAAAAGATAATGCCGAAAATATGGCAAGAATAATACTTGGTCAGCTTATCAATCCAAAGTTTATGGGCGAACTCAAGGCACAGTCTACTGAGAAAAAGCCTTGGACTTTACACCCAGAGCCACAGACACAAACACTTGACTTCTTTAAGAAAGAGGTGGTGTAAATATTCCAATAGGAATCGCCACCTAGTTTCACTCCTGTTGCTAGGTGGTGTAATTTAAAGCAGGAGTATCCCCCCAATAAAAAACCCCACGAGGATAATTCCTTGTGGGGTTTTCTTTTATCTAGAATGTTTTTCCTTTCTATTTAATTAAGCCGTACCTGCCATTCCGTGTAAGACAATTACATTAGGCACTTCTTGTGGTGTGTCATCAACACCATCTAAGGCATTGTTTAGCTTGTTGATTCTGAACTGTGCTTGAGGTGTCAAAGCAAGGGCAGTATTGTTTCCTGCTCCTCGTAGTTGTGCCTCAATAGGTTTCATCATCTTACCAAGTGGCGACTCAAGCAGTCCTTCAACACTTCGTATCTTAGATAGTATGCCACGAACATCATTATAATAATTTTGTCGTTCGCCTTGAAGCTGACTTAGAGCATTAGACATTCTATC
>PAMH01000015.1 GCA_002707205.1 Legionellales bacterium
GCCACATCGTATATTGGTGAGTTTAGCCGATATGATCAGTGTTTTTGGTGAGGAAAGACGTATTTGTTTTGCAAGAGAGTTAACAAAACAATTTGAGACAATAAAACTTGCATCTTTAAGTGAGATTTTAGCATTTGCAACAAATGATCCAAATCAACAAAAAGGTGAAATTGTTTTAATTTTAGAAAAAAGTACAGCGATGGTGTGCAGTGAAAAACAGGCATTATCAACCTTGAAATTACTGATGGAAGAATTACCAGCTAGTCAAGCGAGCAAGATTGCTGCTAAACTTACAGGATTAAAGAAAAAACAGCTTTATCAATTAATACTTGACCACAATTTATAGATGGGCGTGATTTTATGAAACCAAAAACCATCGAGTTTAGCCAAGTTCAAATCCAATATTCGCCTGAGGAAGATCGCATTATGATGCGTTTAAATACGAAAGGTGATGAGCAATTTATCATGGCATTTACACGTAAATTTGTACAAACTTTTTGGCCGGCGTTAGTGCAAGTTTTATCTTACGATCCAAATTTTGTAAACTATGATACCGCAACGCAACAGGCCGCCTTAGCATTTCAGCACCAAGAAGTTCTTGATAATGCAAACTATGAACAACCATTCAAAATGGACAATATGCAATATCCATGGGGGCAAACGCCTTTATTGGCAAATAAAGCGGTAATTAAAAAGCCAGAAGAGAGTTTACCTATTTTAGGTATTTATTCAGCGAATAATATCGGTTTTGAATTTCCCAGCAATCATAATGTTTTGCATTACTTATATAAAGGTCTATCAGATTTAGTGAATCGTATTGGTTGGGATATTAATTTACAAAATTTGTTAGATAATGCGCCTAAGCCCGATAAGCGACATTTGAATTAAGTTAATGATCTGCGTATAAATCACGTTATGTAGACATCATTTGTTTTAACTCAGGCGTAATGATGATAACAATACTATGTTAAATTTTTATGATGTTCCTTTTAATCACACGTAAAATTTTTAGACGATATTGCCTCGTGAATGAGGGGGAGCGTTTATATGTTCTGTTTCATTGTTATCTTTATATTTCTCATTTAATATTTTAATTTGTTCAGCGCTTAATTGTTCAGAAAGTATGGGGTTTTTTAGTATAGATTGCGCACAGTCTTCATCTCTCTTGCTTAAGATAAACAATAAATCTGGGTATTCAATTCCTAATTCCTGTAATGAGCTTCGACGCTTATTATTGCGCATTCTAGTGGCGCTTGACATGTTAGTCAACTGTTTCTCAATGATCTCAAGTTGTTTACTAGCCTTTAGGAAAGGTAAGATAAGGCGATTTTTTAGAAACTCATCGGTTGTATTTACCGATAAAAAATTAAGTTGAGAAAAATCAATTTCTTCTTTTTCAATGAGTTCTTGAGCTTTATTTATAGAAATTTCCTTAATCATAGCGCTCAGTTTTAGTAATAATTTTGCTTTTTCCAATGATTTAGCTTCAATACCATCTTTAATCCAAGTTAAAACTGGTTGATATTTTTCTAAAATCTCTTTATCTCTCTCTTGATCTATTGTAGATTTTTCATCATCGGAAAGTAATGTATACAATTTTTTATCTTCACTGAAAAAATTTCTGGGAATCGTTGTTAATTTCAAAATGCTAAAGTTCTTTTTCTTAAGTTTTTCTTTAAGTTTTTCTACATTTAACTTATTCATTAAATATTTTAGCCAAGCAATTGAGGTATTGCTATCAAGACTATTTTGTAATATTTGTGTAAGCATTTTTTTATGTAATATGCTTTGATCCTTCTCTGAAAGTAAAGGACGTATTGAAGAATGTAATAAATTCTGTAGGGATAATTTTGGTTCCTGTAGGACTAATTTTGGTTGGTTAATTAAACTGGTGTCGTGATCACTTTCAATGCTTGATGTTTTAAAAAAGCTAAAATTTTTCTTTGTAAGTTTTTGTTTAAGCTTTTCTGAACCTAATTTTTTACTCAAATAGCGTAGAAAAAAATGTAAGTTTGCACTCTCAATATCATCAGAGATTATCTCTTGGAATATTTTTTTGTATAATAACCTCCGCTCATTTTCTGATTTTGAAAGCAAAGGATATATTGAAGAATCTAATAAATCTGCTACGGCTAATTTGGGATGGTTAATTAAGCTGATCCCGTAATCATTAAATATGCCTTTGATACTTTCCGTTGAATAATCGTCACTCATTTTTTTTATTAGAGTAATTAATTCACTTCTCTCAAGTACATTAGTTTTTATTTCCTCTAGTTGCAGATTATATTTTTTGTAAAACCTTGGAGCCTCCATAATTATTTGCTTAAAAACAGGATATTTATCTTGGGTTATTGCTGTAAATTGTCTTTCTTTAGGTGACTTATACGGTTGGTGCGTATTCTTTTTATTGACTAAGGTTTGGTTACGTGAACCAGAACTTTTTATTGCTTGTATGTTAAGTAGTTGGTTTATTTGTTGGTTTTTTCTCGGAGAGCTTCTTTGATCTTCATTGCCATCATGTGGTGTTGCGTCATTATTAGGGCTTGGTTGATTAGTTACGTCCCGATTAGGGCTTGGTTGATTAGTTACGTCCCGTGTCATAACTCACTTCCTGTTTAAATGTGGCTACTCTTTATAATATATGCAAGAAATAAGGATAGATCAAAGAATAGCGCAAGAAGAGTTGGTCTTTTAAAGAAATTTAATGACATAAACGCATAAAAGTTGTTACAATGCTCGCGAGTTGGCCAGGTAGTCGCTGATTTTAAATGAACGTTTAGTATCAGAGGAAAGTCCGGGCTCCGACAGGGCAAGATGCCAGGTAACGCCTGGGAGGTGTGAACCTACGGAAAGTGCCACAGAAATGATACCGCCTATTTTAGAATAGGTAAGGGTGAAATGGTGCGGTAAGAGCGCACCGCGCTGTTGGTAACAACAGTGGCAGGGTAAACCCCATCTGGAGCAAGACCAAATAGAGGTTCAATGGCGTGGCCCACGCTGAATCTGGGTTGGTCGCTAGAATGTATTGGTGACAGTGCATCAAGATGAATGACTATCCAAGACAGAACCCGGCTTATCGGCCAACTCAAATTACACTTTAGCTCGCCTCGAAGTACACTGCTTAATTTCATCTTATTTTTGTTTATGTTATTTTTGATTTAATATTTTTCAGTGAATATCCCGCAATCTCATTATGCATTGGTGTTTTTAATGACAGAAGAAAAAGAATATTAGAATGTAAATTCCCACGCAAGAGCGTGGGAATTTAATGTGGCTGTGAAATATGGGATAGTTGATTAATCCATATTGTCACTGTCATCTGAATCATCAGATGAATCACTGCTATCCATTGAGTCATCACTATTGTCGTCAGCAGAGTCATCGGAATCATTTAAATCAGCCGCAGAATCATCATTTGAATCATCGTTGCTGTCACTATCATCACTTGGCGCTGTTGCGGTATCATTTGCATCAGGCATACTTGCGGTATCATTTGCATTTGGCATTGATGCTGTGTCATTTGCATTTGGCATTTCAGCATTACCTGGATTATTCATACTAGAGGAAGCATCAGCATAACGTGCATTATGTGCAGCACTTGCACTAGTATCGTTATTTGTATCTGAACTATCATCAGCATTTGAGCTGTCACTCTCGTCTGAATTATCGTCAGCAGTTGAGTCATTACTCGTATCTGAATTATCGTCAGAGCTAGTGTCATCACTCATATCATTTGAAGTCGTATTATTATCATCAGAAGTACCTGCAGTACTATTAGTATCCGCATTATCATTCATTGATGAAGTTGTTTGATCAGTTGCTGCATTTTGCATATCAGCATTATTTGTTGCAGGTGCTGTTGTTGATGTACTTTGCGTTGTCGCTGTTGCTTTTGTTGCATCAGAATCTGCATTTTTATCATTACATGCTGCAACACTCATCGCTACAGCAAGTGTCATTGCCGCTGCTGTAATTTTTTTACTCATAAAAAATCTCCGTTTTGACTTTAGGGGTTAAGGAATAGTTATAATGAGCATAAAATGAACATTATAAACATACCTTAAGTGGATTAATGTCTTTACATGACACAACTATACCATTATAGTCTCAAGTTTATAAAGCAGCAATTCCTTTTGGAGCAATGGGATGAAATTTATTATTTCTATAATGTTAAGTATTGCAGTGTTCATTTTTACATCAGCGGAAGCATTGACTTATAATTTACCTGCTACGGGTATTGATACCGTAGGTAAGGTGCAGCATATCCGTTTAGCATCAGGACAAAGTTTAACTGATGTGGCAAGAAAATATGATATTGGCTACTATGAACTTGTTGAAGCGAATCCACGGGTCAATCCGGTGCATTTAGTTAACGGAACACCAATTATCATTCCTACACGCTATGTATTGCCTGATGCCCCAAGGAAAGGCATTGTAATTAACTTAGCTGAGTTAAGATTATATTACTATCCAAAAGACAGTGACAAAGTAATAACAATGCCTATTGGTATTGGTCGTCAGGGATGGGATACACCCACAGGAACTTTCAAAATCACGCAAAAAATTAAAAATCCTGCGTGGCATGTGCCAAAATCTATCGCAGAAGATATGGCGCAAAATGGTGTAATCTTGCCTAAAGTTGTGCCAGCTGGACCTAATAATCCATTAGGACAGTATGCGATGCGTTTAAGTTTGCCAAGTTATTTAATTCATGGCACAACGGTACCCGCAGGTGTTGGGCGACGGGTGAGTGCTGGTTGTATACGAATGTTTCCAGAGGATATTAAATCTTTATTTGCGATGGTGCCCAGTGGCACGCCGGTTAGAATTATCAATGAACCTTATAAATTAGGTTATGATGGTAAACAATTGGTTATGGAATCTCACAAGCCTTTATCTGAAATGCGACATAAATATTCTGATAATTTACAGGCAATTTGGGTCGATGCGATTGACCACTTTATGGCAGAACAAAAAACACCAACAGTTGTTAATTGGGCGCAAGTTGATGCTGTTGCGAGAGCACAAATGGGTATCCCTCAATCCATTGGTTATAAAACTGCTTAGTTTAAATCTGCAAGAATTTGAGCAAATCTTCTTAACAAGGTTTAGCCTGCTTTTCTTTGATTTTTTTCAGGAGCTATCGATAAGGTATCATGAATATATTCATGATACCTGAATGCCGACTAATTAATAGGAACCTTATGTTACATTATGCTTATCTTTTAGACTTGATAGTTTATTTTTTTATAATTTTTATTATCACCTATTTTGCGTCAAAGCAAACGCGCGACCATCAAGATTTTATTTTAGCAGGCCGAGGATTAAATAGCTGGTTTGTTGCATTAGGCGCTGGCGCTTCTGACATGAGTGGTTGGTTATTAATGGGGCTTCCTGGCGCTGTTTTTTTGCAGGGATTAAATCAAATCTGGATGCCTATTGGTTTATTACTGGGTGCTTATGTTAACTGGACATTTATTGCGAAAAAAATACGCACACGTTCTGAGGCTTTAGGGGACGCATCAACGGTTCCTGCCTTTATCGAAAATTCATTTCATCAGACAAAATATATTACGATTATTACTACCAGTATTATTATTTTGTTTTTTGCTATTTATGTGGCAGCAGGCTTTGTTAGTGCGGCTGTATTATTTCAGACAATTTTTAATTTATCTTATCTGCATTGTTTATTAATAGGTTTTGTCGTTATTACTTTGTATACCTTTTTAGGTGGTTTTATTGCGGTTAGCTGGATTGATTTTTTCCAAGGTACATTGATGTTATTTGCATTATTGATTGTACCGCTAGCTACGTTCTTTGTGAATCATAATCAACTGATTGCAGTTAATGCGCCGGCGAACTTTTTAAATCCAGTGCATGGCTTAGGTATTATTGGCATTATTTCATTATTAGGTTGGGGGTTGGGATATTTTGGTCAGCCACACATTTTAGTGCGTTTTATGGCAATTAATGATGCAAAGCAAATGAAAAAAGCACGTAATACTGCAATGACTTGGATGCTTATTTGTTTAGCTGGTGCNGTATTTTGTGGTTTAGTAGGTAGTGCTTATTACGGATTAAATGGCTTAAACAACCCTGAGTCAGTCTTTTTATCGCTAGCAAAAAGTTTATTCCATCCAGCAATTAGCGGTATTTTATTTGCGGCTGTACTATCTGCGATTATGAGTACTATTGCTGCTCAATTACTGATTTCATCTTCTGCAATTGCCGAAGATGTTTTGGTGCGATATGTCTTTAAAGGTTTTAGTATAAAACAGCGATTATGGTTCAATCGTGTTGTATTAGTTGCAATCGCATTTTTTGCTATGTTAATTGCAAGTTCACCAAATAATACAATTTTAAAATTAGTGAGTTATGCATGGGCTGGTTTGGGCGCGTCCTTTGGTCCACTTATTATTATGTTAGTTTATCAAAAGAAAATTACTGAATTTGCTGCTGTTATGGGTATTTTAGTGGGGGCAATCACTGTAGTAGTTTGGAAGCATCTGGCTTATTTAGGCGGTATTTTTTCTCTATATGAAATTATCCCAGGATTTATTTTTAGCTGGATTGCTATCTCTCTATGTTCAAAATTAGGTTGTAACCAACGTATTGTTAATAAAAAAAATTAGTATTTTCAAGGTCAATAAAAAAAATGATATATCAACAAAAAAAAGTGCCCCAAACAGGGTTGCGAGCAAAAATAACAGATGTTTATCGACAAGATGAAGCTTCAGCATTAATGCCATTAATTGCTGAAGCAACCATGCCACCCGAAATAGTAACAAAAATTCAGCAAACTGCTAGAGCACTTGTAGTTGCTGTACGTGCCAAACGATTAGGCAAAGGGGGATTAGATGCTTTTATGTATCAATATCATTTGTCTAGCGAAGAAGGGATTGCGTTAATGTGTTTAGCAGAAGCGCTATTACGGATACCAGATAAAGAAACACAAGATAAATTAATCAGAGATAAATTATCTGAAGCTGATTGGAAATCATACTCAGGCAAAAGTGATTCCATGTTTGTTAATGCGGCAACTTGGGGATTGATGCTGACAGGTAAAATTTATAATTGGGATGAATTAAGCGCTAAAAATTTATGGGGTAATTTGAGAAAATTCACCGCACGCCGTGGTGAGCCTGTTATTCGTCAAGCCGTCAATTATGCAATGAAAATTTTAGGCAAGCAGTTTGTTATGGGACGTAATATTGCCGAAGCATTAAAGCGCGCGCAAACCTTAGAAGAAGCAGGTTATCGCTATTCGTATGATATGTTGGGTGAAGCGGCTAGAACAGCGGCTGATGCAGAACGATATTTTCAAAGTTATCAAAAAGCTATTTTAGCAATTGGTAAAGCAGCAAAAAATAAAGGAGTTGTTAAAGGTGCTGGTATTTCAATTAAATTATCAGCCTTGCATCCACGTTATGAGTTTGCAAAGTATGATGATGTATTTGCAAGATTGATGCCAAAACTTTTTACCTTAGTTAATATGGCGCGTGAGCAAAATATTGGTTTAACAATTGATGCTGAAGAGGCCGATAAATTAGATTTATCATTAGATATTTTTGACGCTTTATTTTCTCATCCTGATTTTTCCCAATGGCATGGTTTAGGATTAGCGGTACAAGCCTATCAAAAACGTGCTTATTATGTCATTGACTGGTTAGCAGAACTTGCACAAAAGTATCAAAAGTCCATTATGATTCGTTTAGTAAAAGGGGCATATTGGGATTCGGAAATTAAATTGAGTCAAGAAATGGGGTTGGCAAGTTATCCTGTTTTTACGCGAAAAGTTTCAACTGATGTGAGTTATCTTGCCTGCGCAAAAAAAATTATTGCTCACGGCGCGCTTTTTTATCCACAATTTGCTACGCATAATGCTTACTCTGTCGCTGCTATCCTTGAAATGATGGGCTCGCGAGATGATTTTGAGTTTCAATGTTTACATGGTATGGGGCAACCTTTGTATGATGAAATTGTGATGAACAAAAAAAAGCGTCAGGTGCCTTGTCGTATTTATGCGCCTGTTGGTTCTCATGAAGATTTATTAGCCTATCTAGTAAGACGATTATTGGAAAATGGTGCAAATAGTTCTTTTGTAAATCGCATTGTTGATGCTAACGAACCGATAGAAAATTTAATTGAAGATCCCATAAAAAAATTACAAAGTTATAACAACAAAGCAAATAAATATATTCCATTGCCACGAGATATTTATGGCGTTTCTCGTCAAAATGCGCGTGGTATTGATTTATCTGATATTGCACAACTATACCAATTACAAGGAGCACTAATGCAACATAAGCAAACGCAATTTCAAGCTGCCCCAATTATTGCTGGTAAAATGGAAATGCATGAGACAAAACAAATATCTTCACCAACAAACCATGAAGATATGGTAGGTCATGTCACAGCAGCAACGATTACTGATGTAGAAACAGCATTTGCATGTGCAGATAAAGCTTTTAAATCATGGTGTAATACGCCTGTGAGACAACGCGCGGATTGTTTATTAAAGGCCGCTGATTTGTTAGAAGCACGTATGGAAGATTTGATGGCGCTTGTTATTCGTGAAGCTGGAAAAACTAATGCTGATGCAATCGCTGAAGTGAGAGAAGCTATCGATTTTTGTCGTTATTATGCTATGCAAGCAATTGAGTTGATGGATAATCCCACAGCATTACCAGGTCCTACTGGTGAATTAAATTATTTAAGCTTACATGGTCGCGGTACCATTATTTGTATTAGTCCATGGAATTTCCCTTTGGCTATTTTTGTTGGACAAGTAACAGCTGCATTAGTTACAGGTAATACAGTGTTGGCAAAGCCCGCGGAGCAGACACCACTCATTGCAGCGCAAGCGGTAAAATTATTACACGAGGCGGGTATTCCCAATGATGTCTTGCATTTATTGCCCGGTAATGGTGAAACCATTGGCGCAGCTTTAGTGAATCATTTACAAACAGCAGGTGTGATGTTTACTGGTTCAACACAAACAGCACGATTAATTCAGCAATCCTTAGCAAATAAATCTGGCGCTATTGTGCCTTTGATTGCAGAAACCGGTGGCCAGAATGCTATGATTGTCGACTCTTCTGCTTTACCGGAACAAGTAGTTAAAGATGTTATTATCTCTGCTTTTGGTAGTGCAGGCCAACGTTGTTCTGCGTTACGCGTACTCTATATACAAAGCGATATAGCAGATAAATTAATAACCATGTTAAAAGGGGCAATGGCGGAAATAAAATTAGGCGATCCCAGTTTATTAGATACAGATGTGGGCCCTGTCATCGATGCTGATGCAAAATCTATGCTAGAGTCACACTTTGATGAAATGCAGCAACAAGGCACACTACTCTATCAAGTCCCCACAGATGCTTCACATGAAAAAGGCCATTATTTTGCGCCGTGCGCATTTGAGATCCCATCGATTAATTGTTTGAAACAAGAATTTTTTGGTGCATTTTTACATATTGTGCGTTTTGATGCTAAGGCATTAGAGCAGGTTATTACAGATATTAATCAAACAGGTTATGGATTAACTTTAGGCATACATAGTCGCGTTGAGCGTACGATTGAAAAAATTATTGCACAAGCAAAAGTAGGTAATATGTATGTAAATCGCTCAATGACAGGTGCAGTTGTTGGTGTTCAACCATTTGGTGGTGAAGGATTATCAGGTACCGGTCCTAAAGCAGGAGGGCCTCATTATCTTGCAAGATTATGTCATGAGAGAACCCTATCAGTGAATACTACCGCATCGGGTGGTAATGCGTCATTGATGAATTTAAGTGATGATTAACTATGTACCTAAACTAATTTAGCCTGCAATTTTTAATTTTCAAGCATTGCACTAAACACGTGATGCTTTGTGAAAATTTCGCGTCTTGATATTGTTTGGATATTTAAGCGTTGCTTAACATTTGCGTATATTGTTAGCTGAAATTTTTAGTGTAATAAGCTTAAAGCGTGCGTGTAGATGATGATACGTTGGCATATATTATTTAACTATACATTAGTAAGTTTTTTAATCATTGCTTCATCGATATGCACAATTGAAAAGTGTTCTTGATTAATGGTTGTCACTTGGCCTAGTATGTGTAAATCGACGGTTTTCTCAGTCTGATAATTTTCTGGGTAATAAATATCTCTAACTCTTTCAGCCGTAATTACCATAGGATTTACTGATGCAATACGTTGATTAAATACTTTATTTTTAACTTGTTCATCTTTGTAAACTGTAAAGCTCATAATGCCATAACGCTCACTTTCTATCTTTGAGTTTAACCTTTGTAATGTATAGGGAATCCGGTGACGCTCGGCGTGATTTAAATCAGTAAAATAGTCTTTTGAATGATGATGTCCATCTCTAAGGTTGATTTGGTTTCGCTGTTTCGCGTGTATCAAACATTTCAATAAAAATTGCTCAGGCGCGATCAATAATTTACCACTGGGTTGCGCAATTTCATTTGCCGGCGGTAGTAAAAAAACTTGATATAATGTGTAATCTTCGTGTGAATGTTGCGATGTATTTGTTTCTGAGCCGTGTGACAAACTTGATGTTACGTTATCCATAATGCCCCTCGCTTAATGCAAACGGTTATAAAAATTGCGTTTAGTATAGTGATAATATAAGTCTAGGCAATGTTTCTTAAAGATTGATTAAATATTAGAAGTTAGATTTCTATTTTTAAGTAAATTATTAAATTGTATCACTTAGTGATAAATGCCAATTTTATTGT
The DNA here is from genome assembly GCA_002707205.1 of Legionellales bacterium. GTDB lineage: Bacteria > Pseudomonadota > Gammaproteobacteria > UBA1113 > UBA1113. Next base: position 10,746 of record PAMH01000015.1, read on the forward strand.
TTATTACCTATGATAATTTCACATTTCGTATTTATTTGCGTGTATAATAAGTAGAATAGAAATTTTTTGGGGTTTCTGATGGCTAGTAAAGATGAAGATAAGGGTATTAGATTAGCACCCGGCAAGTCGATTTCGATTTCCGCCTCGGGTGATGAAGTTACACATAACCAAATTATACAGCATATTTCTAATATGACACACGATACTGAAAGCTCAACAGAACAAACAAATGAAGACTCAATAAAGGAATTAGAGATACCTTACAGTAATTTATTAATGCCAGTGAAAGCGACTGTATCTGAAAATGAATTGAAGTTTAACTTAGGTGCATTAATTATGATGATCGGTGACGGACAAATAACCATCGTTAATAATAGTAAAAAAACAGCTAATTTTCATCCGAGTTTTCCAAAAAGTTTTAATGATTGGGTAAAGTATGCGATTGAACCTACTGTCTCTCCACAATATATGAGGGGTGGTAACCAGCTTTATTTGTCCCCACTACAATCTAAAACACAAACAAATAGTGAGCCTGATTTTGGATCTTTAAAAGCCATACAGGGAGGCCATGAAGATCAGTTAAAAGATATCGCACAGTCAGCAATAAAAAAAGGCATTGGCTATAGTGATACAATTAATTTTGATATTAATGGTGAGTCATTACAGCTGGAGATGGAAGTGGTCAATAGTAAAAACAATACGCCACGTTTAAAATTTACCCAACAAGGAAGTAGCAAGTCTTTTGAAGTTGATGAAGAAGGCGTTGCATATGGCTACGATAAAGAGGCATCATCATCTGAACCAACCAACTTTAATAATTTGCAATATAAAAATATTACCATGGTGACTGATGAGGATGGTAATACAGATGTTTATATTAGAGATATGTCTGAGCAAGAAATCGCTGAGCAAAAAGCACGCGAAGAATCAATAGAGCAAGCACGACAAGATGCTTTAGCACGTGCTGAACAAAGTGGTGGTGAAGCAGTTTATTCGGATAATCAAGGGAATCAAATTTATTCAAATACAACAAGTGTCATATCAACAGATGCCAGTGAGTATACTGCCAGTGCATCGGCTAAAGTGACTCAACATTCAGCCCAGTTACCTCAACAACCAAGTCGTCAAGCCAATGATGGGGCAAGTGCTTTTGAGATTGGTGGTTTTAAATTTGATGAAGTGTTATCAAGCTTAGAAAATAATGAAGGATTACAGAATTTAGCAAACCAAACACCAAGACCACGACCATCCAATTAAGCAAAATTTAAAAAGAGTAATTATTATATGCATACAGACACTATTATTTTCTCAATTTTCCTTATATTTTGTGGTGCTGCACTTTTAGCAACGTTAGCACTATATACACGTCAATCTTTATTAGTTGTTTATATGCTATTAGGAATGTTGTTAGGTCCTTGGGGGGTTGCTTGGATCAATGATTCTCAAGTAATCAATCAAACGGGTGAAATTGGTATTATATTTTTGTTGTTTCTATTGGGGTTAAACCTTCACCCACAAAATCTTTTACATATGTTCAAAAGAGTTAGCTGGGTTGCTTTAGTAAGTTCATTAATTTTTGCTGCAATTGGTTATGGCATTGGCATTTTGTTTGGTTATACGCAAGCTGAATCTTTGGTTGTTGGTGCGGCAATGATGTTTTCCAGTACTATTATTGGTTTGAAATTATTACCAACGACGATTTTACATCATCAACATACTGGTGAGGTAATGATTAGTGTATTACTTATGCAGGACTTAATTGCTATTTTAGTTTTGTTGGGGTTGCATATTGCATCAGTGGGTAATTTAACAGCATTACAAATTGGAAAATTAATTTTTGCATTTCCTGTTTTATTATTGGTCGCATACTTAATGGAAAAATTTGTATTAGTAAAACTATTTACAAAGTTTGATCGTGTGCAAGAGTATATTTTCCTTTTATCTATTGGTTGGTGCTTAGGTATGGCTGAGCTTTCTTCCTTTATGGGGTTATCTGCTGAAATTGGTGCTTTTTTAGGTGGTGTTGCAGTGGCGGCAAGTCCAATTGCGTTGTATATTTCAGAAAGCTTAAAGCCATTACGCGATTTCTTTTTAGTACTATTTTTTTTCACAATTGGTGCCGGCTTTAATTTACAATATTTACCTGCTGTTATTATACCTGCTGCTATTTTGGCTATATTGATGCTTGCAATTAAGCCTGTAGTATTTAAGATGCTACTAGCTAAAAGCAAAGAGTCGACAAAAGTTGCTTGGGAAGTTGGTGTACGCTTAGCACAAGTCAGTGAGTTCTCATTATTAATTGCTTACTTAGCTGCATCGACTCAAGTGATTAATGAATCAACTAATTATTTGATTCAAGCAACAACAATACTTACTTTTATTGCATCATCGTATATTGTTGTTTTAAAATATCCTACGCCATTGGCGTTTTCAGATAAAATGCGTAGAGATTAAATATGTCGGAATTATTTCACTTAGAAAATGGCGCAATAAAAGAAGCTTTATTTTTGGCGTCCCCAAATTATAATCAAAGACCTAAAGGCGCAATAATTGATATGATTGTTATTCATAATATTAGTTTACCGCCACGAGAATATAGTGGTGCCTTTGATTATGTTTCAGATTTTTTTTGTAATCAATTAGATTTTTCACTACATCCTTATTTTTCAAAAATTGCAGATAAGAAAGTTTCAGCACATTTTTATATTCGAAGAAATGGTACACTAAAACAGTATGTATTAACTGATGCACGCGCATGGCATGCAGGTCCTTCGGCCTTTAATGGGCGAGAAGAGTGTAATGATTACTCCATTGGCATTGAACTTGAGGGTAGTGATAATGAGGGTTTTTCTGAACATCAATATTTTGTCTTATTAAGACTTATTAAGACTTTACAAGCTGCATATCCTCATATTACTCATGAGAATATTGTTGGACACTCAGATATTGCTCCTGAACGTAAAACTGATCCAGGGCCTTATTTTGATTGGGAACGAGTAAAAAGGAAATAAATTTCATGACAATTATTATTATTTTGTTAGCTTTTTTTTGCGATAAATATCAAGGATTATTGAAAATAAAACATTATGCTTGGATAAATTCTTATGCAGAAGGTATGTTGAGATTATTGCCGTATACAAAATCAGCTGCGCCTTGGTGGGGATTTATTTGTATTATTAGTCCTGTTTTAATTATTATTCTTTTATTTCAACTAGTTATGCATACAATTTGGTTTGGTCTTGCCGGATTTATATTTAGTGTTTTTATTTTGTATTATTGTTTAGGCTCGAGCCGAATGAGTGATTATCTATTGGCTATTTTATCAAAGCAAACATCACAGCCAATTGTGGTTGATGCTGAAGCTGTAAATATGACAACGCCAGATTCAGCAGAAATTCGTGCAATTAAGTTCATGAAAATGACTCATCAAGAAATTTTTGCAATTATATTTTGGTTTATTCTACTTGGCGCTGTCGGTGCTGCGCTATATCGTATTTTATTAGTTTTAAAAACATATGCTGAAAAAAACACTAGCTCTCTTCATCTTTATCTGCCTTATTTTCAATTTTGTTTAGAGGTACTAAATTGGCCCTCTGTGCGTTTATTAAGTTTATGTTTAAGCTTAGGTGGTGCATTTACTCGTGTTTTTCCTATTTGGTGTCAAGGATTATTAGGCGGATTATCAGAAAATCAGCAATTATTAGCTGACTGTACCTTAGCTGCAACAGAAACGAACGCACCAGAGGCTATTGAATTATTATTTTATCGTGCATTGATTATTTGCTTAGTTGTTTTGGCATTAATGACTTTAGCATCTGTGATTAGTTAAATATCTGCCCTGAGGTTATTTTGATACCAACCTAATCTCAGGGCTATGAATGAAGAAAAACAAATAGCAATCATTAAGTGTAAGTTAACTATTAGGATCCGCTACTTGCTCCATTTTTAGCATTAACTTCCGCTGCTATAAGTGCAGGTTTGCTCATGCTCTGTAATAATTGAAGTTGTAATGTTGTCATAGTTGTATTGAGCTGTTCAAGTTGCATACGAATTTCAAAAAGCTCATAGCGTTGTTCTGCTTGAATAACTAAGCTTTCTCTACTTACGTCTGCTGGGGTAAATTGTTTGCCTGTGATTTTTGTATACCAATCTGGCGTCATTCGTCGCTCCGCTGCTGCTGCATCATAAGATAATGCACTTTTTCCACCAAGAGCAGTTTGTGGTTTTCTTTCTTCAAATAATAAATAAAGTGTATTTAGTCCTGTAGATAGCTGTGCGTTGTAAGTGCCTAAGTCATTAAGATATTTAGTGGTTGCAGATGTTCCATTATTGACCCAACTGCCTTGTGGTGTAGGTACTGGATTCCCCGCATCTGCTAAAAAGTTAATGTATACTTGCGCAGCTTTTGCTTGACCAGGTTTTAATATCATATTATTTAGTAGCGTGCCACTATTAAAGAATATCGCATTTTGTTGTGCAGTCTGTTGAGTTGTTGGAATCACTTTTGCGTATTGTTGTTGCGTATCTAGTGCGTTATCCACATAGAGTGAATTATTGGCTAGAAAACTTAAGGTATCATTCTTTGCAAGCGGTTTTATTTGTTGACCTAATGCAATTTGCTGAGCATTAACAGGTACGGTTGTTTTATTTAAGTAATCATTATAGTTACTATCTGGAAAAGTAAATAAACGAAGAATCTGTGCTAAAACAAGTTTTCCAAGCGCATTGATGCCATTTTCTGCAGAGTTGGTTGCTGAAATAGAGTTTGGTAAATTTGGGCTATCTTCCGCTTGAGCAATATTCGCGCTAATAAGTGCTGCAGCTATAATACTTATACTAGCAGCTGTTACACCCCATTTGATAATTTTCTTACGCATTGTTTTCTCCTCATTAAAATCCATAATTCCAACCACTGCTGTCATCATTACTATCTGTATTAGGACTTTGTGAATCAGATGGTAATCCGGTTGGTGGTGGTGTCGGTGCTGTTTGGCTGGCTGATTCAGCTGGCTCTTGATTTTCTTGTGTTGTGGCAGGCGTTACCGGCTGTACAATGGGTTTTGTAGCTGGTTCGGGTTCACCAGTCATCGCGCTGTCAATGCTTTGTTCTATCTGTGTTGTTTGCTGCTCAATTGTTTGTTGAATATCTACCGAATTGGTAGATAATTGCTGTTGTGCATTTTTTATAGCTTGCTGGGTGCTTTGCCATTCGCTGCTGTTAGCAAAATCTGCATGTTGGGGGGCTTGGTACATTTTTCCCGCAATTGCTGAACTTGTAGCAATTAATCCAATAATTACTAATAATTTTTTTTGCATTACTCCCCCTCCAATGCAGATAAAATTAAACTTACACGCTCAGATGCAAATATACGACTAAGCAAACGTAAGCGCTCGAATGTAATGTTTCTACGTAAAAATAACCCAGGTGGATCATCATTACTTTCGCTTGTTTCTTCAGCATGGATTAATAATTTTGAGGCAGCGCCTGGATGAGCAGTATCCATCGCTTGTAATAAACGCAAACCTCGGCCTGTTCTAATGTTACCTGCGAGTTGAATAAATTCTTCAGGGCTGCCTAGTTCATAATTTCCAACTTTACTGAGTTCTTCACTTAAAGCTGTGATTGCTAGCTCTAGTTCAGGGTTACCATCTAGTGTCCAATCTTCAACACCTTCCATAAAACTAATAACGCGATAAATCATTGGATCTTCATATTCATGCCAAAATTTATGTACCGCATCATGACTTAAATCAGCCATAAGTCACCTATATGTTATTTAAAATACTCGAACATCACAAATACATCACCTATCAATAGTCCATAACGATTCAATACGTTTATAAACAAATGAAATATAGATTGCATTGTAAGTTTAGCAAACTATGTAAGCCCTGCACGAGGTTTTATGTAATTGCTAAAATCCACTATAGCTTTACTTTTAAGGCATTGCAAGAATTGAACAGGGCAATGTCAAATTGAGTATTAAATGCTCCTTACTTTGTCAAATAAAAACATTTGATTGCAAGGGGCATAAATTGAATAAATTTATATTATGGATTCAATTTCGTGAGAGTGGGCGACTGTTGGGTGGTATCTTCACAGTTTGAACTTGCACTATGTATGTTTACCTCCTCTTGACTAGAACGCATTTCATCAATAGTTTTTTTAGTTTTTGTAGTGTATTTTTGAGCTAAAAGAAAATATGGATTTAGAAAATAATTAATGTTGATATAAAAGTGGGGAAGTGTTTCTGAAACTTTTACAGCGGTTTTTTTATATAAAATAAAAAGTCCTTTACCATTTTTTGTTAAGGTAAAATCTTTACCAAAGAATGTCTTATAAGAAATATTTCCATGGGTATTTTTTATTGGGTATGTTTTTGAAGGAAGAATTTTATTTTCCCCTAATAAAATACCGTGTTCTACCCCCAGTTTTCGGTAGCGCATTTTAATTTCCTGTATTATGTCGTTTTTAGATGAATAGCTTTCAAATTGTTTATCAGTAGTAAATTCATGTGTGACTTCAAACTTGGAATCATTATGAGAAATCGTATAAATTAGCTCAGTTTTATTTACTTCTATGGTCATTGATACTACTTCATCTTTATCTAAATAAGAGTCAAGAGGTTTGAGCGTGATTTTTACAGGATCATTGCCATACGTAAAAGTAATTGGTGTATGCGCTGTGCATAAACTAGACATATCTTCTTCAATATCAATAGTCGTATTAGGCAAAAACACCTTTGTATCATTCTGTTCAATGTAACTATATTGAACAATAAACATCTTAAAATAATTTATTTCTTGTTCACTAGCTTGTGCCGGTTGATTTATTAGATGAAAGAGATTTAAAGTATTCGTCGATTTTTGTTGTGACTCCTTCTTTATAGTAATATCTTTATCGTTGGCATATTTTTTGTTTACTTTTAAACAACTTGTACCTTCTTTCATATTTTTCGTTTGATTTGATTTTGCTTTATTATAAGTTGTCATAGTGTTGTTATTATTATTTTTCATAGTATTATTATTATGTGAACTACACAGTAACACCGTTTAAAAAATAATCAATACCTGAAAACTTAAAAAGTAAATTTTAATGTCATATTTCGAAATTTTTTGAGCTATTTACCTAAATCAGTTTGAGTTGCAATTGTTAACGTCACCTTTTTCAGGCGTGAATGTTCTTTGGTACGCAATAATCACTCATTTTATATCAGAACATTCACGCCTAAAAAATCTTTTTTTGAATTATAGTATCTTGGGTTGTTTGGGTATCACTATTAAGCTAACGTACTAAGTCTGTAATGCATTTTGGTTAATCATTTCATTAATTAATGCCGTGCTGTCATTAGTTGCCACTGAGAAAGTATTAAATAGATCTGTATTTTGAAAGATAATCGTATGTTCAGCGCCGTTACCTTGTGTATCAATAGTGAGTTCTGTGTTGTTACCATTTTTAACAAATGAAAGTGCAGAAATGTTCGCGCCATTTAACATATCAGTCAGGTCAAGTATATCATTATCCCCAGCCGTTTGATTAAAGTCTGTAATAATGTCTGTAGCGGATAGCGCTGTTAATTCAGTTTGCTCAAAACTAAATCTGTCATTACCAATACCGCCTGTTAATTGATCATTACCCAATCCGCCAAGTAACAAATCATTTCCTGCGCCGCCGCTGAGCATATCATCACCACTAAGCCCTAATAAAATGTCATTTCCCTCTAATCCTGTAACGCTATTATTACTTTCATTTGCTTTTATTAAGTCGTTAGAAACAGTACCAGCAAAGTTGTCATTGGCGTCGGGTTCAATTAAATATAAACCATCAATATTTTCATCAGGACTGAAGTTTAATAAATCAAAAGCAGTATCAATAGCCGGTAAGGTTGAGATATCTAAACCATGATCATCGCCATCAAAGTAATAAAAATAATTAGTCCCATCAAATCCGTAAATGTTATGGCCATTGAAAGAATAATCAAAGCCTAATAACGTGGTCAAATCTATCCCTTGCAATAGCGCATCAATTGTTGTACCTGCAGCCGTTAAAATCTCATTTAAGCTATTTAGCGTCACATCACCAATCAGCGGTAATGTGACGGTAACACTGGTATTTTCAAGGATGTTAATTTGCTCTGTCATAGAAAAAAGAATATTTCCATCCTCAGTGACATGTGTTGCATCGATGACAAAATCAAATACAGCGATATCAACATTGACATCAGCAACAGGAATACCCAAAACAGTTAAATCTAAAGTAACAGCAATTGTAATGTCATTAATGCCATTTGTGCTGCCATCAAAATAAAGACTATAATTATTGGCTAAAGGGTCAAAAACTAAAATATCTTCATTACCAAAATTAAATGCAGTACCAGTTGAGGAAAATGAACCAGCAATAGTGCCGGCATCTACTGTGCTCAGTAAGATATTACCATTGCTAAAACCATGTAATGCATTGATGTTATGATCAACCGTAACATCATCAGACAATCCTAAGGCACTACCATCATAATAGAGACTAAAGGTATTACCATCCCAAAGTATAATGTCTTCATTAGTTGCATTAAAAGGGATACCACCTTGTGAAATACCTGCAGTAAATGCAATACTCGATGCAGTATTCAGTGAAAATAAAATCTCACCGCTACTAAGTGTTGTGATGGCATTAATATTTTCATTTAAAATGACACCGCCACTGGCGCTTGATAGATTGAATGATGCATTATTTTGCCCATTATGAGTTTGTATTATTTCATCTGCGGTGAAATTACCAACTTGTGAAACATTACCACCATCATTGGTTGAAAATGCAACATTATGGTGACGAATGGTATTTGCCTCTAATGAAAAAGCATCAATATTTTCAGGCACATTATCTAACACCTGCCCAATTAAACTATCATTTGAAGATAATCCCCATGAACTACCATTAAAAAAGGTGTTGTATGTATATGGATTCCATTCACCCGTAGCTGTTTGCTGAATGGTGTAAATATCTTCGCCTTTAAAAGTGAGTGCAGAAAGGGGATCGAGCGGATTGATTAATAATAATTGTGCTAATAGGTCAGTGACATCCACGTCAAGTAATGGCGCTAATGAGAAAAATAAAGTACCTGAGTCAGCGCTAACATCAATGCCATCAATATCAAAGATAGTAGGTAAAATTAAGTCATTCGTTAATCCATTATCAGAACCATCAAAATATTTATCGTAAGTAGAGGTATCCCACACACCATTAATAATATCAATAGATAAAACATCTTGGCCGCTAATGAGTACGCCATCTAATATTAATAAACTTAAAATGTTACCTAAATCAACATCAATTAAATCAGAGAGAGAGAAATAAAGTGTACCGTTCTGTAAGGTTCCATCATTAGAGATGAATGCTGTAGCATCAATATTGAATGCTGTAGGCAGTAGTAAGTCATCATCTAAGCCACCATCAGCAGAACCATCAAAAAACATTGAATAGCTATATTGACCATTGGCATTTTGTGTAGCAACAATTAAGTCTTCATTATCAAAATCACCAACACCTGCAAGATAACCGCCTGCTTCTGTCGAAAATATAATTTGATTACCATGCACATGCATAGCATTTACATTATAACCAAGCATAGTAAGTTGACCGACTAAGCCTGAATCTAAACTGTTATTGGTTACAGTATTTAAAAAACTATTTAAGCCATTTTCAGATCCATTAAATGCCATTGAGTAAGTACCATCAGATAGCGCGACAATGTCTTCGGCGTAAAAAACACCTTCATCATAAGAAGATGAAAGTAAGTCTAAGGGGTTTGCTAGGGAGTAACCATAGTATCCTTCTAATTGGCTTGAACCAACATTGCTTGCACCAAAAGTTGATAAAAATAAACTATCGCTACTGGTAATATTAAAAACAGGGGTGTCATTTTCAACAATGGCTGTAATGACATTGTCACCAAATGTTATTGTGTCTCCATCAATATCAGTTGCGCTGAAAATATCGCTTAGTTCAAGCGTGATTGTAGCCTCATCATTAGCCCCAACTTCATGATCAATATTAGATTTTAAATCAAAAGTAAAACTGCCATCGCCATTATTGGTGATTCTAAAAACTTCAAACTCTCCAACATCAAGAATATCGTTATTATTGGCATCGGCAAAACCAATAACATTGTTAGCATCTAGTGAAGCATACTTTAAAATAATACCGTTTGAATAAAGCAACGCATTGGTATCAGACTCAACTGTTTGCCCAGTAATTGATGCAGTATTTAATGCAAAAGTTAATTCGCCTGAATTATTTTCATCAGCGCCAGTAACAATTAAGCTTTGGAGTGTTGCTTGAGTAAAGATGGCTTCATCAGTAAAACTGTCATTATCAGTTGTACCATTATAGGAATCGCCATCAATTGTGGCTAGTTCATCTTCTTCAACACGAACCGTTGCTGTTGTACCTGACGTGATGGGGACATCATCGATAAAGGTGAAGGTTAAATCATTGCTATTGAGAGGGGTTAAGGTATCACCATCACCATCGGTCACTTGAATCATTGCGGATAAATC
>PAMH01000016.1 GCA_002707205.1 Legionellales bacterium
AATTTCAGTAAATCAATGGAAAACAGCCATCCCAAAGACGTCACACTTACCCGCCCTGCTTGACTATCTCTGCTGACTATTTGCATTTATTCAAGGTTCGGTGACCGAACCTTTGAGGGCTAATAACCAGCATGCTATAAAGCGTTTTTAATGCATATGAATTTAAGCGCGATAATTTCGGCGGAGCAGGGGAGGAAAGTAGAGGATGTTACTTTTTATCTAAATAATATTATGTTTTACAGTATTAATTAAAAATAATATGTGCAGATAGTTTTAGCCATCTGAGGCTGGACAAAATAACATCTATTTGTTTATGATAGGCTTGCTAAGAAGGAATTTAAATTCATGTGTATCAGGATTTTATTAAAATATAAAGAATTGAACAAAAAAATTATTTTGTTTTTTAGCTTGTTTGCGTTTATGAATCCAATCTTTGCGGTTAATACCATTCATATATTAGGTTGGTCTGGATATTTAATTTCTACTCCCGAAATAGCTAAGGCAACAAAGCAAGTTGAGACTAAATGTAATGTCAATATAAGTTATGATAATTATGATTCTTATGATCAAATGCTTGAGTTTTTAGAAACAAAAAATAATTATGATATAGCGATTTTATCGGATACCTTCTTAAGAGGTATTAAAAAATATATTGTGAACAATAACAGTGATTCATATAAACTAAGAGCAGGTTATAATCCAACGCTTAAAAAGCACATAAGTCTTTCTAATTATCCTAATAATGTAACAATTTTTCAAATTGCACTTACAGGAGTTATTTATAATCCAAAAAATGTAAAACTAGACAAAAATTTCGATTTAAAAGAAGCTTTCAATATTGCAACTAAATATATAGTGGTTTTTTTGGATGATCCATATGAAACAGCTGTAATGATGCAAAAAAGCTATTTTCCCGATGAAAGCCAAAAGATGACTTATAAAAAAATCATTAGGAATTTAAATTTATTTGAACAAAAAGCTAAAGGTAAAAGAATTTATTTTTCAACTGGATATGAGCCGCGTGATTTATCATCAGACTTTGCGCTACAAATGATATGGGTAGGTGACGGCTTAATTATACAAAAAATTGCCAAAAATACAGCGGGTGAAAATTTAAAATATATTATTCCAGAAAAATTTAATTATGTTACAAGTGATATATTAGTTAATTTTAACAATAAACAGTCGACAATGTGTGTCATGAAAATGTTATCTTCAAAGGAATATATCCGAAAACTAGATTTAGATATTTTCTATTTTAGTCCGTTTTTAACAGCTTCAAAATTGGTAATGACTAAGTCAAAAAAATATAATCAATTAGAAATTGCTTTTTTAAATGTATTAGATAAATCTAATAATGAAACTTGGCTTGATGCAATGGATTTTACCAACCATCAAAAAGTATATAATTTATGGCAAAAAATCAGAGGGGAAATTAGTTATAACCGTAGTATCAAAAATTATTAGGGTTTAGTTAAAAAAGGGAACTGATTGGTGCAAAGTTTAGATAAATATAATAAAAAAATATTATTGATTGCTCTTATTTGGTTAACGACAGTTATAATTATTTCCTCAATTATTATAACGTTTGGTCTATATGAAGCTGTAAATCAAGCATCAACCAAATCAAATATAGAGCAGCTTTCAAATGGAAATGAAAATTTAAAAAGTCAATTGGCAACAAATATATCGAGGTTAATTGAAAATAATGAGTTTGTAGAGTTTTTAAATGCGGGCGATTATACGAGGCATAAATTACAAGGTAAAATATATGAGGACTTTATTAATGCAATTAGTTCCTCGAATGGAATTATTTCAGGAATTGAAGTTTTTCAACATAGAAATGCAGCACTGGATACTTTAAACAAAAGTTCGGAGAGAAGAATATTTTCCGCATTAAATAAAAGTAAATTTTATTTTGACGTTAAGTTATCTTATGCTCAAGGTTATTATGATCCTAATAGCAATTCTAAAGGATTTATTCGTGTTTTCCTTAACAAAGATCAATATAACAAAGTTTTATTTAAAAAATATGTGGATCTAAAACCATACTTAAATAATACTAAAATAAATTATATTTCTACCATAGCATTAGGGAAAAAACTTGGTGATTTTAGTATTGATATTAATGCAAACTCAAACTTTAAAATTAAGGCTCAAAACATCATTTCAAATAGCGCAAACCTTTTAGTTTTGTATGGTAGCATAGCTATATTATTTTTATTTACGGGCTTATTTTTTTTACTTTTATATATTTATTTAAAAATAAAAAAAGACTGTTTTGATACTTTAGGTTTGCTTCATAGTATTTTAATCGACGATGTGAACTTTCAAAAGTCATTCAAGTATACACACATTAAAATAGATGAAATTAATGAGTTATATATTGCAGGTAAGTCTTTAATTAAAATGAATAAAATGGTGTCTAAAAATTTATCTTTATATAAGAGCGTCTTACTTGAGCAAGTATTGACAGATATTCATGAAGTAAAAAACTACATGATAGCCATGAATAATAGAATAATGACTCTTGATATTTCAAAAAACATTTTGGTATCGCTACAAAATTCAGAAGATAGGGTTACAAGCTATTTAAATAAATATAAAAAAATTTCGTCTGAATCTCTTGAGCATGATATTGAACTTAATAAGTTGGAATTTAAATATATTTCAATTGATAAGTATATAAAAGTTATTCATAAATTAATTGATGAGAAATGCAAAATACATAGTGATATAATAATTAATTTAACTGCTTGCACTAATCTAGATTCAAGTCGTTATGTTCAATTATCTGTGTCTGAAATTTATATTATAGTTTCAAACTTGTTGAATAACGCAATACAGTCTCCCTCTTTGAGAAGAAAAGAAATAGAGATAAATATTATAATAGAAAATAATCAATTTATTTGTTTTCTAATTAGTGATAACGGTGAAGGCTTTGATAAAGCAAGATTGAATCAATTTTTTAACGGATATTCATGTAAAAAAGCTGGGACAGGGCATGGTTTAAGCCAAATAAAAAAAATAGCTGATAATTCTAATAGTGAAATAAAAGTTATAGAAAGTAATCCATGTATAAAAACAACTGTGAGTTTTAGAACATCATTGATTCAATTAAGTTTAAGCGATTTCTTATTGAGGAAAATTAATAATAATGAATTGGTTAGCATACATGTTTTTACTTGTTCACCAAGCAAGTACAAGAAGGTTTATGAGGCTATAAACAATAAGGCCACAAAATATTTTCATTTTCTTATTCTTAATGATATTAATGAAATCAAAAAATATAAAAATTCATTTTATATTTCACCTTTTTCTTTAATTATCATTGATTTTGTTCTTCATGAAGAAATAAAAGAAGTGTTAGATTTGTATGTGGCGTATAGTATTTTCCTTGTTACTCATAATGAAGATGTAACAACTGAGTTTGATAATGTGTTTATTATTAATGAGAATTTAGTTAGGTAAAAGCAATGGATATTTTAAATAATTTTAAAATTGTGTATCTTGATAATAATCAAGAATACGCAATGAGTTTAATTGAATTAGCTAAAAAAGAAGGCAATAAGTTTTTGGTTTATGATAATAGCCATGATTTATTTGATTACCTAAAAAAATCATATTTATTCGATGATATTTTAAACCTTTATGAAGATATTATTTACTCTGATAACTTTGATTTTAATCGTGCAGTTCTTTTTCTTAAGATGGCCTCTCATAAATTTCCTGATCTTATTCTACTAGACTACAATCTTGATAGCGCATCTTCACAAAATGGCTTGGGTCTTAGTATGGCAATTAAAAATAATTTTAAAAATACATATAATGTTTTAATTACAAGTTATGCAAGTTATGAAGTTGGTTGCACTGCCCAAAATGATGGTTATATTGATGGTTTCATTACAAAAGATGATTATAATAAAAATGCCGAAGAAAGTAATTTTATTACCAATAAAATAGCTAATGAAATTGATTGTCATTGCTCAAGAAAAATCAATTCCGATATTAATTACGCAAGATTAAGTGAACTGTCTCCAGCCCCTAATATTTTACGAATAGTTAAAAAATTGAATGATTCTTTAATGGAAGAATATAAAGTATTACAATTTGTTTATATTGATAAATTAGGTTCTAGCTTTGGATTAATGGAAGATGGTTATATTCTAATTTTATTTTCTCTTAAAGATGATGTTAATTCTTTTTTCGAGTCATATGGTGTAATTAAGGAAAGAAGTCTACAAATGCCTATAGACTTAAACCAAGATGTAAACGATGATAATATGCTTGATATACAAGGCGAAATTACTATTTTAGACCAAAAATATTTTTATGGGGTTAAAAAATATGAGCTTATATAAAGAAAGCTGGCTGCTTTATAAGTCATTAACAGAAGATGTAAACTTTGATATTGATTATTATCAAAGTTTAATCAAAGGCAGAACTCTTGAGTTATTTGCTGGATTTGGGCGAGTGGTAAATAGACTAGAAAATAAAGAAAATATCATTGCTGTTGAATTAGAAGAACAGTTTATTCCTTATATTCAATTGCCTTCAGACAAAATTTACTGTGGAAATGTTTTAGATATTAGCTCAAATAAATTTGGTAAGTTTGATACAATTTTCGCTGCGTATAATAGCTTTTGTTTGTTAACTGAACATAAAGACATTGATCTTTTTTTTGCTATGTTAGCGTCAGTGCTTTCTGATAATGGTAAAATTAGTTTAAGTTATTCAGATCATACAAAATGGGAAGTGGAAGAGGGCTTCATTGAACTAGATAATAAGAATTATAAATATAATTCAGAATTCACAATCCAAACAGATAAAGGAACATGGGTGGATATTTTTACTGATGAAAAGGGTAATATTTATAAACATACATATCCTGTAAAATTTTATAACTCTATTGATGAGTTAAATCTTTTTTCTCAGAAACATGGTTTGGTAGTTACAGAAGTAGTTGAACATAAGCACTATGAAGAAGCGGGCTGGAAGGATTTTATTCTAGAAAAGGCATTTTAATGTCAATTAATTTTAACAAAGGGCATGAGCGAGTTATTTTTTTAAGAAAGTTATGCAGAGTTTCTCAGCGAGAATTTTGTGAAAAGGCATCATTCGCTAATATGTTAGGAGTGGCAACATTAAGACTGATTGAGTCTAATAAACGCTCAATGACTGAATATACAGCAAAAAAGATTATAGAAAGGGCAACTGAGCTTGGAATTGAATGTACTCTTGACTGGCTGCTAAATAATATTGGCACACAGCCTAAAAAAAATGTTGATTTTAGTTCTAATTGTTCTTCTGAAGCTAGAGGTGAAAGGCTATCTCATCTCATGGCTATCGCGAAATTGAATGATGAAGAAGTAACATCTACAGTCAGCGCTAATACGATTCAAGGGTGGCGCCATGGTAAATTTGGCGGGGTAAATGTTAATGCTGCTGAAGATATTATTTATAATCTCCAGCAAGCAGGAGTTAATACTACTGCTGAGTGGCTCTTATTAGGCAATTCTTTAAAACCTATGATTGGTGAAACCGCAGAATTTAACTATAAAAAACATATGTTATCTAAAGTTATCGATATGTTAAATACATCTGAGGTAAAGAAAATTAATTTTGCTCACTTTAGTTGTTGTATTCTTCAGTCATTTACTGCTCTTGATGAGCTAGATAATTGTTTCTGTTATATAAACGATAATATTTTTTATGGAAGGCAAATCAATGAGAAAATTGTATTAACATCCTTGTGTGGTGAAAAAGAATACAGCCCATCAAAAGAAGAATTAACTAAAATAAAGAGGATTGTTATGTTTTCTTAGACAGCGGTCTTTACACACTTATGTATTTAATGTATATTAAAAATCAATATTTTGTAATAATGATATAATTAAAAAGCAGCTAAGTTCACCTACCAAAGTTTCGCTTAGCTGCTTTAGATATGCCCCGCATAAAACAGGACAGCTAATATCATACATATTAAGTCCATTTTATGCAAAGTAATTGTATGGAAAATGGAATTAATCTCATGAAAAGTTCATGTGTAACATCACCAGCCAATGAATCAATAGCGATTGCTAGAGAATGGCAAGTTAAATTTTGTAATGGCGATTTTTTTGCAGCGCTGATTTTAAATTACTTCATGTATTGGCATAATTATTGCCTAGCTAGGAGTGACAAGGCAAAAAAAGAAAACGAAGTGGCCGCACTACATGGGTTGCCTCCAAAAGCCAATGAGGGACTTTTACAGTTTCATTCTATTGATGAAATAAAAGAAGGGATATTGAATGCCTGCGGCCGAAATAAAATTATTAATGCGATTCAACTTCTGGAAGAAAAAGGCGCAATCTCAATACACTCAAATCCAAATCCACGTTTAAAATTTGATAAAACAAAATTCTATCAATTTCACCCTGAAGTTTGCCAGTACTTTATTGATAACGGCAAGTACATAAATTCTGACAATGTGCAGCTTACGCAGCTAAAAAATAAACAGATGATTAATAAATATAATAACTCTGAAGAAAATACTAATAATATCAACAATGTTTCAAACCAAAATATCGACGTCCCAATTAGGGCAATCGATAATCCCGATTTAAACAATCGAGAGTTTAAAAATAAACGACCATCGTTTAAATCTAACAAAACATATAATGATAAAGAGATTACTACAGAGACTACAAAAAAAGCAGCAGCAAAAAAAATAAAGGTGTTAGAGAAAGGGGGAGAAGAAGAAAAACAAGAAGGACAAAAAACACCCAATCAAATTATCTGCCACTTAAAAACCAATCTTGTGAAGGGTGAACAATCTGCTGCTGCTTTTTCTTTTTCTGAAAACTCTGATTTTGGTTTCATCGATGGTGTTATTGGCCAATCGCTTAATGATGCACAAAAACATTATTTGCAAGAGCGTACAAATTCTATTCTGCATTTGTTTGATTTGTCAGCGCGTGAGCTATGTACCGCAATTCAAGCTGAATTACTGAACAAAAATTCATTCAAGGTTAGCGAGCAACAGTTTATGAAAAAAGTAAATATTATTTTCAAGCAAGCTAAAAAGCATGTTTGGGATCCGATGAGTATTTTGCAAGCGTTAAAACAATCTCAAATTAAAGACAAGCAAGAATCAATGGCAAGTGAGCTGGTTGAGCTTAACGCTATAAGATCTCGTATGTATTCAGAGGTAACAGGTTTAAAAGTTCTTTTAACACAAAACAAAAACGACACGTTACAAGCACAATACGAAACACAATATCAAATGCTACAAAAGTTAACGAGGCAGATTAACGCTTTAGAAGCGAAATTATATGCAGAAAGTGCGTAAGGTTTTAAGAAAGGAAGTAGGGAACATGGTTTTAGTAGAAAACATTGAAGATTTGTGTTTGCAAGAACAATTAATGAATACGTTAATTTCACTGATTTTAGATAAAAATGCGATGCCTACATTTGCTGAGGTTATCGATGCTTCAGACTGCAATAAAAATGAAGTTTTTGCGCGTTACACTGATATCGAAACCCTTGTATTTGATACGGTTGATTTTATTACTCACTTCATACCAGCTAAGTTAACGGAATTTAATGCGCAAATAAAATCGATAGATATGGATAATCCTTTGGCGTTAAGTAAGGCATTTTTAGCATTTGATAATTTAGTCTATCAATTATTTATCTCAAATGCGGGTAGGGCGCTACTTGTTATCTATACACAATATAAAAATGAATACCGTCTAAAACATTGTTTAAGTCATATTAAAAATATAATAGTAATAGAGACAGATAAAATCATGCGTCAACTTACAGTGGTGCACAACGCAAAAACTTATATTAATCGGTATTTTGATGCACCGATATTCTTAAATACGCCTTATTTTTTTATTTCATCAAGAGAAAACAATTATTTTAAATTTACAAAAAGTGCTAAGGATAACTAATGCTCTACATTACGCCAAAGTTTCACGAGCTGATTTTAATAAAAGAGGCGAACACAATAATTGCAAGCTTTATGCTTAAAGGGTTAAGCAATAGCGGTATTGATATTGTTATCGATACAAATTTATCTGTGAAAGTAAATAGTGATTTTATTTTGGACAATCAAAAAAATAATAGTCAGAAAATTTTACCTAGCAATATAGGACAGTTTTATACCATCGGCGAAGATATCTTATTTATTTTAGAAAAAATTAGTAAGTATGGTGTTGAGGTTGGTATTAATGCGCCTAAAAAATATCAAATTGAACGCTTGCAACAAGGAGGTGAATTTAATGAAAGCAAGGAAGAGCGTTATGCACGAACATGCAAATAAGCTTATTTTATTTATTAATTTTGCAATAGTTGCATTATCGGCACTCGCACTTTTTTTAATGACGCGATAAATCTTTTAAAGAAAAAATAAGGAGTTTTTATGATTAAACTACGCAAACTTTTATGTTACAAAAAAGTGGAACAGCTTATAGCTATGTTGAGTGTTTTTATGTTGTCTCCAATTGCTGCATTTGCAAGCTCGGACATGATGTCTGAGTCAATGCGCAATGGGTTAGATTATTTTAATGATGATATTGCCCCGTATCTTATTGCGATTACGGCTATTGGTTTAATTATTGCTTTTAAAATGGGACGTTTAGATAAAGCGGCATTAGTCAAATGGGTAATCTGCTCTGGCGCACTCGTTAGCGTACCTTTTATCTTAAGCGAATTCTTTAGCTTAAATGTGAGCATGTAAGATGGAGAGTACTTTATTTACCGCAATGACCTCCCCCTCACAAATGGGCGGCATTGATGCAGATTTATTTCTATTTACGATATTTGGGGCGCTCATGATTTTTGAATTTACAAAACAACCGCTATATTGCTTGATTTTAGTGCCAGTTTATTTGTTTTCATATATTGAAGGTAAAAAAGATAAATACTTTTTTAAGGTCATTATGAAGCGATTCGAATGCTCTAATACTAAGAATAAAAAACAATGGGGATGTCATAGCTATGAGTCCTATTAATGCGGTATTAAAAAACTTAAAAAAAGAATCTGGCGTATCAAAACATTGCCCGTATTCACATTTATTAAGCCCAACCACTGTTGAATGTATTGATGGTAAGTTAATGAGCGTTATTCAGGTGGATGGGGTCTCTTTTGATACTGCCGATGAAGATGTTATTAAAAGCTATAAACAGATTTGGCATGATGCAATCACAAGAATCGATGATAAGTGCTGCATTTATGTCACCATGCATCGTGAACAGCAAGATGTGAGCTTATCAGGTGAATTTAATGGCACTTTTTTAAAAGCGTTTGATAAGTCGTATCACCAACAGTTTAAAAATAAAGCCTTTTATAAGAACACGTTATTTATTACGGTCATGATAAATGGCGTGAGTGAAACTGAGGGTAATAAAACTAACTTTATTGATAAAGTTACAAACTTTATACAAAAGACCAATGATAAATCGGTGAGAGAGGCTAAAAGCTACCGCAGAGAAAAAGCAAAAAAAATGCTTAACGAGAAAGTAAGTCATTTGCTAACGGCGCTCTCTAAATTCTCTCCTGAGTTACTGGGCGCGCATGATAAACAATTAGGTTATAGCGCGCTGCTTGCCTTTTTAGCAAAAAATATTAATGCCTTAGAAAGTATTCCTTTTCGGGCAATTACGCCAATTTTTGGTCATCAGTTTGGCTTTAATCCACCTAAGAATGTCCAAGCAAAATTCTACCCTGAGAGTAATTTATCGCAGTATTTGACCGCGAATCAAATCTTTTTTGGTGATTATATTCTCTTTAAGTCGGCAAATGGTATCAATAAAAAGTTTGGCGCAATGTTATCAATTAAAAACTATCCAAGTAGTACATGCCCGTATATTACCGATAAATTACTCGCCTGTGACGCTGAGTTTATTGTTTCAAATGCTTTTTTTCCACTCGATAATCAAGTTGCAATAAAATCAGTTGAGCTTCAGCGTGCAAAACTTAACGCCGTTGGTAGTAAAGCACATGAGTCAATTGCGCAATTAGCTTACTTGGAAAATGATATTGCCGGCGATAGAGTCAAACTTGGTTTGCATCAAATGAATATTTTAGTATTAGGTGGTAGTAAATCAGCGGTTGATAAAGGTATTATTGAAGCAACGAAAAGTTTGCAAGATGCAGGGGTTGTCGCTGTACGTGAAACATTTGGTGAGATGCCAGCTTTTTGGTCACTAATGCCCGGCAATCAGAAATACATGGCGCGCTTATCCTCGATTAGCTCAGAAAATTTTGCAGATTTCACCCCGCTACACAATTATCGTTTAGGGTATAAAGATGAGAACTTTTTAGGTAGCGCTGTCACCTTATTAAGCACACCCTCGAATACGCCTTACTTTTTTAATTTTCACGCGAAGGGTACAAAAGAGAACCCCTCAAAAGGGCATTACATTATTATTGGTGGGAATGACTCGGGTAAAACCGCAACTATTGCAGGTTTTGACGCGCAATTTAGTCGCTATGCGGGTCGCTCAATTTTCTTTGATAGAGATAGAGGGCTTGAGATATATGTTAGAGCCTGTGGTGGTTTTTATTCTGTTTTGTCCCCCGAGCAGCCTGAGAACTGCCAATTTAATCCACTACAGCTAGAAGATACTGAAGTTAATCGTCAGTACTGTCGCGAGTGGTTGGCACTATTGGTTAAAGATGAAAAAGAAGAAATGCTACCCGCCGGTATTCAAAAACAACTTGATAAATGTATCGAATATGCTTTTGATGATTTAGACAAGAAACATCGTGTGCTTTCTAATATCACTAAAGTGTTACCGATAACTTTCCCTCGCTGGGATGCGCTTAATAATTGGGTCAAATCAGAAAAGGGTAAATATGGTTATATCTTTGATAATCCAACTGATGCTTTTATCTACTTTGATAAAATGGGGTTTGATTTAACGCACTTTTTATCGCGTGAGCCAAAACCTGTACTTGCAGTTATTATGCATTATCTTTTCTTTCGCGTTGAATCAGGTTTGGATAATAGGCCAACTCATTGCGTATTTGATGAAGGCTGGCAAATGTTGCAAGAGAAAATTTTACGCGACAGAATTGCGATTCATTTAGCGACAGGACGTAAAAAACGTTTATTTATCGGGATTGGTACGCAGTCTTTAAAATCAATTGCCGACAATCCAATTAGCCACGCGATTGTTGATAATATCGCAACCAGCATTTATTTTGCCAACAACAATGCAAAACCTGAATATTATATCGATATTTTAGGGTTAACAGAAGCAGAGTTTAATTTTATCAAAAATGCTAATCCCGCCAAGCGTCTCATGTTGATTAAGCAAGGCAAAGAGTCAGTAATTTGTCAGTTTAATTTAACGGGTATGGATAAAGTCTTAGCAGTCTTATCGGCGAATGAAAAAACCACACGCTTAGTGCAACAAATTATTCGTGAGGTTGGCAGTAACCCCGATATTTGGCTGCCTCTATTTCATCAAAGGAGAGTATTAAAATGAGAGCTGTAATTGTTTTACAATTAGCACTAATAAGCAGTGTGTTTGTGCTAACAAATATCTACGCCGATGGTGGTGTGGCATTAATTCAAGATGTAGAAACTGAAGCAAATACCGCAACAACTGCGGCAAATAGTACAACGTCAGTCACTAATTTGGAAGCACAGCTTAAAACATTAAATGACCAGTATACACAACTACAGAAACAATATAGTGAAACACAACAAATTTATAACCAAGGCACACAAATTTATAATCAAGCAGAAGATATTCAAAACGATTTGAACGGTAGTGGAAATTATAAATATTTATTAGGTGATTCAAATCGATTACTTAACCAAGCGCAGTGGACAAAAGATGATTGGGACGATGCATTAAAAGGACTTTCCGGTGGAAATCAAGCGCGCTATAACGAATTAACCAGTGAATATCAACAACAGTACCAAACAGTTCAGGATAAACCTGTTTCAGATAAAGATTATCAAAAAGGCGCAAGCGATGATAACGCGGCCATGCACAAACAAGATGTTGCAGTTAATCAAACAGTTTACGCGTCTTCATCCTATGAATATGCAAACTTAAATAATATCGCAAAAAGCATTACCGACATCGGTAAGCAAATTGATAGTGCAGATACGACAAAAAAAGCCCTTGATTTACAAGCTAAGCTCTCTGAGCAAATGGCATTAATTCAACTTGAGATGCTAAAAATGCAAACGATTAATAATGAGCAAGCCGCAGAAACAGAAGCTAGAACACTTAACGAGCAGTCCCAAAAAGCTGTGTATATCTCAAATCTTGATAAGGAGACAGAATGAGAAAATTTAACCTATTTATGACGGCAATTGCCATAACACTATTGACTGGTTGCGCTGCATCAACGCAGAAAGCGCCATGCCCCGATTTTGGTACATCATGTATCAAAAAACCAGTGAATAGCTGGGATTATCAACGTTAATTAAAGGAAAAAGGAAATGAAACTAAATATCAAAATTTTAGCAATTTGCGCATTGAGCGCATCGACATTAGTGCTAACTGCGTGCTCTCATGAGAACCCACTGACTAATGCAAGTAAAAAACAATCAGTAGCGTATCTTTATGGTGCGGCTAGTTATGCTGGTGAGCCATTAACAGCAAAGCAAACACTCATGAAAAAAGAAGAAAAAGTTAATTGGTATATCTACTGCATGGATAAGAGTAAAAAAGCAAAAGATTGTAGTGAGATTTATAAACGCATGGCTGATTTCTTTAAAAAATCTCCGATAAATGCAGAGTATTATGCTGAATTTAAAGATACAACTGCTGCTGATTTTTCAGATCCTGCCATGTGGGAAAAGCTAGGTTCGGCTTTAAAAGCACAAAAAAACTTTAAAGATTTAGATGAGTAGTATTGATGCATATTGTAGGCGTTAATGATGTTGTAACTGTACTGTTTACACAGTTAGATGCGATTTTAGACCACTACGTTCGCGATGGCTATGGCGCTGTCGTGGACGTTATTAAAACTCCGCTGGGATTAGCAATTGCCATTTATGTCACTTTTTTAATTTATCAATGGCATGCAGATCCAAGTCAAATGAACCTTAAATCATTATTAGGTAGTTTTTTTAAAATTTGCGTGGTTTATACCATGGCATTGCAATGGGATTTATTCTCAGAATATTGCGTGCAATTGATTAATGGATTTGCCGATACAGTTGGCTCTGCACTGATTAATGCAGCCCCTGTACATATGCCAAACTTCACCGGAGAGAAAATCAGTAATACCTTACAAATGACGTTAGATACTTTTCTTAAGTTTGCAAAAATATGCTTCTCAGCAGGTAACTTTCATAATTTTCTACCCTATTTTGAAGGCTCTGTCGTTTTTCTTGTTGGTAGTGCGATTACACTCGTAGCAGTGATTGAACTCGTTGTTGCAAAGGTGTTTTTATCATTACTTTTTGCGATTGCTCCTTTATTTATTGCTTTTGCGTTATTTAATCCAACAAAAAACATGTTTGATAACTGGGTGAAAGAGATTCTTGGGTATGCATTTTTAATGATTTTTGTCGCTGCAACCATTGGCTTTGTGTTTACATTGCTTGAGCTGCTTTTGCCCATTCAAACTTTAAGTGATTTTTCTGATGTACCAACTGGCGCATCAGCTGTTGCATTAATTTTGGGTGGCTTAGGTATCTATTTATTGTTGCATGCCGCCAAACAAGGTAAGGCATTGGCTGGTGGTTTTGTCTCGAGTACGGGTAGTGCCATGATGGGCGCAATGATAGGTGGCGCATGGGGAAGCACAATGGGTGTACTGAATAAGCCCGCACAAGCTATTAATGCGGGTAAAAGCGTCTCTGGTGCGATGAGTCTGCCGATAAAATTTGGAGAAAAAATCGCTGGTGGCGCTATAGATGCTGCGAGCAAAGGGCTTAGCACCATATCCTCTCGCGCCGCACAGCTTAAAAACAGCATACAACAAGGAGGTAAATAATGGGTTTTCTTGATAAATTACCATTGTCATTAACGCCAAAGACAAAAAAAGCAAACAAGAAGGCAGAGATAAAGGCAATGGAGAGTAACAAAGAGAATACTATTTTTCAATTTGCTACTCATTGGTCGGATGATTATTATGCTAGTGCTGTTAGCAGCAAAGCGCGATATCAAGCGTTATCATTTTTTGCACTCACTATCGCCGGCTTACAAGCGATTGCAATTGTTTTTATGATGCCGTTAAAAAAAGAAATTCCGATCGCGATTAATCACTTTGATGATGGGTATGTCAGCGTAACTCCGATTGCTAATGCAAAAGCACCTAAAGCCAAAGCACAAGTTGAAAGTGAGCTGGTGCGTTATATCACCGCACGTGAGAGCTTTAGCTTAAATTCTTATCCGATACAGTTCTCATTGGTCAATTTACTATCGAGTACAGAGGTTTCTGATAATTATATGCAGCAACAATCTGCGACCAATCAAGATTCTTTTTTAAATATACTGGGTGCTGATGGTTTTCGAAAAGTGCATATTGATAGTGTAAATTTTTTAGATAGAAGTAGTTGGGTTGATAAACATCCCACAGGCATACCACATAAAAATTTAGCACAAGTTGATTATACGGTAACGAGCAAAAAGGCAGGGCATGAAGTTGAGAAAGGTTATAGCGTTTTAGTTAGTTGGGATTATACCGGTATTCCAAATAGTCCAGAGGACAGATGGCGTAATTGGGATGGGTTTACAGTCACTAGTTACCAAAACAACCAAAGAAATATTTAAGGAAGGACAAAATGAAAAATAAACGATATATTCTAGTTGGTTTGATGAGCTTGAGTGCAGCAGTTTTCGCCTCAGAATCTCCCACCTCATTGGCTACTGATCCGCGCATCAAAGTTGTACCGTTTGAGAAAAATAATGTTGTGCCTATACGCGTACAAACACGAAATAGTACACAAATTGTTTTTGATAAAGGCGAGAGTATTCAGGAAATTGAAGGCTCAGATAATGGTGCATTACAAGTCTCGCCAAAGAACCTATCAGGACTTAATTACTTTTTTATCAAACCTGTTACTTACGGTTATAACGCCAATTTAACGGTTTTAACGGACAAGCACACCTATTATTTTCATATAATTGGAAACGAAAGGCCGGTAGATAGTGCTTACAAATATACTTATGCGGTGCAATTTACCTACCCGCAAGAGCTAGAAGCGATTAAAAAAAATAAAAAAACGATTGCTGATTTAGCACAAGATTCAACGCTAAATAAAGGAGACACACCCGCAGAGTATAACTGGAATTATAGTTTTTCTGGTGCACGTTCAATTATGCCAATTCATGTTTATGATGATGGCAAATTTACCTATTTTGAAATGCAGCCGCATCAGGCAGTGCCGGCTATTTTTGCCGTTGATGATAAACAAGGCCATGAGTCCGTAGTTAATTTTAGAACTAAAGGTAACTATCTAGTTGTTGAGCGTCTCGCGCCACAGTTTACTTTGCGCAATGGTCAAACAGCAGTCGCTAGTGTTTTTAACAACAATATGATTCATAAAATGCGTCAAGATGGAGAAGCGTAATGACGGATAATAATAATCAGGATAAAGAGAATCAAAACAAAAATGTGCAAATTAATTCTATGCCAGATGATACCCAGTATGAGAATAATTTAGATGAAGATATAACACCTGATGATGTTGATGCATTGATGGATGCGCAAGATTACGACAATGAAGCTAATCATCCTGATTTGATTATTGATAAAACGCATCAAGAAGATAATGCACAAGCGCCAGAGGTAGAAATAAATCATCATAATTTACGTGATAGCAATGAAGCAAGATTACAAGACAAAACTGTCAATCAGTCAAATGATGATGTTAATAACATGCATAATAGCAATGATCATCATACAAAAAACCATGATAAGGCAGATTTTGCTTTTAGCGGTGATGAAGATGATCATTTTCATAAAAATAAAGAAACTAATGATGAAATAAATTCCGTTGAATCTATCAGTAATGATGTTATTAGCGAGAAAGGTAAAAAGCTTGATTTAAAACTTATCGGGCTTATTGCAATGGTTGTGCTTGTTCTGGTATCCATTATGTTGTTTAGTTCTCGTGATGATAAATCAAAACAAAAGCTGAGTGATGACAATACGGTTGATAAACGTGCAATATCGCAAGCATTATCAAATAATATGAAAGCTTATGAGCAACAGCAGCTTTATAGACACAGAAAACTATCACCGAATAAACAAGAAAAACTAACATCTTCGCCTGTTAGACATGATACAAATCTTGCAGCCGCATCAGCATCACCTGTTGAGGTGATGAAGCCAATTGTGCAAACAAGGCAGATTAACTTACCACGTGATTGCATTGTCGCTGGTATGACATCTGAAAGCGATTGTAAGCTGTTTATGGCAAGAAATAGTGCGCCATCAACTATTTTTGTTGCGCAGCGCAGCGAAAATACGCGCGCTAANACAGTTACGCAAACATCGAATGATGATACGCCAGAGGCGACATTAGTCGGTACAGATCGTAATAGCCGTTTTGCTAATAAAGCTGCAACCATGGATACGGTAGAAGCCGCACCTATTACACATCCTGCTTTTACCATTGCCTCAGGTGAGCTGATACCAGCAGTACTGGAAAGCGCGATTAATTCTGATATGCCAGGCATGGTGAGAGCCGTGACCTCACGTCCCGTGTATGGCTATACTGGCACGCAGGTTTTACTGCCTAAAGGCTCGCGTTTAATTGGCCAATATTCCTCAAGTGTGCAGCAAACACAACGGCGCGTGTTTGTTATGTGGAATCGCGTGATATTACCTGATGGCATTGCAGTGAATATTAATAGCCCAAGCACCGACCAAATTGGTGTGTCAGGACAGGGCGCGGATAGTTATGAAACCCATTTTTGGTCACGCTTTGGCGAGGCAACTTTGCTATCAATTTTAGGTGCAGGCGTTGCAACCGCAGGAGTGAATTCTGGTGATGAATACAACTCAGCCGCAGCTTATCGCTCAACGTTATCACAAAATCTACAGCAATCGGCGCAAGATTCTTTAGATGACACGGTAGCAAACTCACCTACGCTGCATGTTTTTCAGGGTGCGAAAATTGATGTATTTATTGCGCATGATTTGAGTTTTTACGATGTTTATCATCAAAAGGCGGCAGCATGAGTCAGTTCGATACCGGTGCGCTGGGGTTATTAAGTCCGATTCAACGACATATTGATAATCCCGAGGTGTCAGAGATTCTTATAAACCGACCTGAGGAAGTTTTTATTGAAGCAAAAGGGTGCATGTGTTGTGTACGTGTACCTTTGCTTGATAAAAATCGTTTATTATGCTTATTCCAATTAATAGCTTCTGAGAACAACCAACAGCTTAACGATGAAATGCCACTGCTCTCGGGTAGCCTTGGCGATGGTTCTCGTGTGCAATTAGTGCTGCCACCAACGGCAATTTATCCAACTTTATCTATCAGACGAAAATCGGTAAACGGTTTATCGCTTAATGATTATAGAACGAAAAATTATTATCAAAAGACGATTGCCTTTGATTTAAAAAGTGAGAACAAAGGGCAAGAGAAAAAAGCGCTTTACCAGCTATATAAAAATCAAGACTGGCCAACGTTTATCAAAACAGCGATTCTTGAGAAAAAAAATATTGTTATCAGTGGAGGGACATCCAGTGGTAAAACAACATTTTTAAATGCTTGTTTACAAGAAATCCCTGCCGATACGCGCATTATAACGCTTGAAGATACGCGAGAAATTGATATTTTGCATGAGAACAAGGTGCAACTATTAGCTCATAAGCATGCACAAGGTAGTACCAAAATTAATATG
>PAMH01000017.1 GCA_002707205.1 Legionellales bacterium
TTCGTGGATTCAACTCGCTAATGCAACAGCTTTTAATTATAGCTTATCTAGTAACTTCATTTAATTATTTTAAAAAATTTAATAAATGCGTTAAAATAGGTCAATAAAAATTTAATATAATAATTATGCCTAATACAATAAAAGAATTAAAAAAGATCGCCAGTGCCATACCTATTTTAGGCGCGCCTTTCGTTAATGAAAATAAAACAAAAAGATTTGTCACAGATACCTCTAAGTTTATCTTTGGAATTCTGATAATGTCTTTAGTGAAGTTAATACAGAGCGGTCAAAATAAAGACAGTATGGAGATGAGTAATGCGACAATGGATAGTTCAGAAAGCATGTCCATGAATATGTTATCAGTGTCTATGTTTCTTGTGATGTACGCTCAAATGCGTAGTGGCGCAATGATCGGAGAACTGCTAGCAAATCAGATTACAAAATGTTGTACTCAAACAAACAATCAAGAAATATCATCTTGGCGTGAGCATGAAATTCCAAAAAACTGGTTAAGTACTTTACCTCTTGCTGGCTCTTTTTTTAAATCTAGTCACGTAAAAGATATCATACACGGCACGACTATGGATGTTTGTATGTATTCACTGGGCACCATTGCAATGATGCTTTCTTTTCATGAATTTGATGATACGCCATTAGAAGAACCTGCATCAATATTTAGAATGTACCTAGGCATGGCGTTGGGGATGGTTACGGTTATGGTTGCATTTATGTTTATTGATAAAATACTATCTGTTTTTTGTTCTAAATATGAAGAAGACACCGAGAATCGCTCTTACCAACAAATTCCCTAAGCTATAATTGATGTATATCAAGTGCTAAAAATTAGCAACAGAAAGGATGCAGTTGAAAATTTTACAGTTATCCCTAAAAATATTAGAGATAGCAACTCACTTCTTTTCCTCTGAATACTGGAGTTCAGTATTTGTTTTCTTAACTTGCCCTATTGTATTTAAATAAAAACTAGGTAGTGGGTATCCTTCAAATTCAATAGTAGTTAACATCCCTGCAGCTAAATGATATAAATTATGGCAATGCATAGCCCATACGCCAGGATTGTCTGCATCAAATTGAACTTTAATGGTTGAATGAGGTTGAACTAATA
This sequence comes from Legionellales bacterium, assembly GCA_002707205.1. GTDB lineage: Bacteria > Pseudomonadota > Gammaproteobacteria > UBA1113 > UBA1113. Next base: position 1,124 of record PAMH01000017.1, read on the forward strand.
CAGTATCTCGCCTAGCACCATCTTTAATTGGCTCACCGTTAATTTCTGTTACTTGAAAAACATGTCCATGAAGGTGCATAGGATGTGACATTGAGTTATCATTTCTAAAGATCATTTCCACGCGATCGCCTTTTTTTACTTTTTTGGGTGTTATATTCGGCCAACTTTCTTTATTTATTGTCCATATATATCCATTCATTGTTCCCTGAAGAAGATAATTTAGAGTTAAATCAACAGGCTTTTTTTTCAGCGGAGTTAATGATTTAATTTTTCTTTCTAATTTATAATAATCTATCTGTCCCATTGTATTTTTAGACGTTGGACTTGGAATTATTGGTTTATCTTTTGTTGTTGTTAAAATTAATCCTGTTTGTTTATTAGTTCCCTCAGCTAACCCAAGTATTGGATAAGCTCCTTTTTTCAATGGTAATTTAATGAGTATATCTAATCGATTTGCGATTCCAATTGGAAATTTATTACCTCTAATAGGTTTTATTTTTTCACCATCAACGGCGATTAACTGTCCTTCAAGCTTACCTAAGTTAATTTGATAGTTTGTTGATGATGAAGCATTAATAATTCTTAATCTAACAAGTTTATTGGGCTTTGTAGTAATCACTTCAGGATTCGATAGACTACGTTTATTTGTTAAATAAGCATCATAGTTTATATCATTGAGATCTTTTTGCTTATCCTCTGATGATTTCATTTTTTCCATTTTAGTATCACGCAAATTGGTAAAAAGAACATAGGGATTTTTATAAGTAAAGTCCTCAAGAAACATCACAATATCTTGCACTTTTGGATTTTTGTCTTTTGATTCATAAATAATCAATGGCGCAGAAAGTTGTTGCTGCTCCTGCAACCTTTGATGGGAGTGCATCCAGTAAGTTCCTGATTGAACAAGTCTATATTTATAGGCTTTTTTCTCACCAGGCTCAATCGGAAGTTGTGTGATATTAGGTACTCCATCTTGATTATTAGGAACAATTAATCCATGCCAATGGATAGTAATAGCTTCTGATGATTTGTTCTCAACAATAACATCAAACAATTCATTCTTTACTCCATAATATCCTTTTGTATTGGTAGAGCCATCGGGCTGAACAAATACTAATTCAAACGCTTTAGCTTTTTTTCCTTTGTTATCGACTTGGAATTGTTTATCAATAACTTGTATTGAAATCGTATTATTATCTTTATTTTTATCATTTTTTAGCCCTGCTAAAGTTGAACCAACAACCATAAATGATAATAAAAAAAATAACAAAGTTATAAGTAAAGAGTGTTGATTAATATTCACTAATATAACCTCGCTTAATATAACCTAAATTATAGGTTAGGTAGCTTACTTATGCGTACTTTGTTACTAAGGATTAAAAATTTCATTAGGTGACTTGTAGCTTAGTGTTTTACGAGGCCTATTATTCAATTTGTCAGCTATAATAGCAAGATTGTCGTCTGTAATATGCGTTAATTCAGCCCCTTTTTTAAGGTATTGGCGTATCAATCCATTTGTATTTTCATTTAATCCACGCTCCCATGAGGAATAAGGGTGAGCAAAGAAAAAATCAGCTTCAAGTTGCACACTTACCTCTTGATGTTGTGCAAATTCGCTTCCGTTGTCTGAGGTTATTGTATGTACATGCTTTTTATAGCTAGCTAAGGCACTAGTAAGTGCAATTTTTACAGACTCACTATTTTTAGCTTCTAATTTTTTTAATAAGGTAAATTTAGATAATCTTTCCACAATGGAAAGCACTGCTTGCTTGTGATTCTTGCCAATAATTGTATCAATTTCCCAATCGCCAATACGGGCTTTATCCTCAACAATACTTGGTCTTTCATCAATCATCACCCTATTCTTGATTGGAGATTGGCGTTTAGGGCAGCCATATCGCTTTCTGTATTTTTTGTTTTGATGGCGTAAATGTTTATATAGTTCACCACCTTGCGTTTTGTTTTCAAGAATAAATTGGTAAATACGTTCATGGCTTATTGAAAATAGTTTCCATCGCTTAGCATAACCGCTAATTTGTTCAGGACTCCAATCAGCAAGCAGTTTTTCGGTAACAAATTCTGCAACTTCAGGTGTAAATTTATAATAATTTCGTTTTGCTTTTCGCCTATCAGGGTTCCGTGACATATAGGGTCGAAATGGGGCTTATTTTTGCATTAGCTTTTTTATATAACAAGCTCCCCATTTTTTTAAATTTTCTAGCACAGGTAATAATGTCTTACCGATAGGGGATAGTGAATATTCAACTTTCGGTGGTACACAGGCATATACCTTTCTAATGATGATTTTATCATTTTCAAGCTCTCTCAACTGAGTGGTTAGCATTCTCTGGGTTATTTCGGGTATCTCACGGCGTAATTCGTTAAAACGTTTTGTGCCACCTTCAAGGCTAAATAAAATTAAAAGTTTCCACTTTCCGCTCAATACTTTTAAGGTGGCACCTATTGGACAATTTTCGACAATTTTTTTTTCCATTTCTCTACTCGATATTTTATTAGTATATAATTTGATACTATAGGCTATAAATGTGCGTACTTTTATTTAGTATACTATAGCAGTATAATATTTCCAATATTTGTACAAGAATCAAAATGTAGGTGATATAATTTAATGAAAAAACAAAGTGTTGCCATATTAATACTTTTCTTAATGGTGCTAGCTCAGCTAGCAACTGATCTCTATTTACCTTCATTTCCAGCTATATCTTCTGCTTTGAATGTGAATCTCAGCTCAGTACAGCTAACATTTAGTGTATTTTTAGCAGGGTTTGCTATTTCTCAGCTAATATATGGGCCACTTTGTGACCGTTATGGCAGAAAACCTTTTTTGATAATCGGTGTAATCTTATATTTTTTGATGGCTATTTTATCGGCGTTTTCAACCTCAATTACACTATTATTAATTTCAAGAGCTATTCAAGGAATAGGGGCCGGCGCTTGTAGCGTGATTCCAAGGGCTATTATGAGAGATTGCTTTTCTGGACGTGAATTAGAAAAAATAACCATTTATCAATCTATTGTTTGGTCGTTTGTCCCCATATCAGCGCCTTTACTAGGCAGTTATGTTCAGCATTATTTAGGTTGGGAATATAATTTTATACTGCTTGCAATTATTTCATTGTTAGCCTTAATTATGTGTTTATTTTTTCGTGAAAGTATCGCAGAAAAAGAAAATCGTTTACATGTTTCTTATGCAGTGAAGCAATACCTTAGTATTATTAAAAATAGAAAATTTTACTCTCCGCTATTATGTGCTGTATGTATAATTAGTTTTCTAACTGCATTTAATGTATCGGCACCTATTATTATCCAAAAAACAATTGGGTTATCAACCATTCAATATGGCTGGTCAGTGTTTATCGTAGCGATAGCTTTTATGGTTGCCTCTATCATAAATCGTTTCTTATCCTCATGGATAGAGACTAAAAAAATAGTAATCAGTGGGTTTATTCTGATATCTATTTCGGTTTTACTTATGTTTGTTTCTTTGTTATTTTCTCATTTAACAATATATTTATTTTTGGTTCCAATTGTGTTGATTCAAATGGGTTCGGCATTTATTTTTCCAAGTAATGCAGCAAAAGCTATGCAGATTTTTCCTGATAAAGCAGGGAAAGCAGCTGCTATTTTCGGGTCGAGCATTTTTTTAGGTGGGACAATCGTCAGTTTTATTATGTCGATTCTGCCAGAATATAACCTTTTATCATTAGCCGTAGTGTATTCAATTATGTTGTTTGCTATGGCTATTTTTTATCGTATGCAATTTTTGATTCAACCAACAGGAGAAAAGTTATGAGCTATAAAATACCTAAAATTCCAAGAAGAGTAGTTACAGGTCATCGTGATGGTGTTGCGACTATCATTGAAGACAAGCAAGTGACGCATGTTATGAAGAATGAAGCTGGCTTCATTATTTCTGATCCATGGGCAACTGACAATATGCCTGTAAAGCAAGAACAATCTGCTGAAATTTTCGATGAGTTTTTTCCCAAACTTCATCAAAATGGAACCTTATTTCGTTATGTGTATATCCCACCAGATTCACAAACAAAGCAATTCTTCCCCGAAAAAGAAGGGCAGCCACATCCATTAATGCACAAAACTGATACTTTGGATTACATTATCATTTTATCCGGCGAGCTTTATTTAATTATGGAAGATTGTGAAACTTTATTAAAGCCAGGTGATATTGTCATACAGTGCGGTACTAATCATGCGTGGAGTAATAGAACGAATGAGGCTTGTATCCAATTAGCTATTTTATTAGACTCAAGGGGTGCTTGAAGATTAATAGCAGGCAGCTAGAGAGGAATGGGTCCAAAATACCTAATATTTCCGAGTATTCTTATTCACTGTATATGTATTTTATGATAGGATAGGGCTTCCAAAGCAAATTTAGGGATGAGCATCTTATGTCAGAAATTATCATTTATAAAGCCAAAGATGGGCATGTTGAGCTAAATGTTAGCTTGTCTGAGGAAACAGTCTGGCTCTCGCTTAAGCAAATTGCAGAGCTGTTCGGCCGTGATAAATCCGTAATTTCCAGGCATCTATTAAATATATTTAAAAACAATGAGTTAGATAAGAATTCAGTTGTTGCAAATTTTGCAACAACTGCTGCTGACGGTAAAACCTACCAAGTTGATTATTATAACTTAGACGCCATCATTTCTATTGGGTACCGTGTGAACTCCTCTGAGGCTACCCAATTTAGAATTTGGGCAACATCAATACTGAAAGAACATCTGATTAAAGGCTATACCACTTACGAAAAACGCATTGCTGAGCGCGGCGTAAAAGAACTTCAACAATCCATTGAGTTGCTGCAAAAAACACTAACAAGAAATGATATGGTTAATGATATTGGCACTGAAACAATCCAATTAATCATGAGCTACACCAAAACATGGCATTTATTGCTAGCTTATGATGAAGACGAGTTGGCACTACCAGTACACGCTAAACAAACAACTACTATGTTAGATTATGAAACGGCAATGCATGCCATCGCAACTTTAAAATCAGATCTGGCAGCCAGAGACGAAGCTTCCAACTTTTTCGGCAATGAGCGTGAACAAGGACTTCAAGGTATCTTAGGTAATATCGAGCAAACTTTTGGCGGAGAACCTCTCTATAAAACTATTGAAGAGCGTGCTGCACATTTATTGTATTTTATTATTAAAGACCATCCTTTTAGTGATGGCAATAAACGTATTGGTTGTTTGATTTTTTTGCTTTACCTTAAATTACAGAGTACGGCAATTAAGCTCAATGATAACGGATTAGTCGCGCTTGCTTTATTAATTGCAGAAAGCGATCCTCAACAGAAAGAGCTGATGGTTCGTCTTATTGTCAATCTTTTAACGGATTAAATAATAAGATGGTTACAAAAAAATCAAATGAATATGGATTTATTAAACCTTTATTTTCGGTTGCCGATACCTCAAATGTCATGGGCAAGGTTTTATTAGAATTCACAGATGACAATTACAACAAAGAGTTAGGTGGCAAGTTAATTGATGCCGATAATGATGCTGAGGCTATCGAAAGTTTTCTAAATGAATATAGAGAATCCCCAGAGACGTTGCGCTCATATACAAAAGAAATTGAACGTTTATTATTATGGTGCATCTACGTCAGCAAAACCAATATTTCAAGCTTGAGACGAGATCATTTAATTGCCTATCAAGACTTCCTAAAGCACCCTACTCCTAGAAAACAGTGGTGTGGCCCTAGTGTATCACGTACTAAAAAAGACGGTTCAATAAATTCTGCTTGGCGCCCTTTTGTGAAAGGCTTGGGTGCCAGCTCATTACAGAAAACCATTCGTATACTAGATTCGTTTTTTAATTATTTAGTACAAATGAATTATCTAATTGGCAATCCCTTAGCAGTAGACCGTCGCCGAAAAAAGCGTAATCAAGCAAGAGTACAGATTATTGATCGCTATTTAGAACTAGATGAAATTCAAGCTACTTTAAGTGCCTTATCTCAATATCCTGCCAATGATGATACAAAAGAGTTTCAAGTCATACGCGCTCAGTATATTATATTATTGCTATTTTACTCGGGGTTACGTATTACTGAGGCAGCTAATCATGCCATGGGGAATTTTATTCAGCGTGAGGGAAATTGGTTTTTGCGCGTTGTAGGCAAAGGGAGTAAATTAAGAGAAATTCCTATGCCAGATGAATTAAAGGAAGCACTCGCTGATTTTAGACTTAAAGTTGGCTTGCCCTCACCTGAACCTAAGTTTCGAGAGAAAACACCACTAATTCCGATGCAAAACTTAAAACAATCCATCAGCCCCAGGCGAATTGATCAAATTCTTAAGTGGGCATTTAATTTGGGAGCTAGTCAATTTGACCCCAACCAACCACAAAAAGCCTCTAAGCTGAGACAGGCATCAGCACACTGGCTTCGCCATAGCTATGTAACGTATTTATTGGATTCGGGCGCGCCACTTAAAGTTGCGCAAGAAAATGCGGGGCATAGTGATATTGGTACCACAATGCACTATCGACATGTCGCTCAAACAGATCGATTTGAAGCTACCCGCTTGCTCTCTCTAAAAAAGAAAGTGAGTTTAAAAGGTAAGGGTAAAACATAGATGTCAAGACTTGCTATACTAACTGCTGATGAAATTAAAGCTTTTGACAAACCACCAAAATTTACAAAAGCTCAACGAGAAAAATATTTTCATATTAATGAAAAATTGAGTGTTTTATTAAAAGCTTTACGCGATCCTAACTATAAATTATGTGTTACGTTACAATGGGGTTATTTTCGTGCTTCAGGTCGTTTTTTCTCGATTAAAGATTTTCATTTAGGTGATGTGAGATACATCTGCAACAAATTGAACCTACCTTACAATGCAGCTTATTTAAAATCATATCAAAACAAACGAAAAACAATTTATCGACATCAACAAGCAATACTCAAATCAATGAATTTCCGTCCATTTGATAAGAATAGTAAAGCCTGGTTAGAACACCAATTAATTAATCTCGTAACTAAGCAAATGCAGCCCAGAGAAATTATTTATCATTTAGCTTCTCAATGTTATCAACAACAAATCGAAATACCCAGTTACCATTATTTGTCTGAATCTATTACACAGTTTTATAATCAAGCTGAGGCTGACTTTATAAAGAACATTGAAAACAATATTAATTTAGAACAAAAACGATGTTTGAGCAAATTATTAAGTGATCATAATGGATCACCGCTAATATCTCAATGGAAGGTGCAAAATCAAAAGCTGCAAGTGAAGCACATACAAGCAAATATTGAATTATTTTCTGAAATCAAAAAATATTTTTGCTTGATATTACCTTTAGTTGAAAAAATAAATCTTCATTTCAGCAGTACTGAGTATTACGCTACGTGGATTAATAAAGCCAAAATAAGCCAGCTCAAACAAATGCCTAATAAATCTAAACTCTATTTATATCTAACAGCATTTATACAACATCAATTTTATTTGCGACAGGATATTCTGATAGACATCTTCCTAAAATCAGTACAAGCCATGCGCAATCGTGCCAAAAAGAAAAGACTTGCAACAGAACAATCTCAACGTAATGAGAAAAACCTTCTGATTAATAAACTGATCGATGAACAAGATCGACTTGAAGCACTTATTATAGATATCACCTCAATTATCCATGAAGCATCATTGACAGATCAAACGAAAGTTGCTGAAATTAAATTGCTGTTACAGCAACATCAAGCCATACAGTATAAAATTGCTCAACAAAACCCTTCTGATAACAAAAATAAACTCAAACAATTATTAAATGATGATGCTTATTACGATTTGCTTGAAGATATTTCTGTAGCACTGCAACGCAGAGTAGCTAATATCGTCAAAATTGTAGACTTTGACGAAGCAACCTCTGATAAGTCTATTATGGCAGCCATCCATTACTATAAAGAAAATGACGGTAACGTGACTCAGACCTCACCTGTTAATTTTCTTAATAGCAAACAACAGAAAATCTGTTTTGACGAAAATAATAAAATACGCGTATCTCTTTACAAGCCATTGTTATTTATTAATATTGCTGCAGCTATAAAGTCCGGCCATCTAAACTTGAAATACTCTTACCGTTATAAAGCAATCCAAGAATATTTGATTCCAAAGACCAAGTGGGATACCGAAAAATGTAAATTATTGGATATGGCTGGATTAAATGAGTTTGCTGATGTCGAGACCGTGTTATCTCAGTTGAAAGAATTAATAGATAAAAGGTATCAAGAGGTTAATGCACGCATTAATTCTGGTGATAACAATCACGTCTATTTTAATTCAGATGGTAGTTACACGTTAAATACACCTAAAATTATCAAGGAAAATACGGGGGTCATCTCTGAGCTACTTAATGAATCAGGTTTCGTACCTATTATACAAATTCTAAATGATATAAATCGGGTAGCACAATTTACTGATTACTTTAAGCATTACAGCGTAAAAAATCAAAAATTAAAACCAACGCCAACCACGATTATTGCCGGTATCATGGCCAAAGGCCATAACATTGGCATCAATAAAATCAGCAACATTTCAATTGGCATTAATAGTAATACACTTCGACAAACCGTTAACTGGTTTTTTACACATAAAAACATCCGGACCGCTAATAATAAAATTATTGCGATGATCAATAAACTTTCTCTTTCTAACCTCTTTAGATACAAACCAGAATTAACACATACCTCCAGCGATGGTCAAAAATATCAAGTCACGGTTGATTCTTTATTAGCAAATCACTCCTTTAAATATTTTGGCAAGGATAAAGGCGTATCGATGTATACATTTCTTGATGATAGACACTCTTTATTTTATAGCACGGTTATTAGTGCATCTGAACGTGAAGCAGCCTATGTCATCGATGGTTTGCTGCACAACAATGTTGTAAAAAGCGATATCCATTCAACGGATATGCACGGATTTACCGAAACTATTTTTGCAGCAACACATTTTATCGGCACTAGCTTTGCACCTAGATTTAAAAATATTAACCAACAACGAATTTATGGTTTTTCAGCAAGACAAACCTATGCGAGTAAGGGCTATAAATTACTGCCCAGCAGACCAATTAATCAATCTATAATTCGTGAACATTGGGAGGATATTTTAAGGTTCATAACAACAATAAAATTAAAGGAAGCTAGTGCCTCAGTTTTGTTAAGGCGATTAAATTCCTATGCGAAGGATCATCCTCTTTATAAGGCAATGAAAGAGTTTGGCCGCATTATCAAAACACAGTTTATTTTAACTTATATTGATGAATTGCCTTTACGCCAACACATTGAAAAGCAGCTCAACAAAGTTGAACTTTCAAATAAATTTGCCAAGGCTGTTTTCTTTGAGAAAAATCAGGAATTCACTGTTGCAACACGCGAGGAGCAAGAACTTGTAGCAAACTGCAAGTCACTCATTCAAAATGCCATTGTGTTATGGAATTATTTGTATTTATCCCAGCTCATTATTAACACCAAAAACCGCAGCGATAAAATTACCTTACTCAAAACCATTCAAAATGGCTCGATGCTCACATGGCAGCATGTTAATATGCGTGGAGAATACGACTTTACTAAGTCAGCTAACAGTACAAACTTTGATATGCATAAAATATTAGCATTGAAGATGGAAGAAGTTGGGTGATGAACGCCCCATTTCGTCCCTATATGTCACTAAACCCCTATCATTGGCATAACTTTGAGCATAGTCTGGCTTATAACACCAATACCCCAGTTTTGTCCTAACAAAAGTTAAGTTTCTTTTAAACTCACGTGAGATTGTAGATTTATGCACTTTAATCTCATTCGCTATTTGGGTTTGATTAAAACCAGCTTTCCAAAGCGCTAATATTTGACAACGCTTTAAGTAATTTAAATGTTTATACGTCATGCAACATTCCTTCTTTTAGCTAATGAGAAAGCATTATAAATTATTTATGCTGCTCATTAATTTAACAGAAGTTGCGCTTGAAAATTGAATTCACGTTTAAGACATTTTTAGCAATGCGCCAATTATCCACAGATTTTGTTATAAAACTGTGAATAGATTAAACATCATTGTTTATAGTACATTACATTAGGTATTTACCTGAAGCAATTTACGAATAAAACTAATAAACACGAACAAATAAGAATATTTGATATAAGAGCAAAAACTAACCAGCGTTTACTGGGGTCATTCGTCTTATAGAACTTTGATATCAGTAGTGCGCTTAAAATAGACGTAACTAATGGCAATAATGGTAATAATGGCCTGAGCTCTAAGCTCATTGCAGCAAAAATACATAGTATTGCAAAAAGAAAACTAGAGAGAGACATAAGGTACACAATATTACTCAATATTGGGTCGCGAGAGCTATATTTATCATACATTGTTTTATTCCTCTAATTTATTGATATTTTATTACTTGCATAGCTTTTTAATTTTTATCTGCCACAGTCACAAAATTACTCATTGAAAATAAATAAAGTGTTTTATATGATGGTGAGCAATAAATAACCGCATTATTTCCATTAAGACTTTTTAATGAACGGCTCGCCAAAAAATACCGATTATGTGTTAAGGTTGATTTACATACTTTTTTCTCTTTGATGAGTTCTCCTGAGATAATTTTAGTCTTATGATACATCGTAATGAATGCGTTCGCATAAAATGCCTTTAAGCATAAAATGAACATAACTAAGCTATATGCAATAAGACTTTGTTTGACAAGTGAGTGGTGTATTTTTTTGTGCGCGGTTAAAATAACTATTTCAATAAATATCACCGCGATAATGAAATATAAGCTAACATTTATAATGTCAAAGTATTTAGTAAAAGTAATATCAGTAAAGTTTCGCTTAAATAAAATTATAGAATATAGAAGAACCATTAAAGCTAGGGTAGAAACACATATAGAATATAGCATTCGAGTCTATAAATAATTTTGTGTAAACGTATAGTCAGGTACACTAGGTTAACGATAGGAGAACCTGATTATGGCAGTAAAGACAAATGAAGTAGACCCGC
>PAMH01000018.1 GCA_002707205.1 Legionellales bacterium
TTGATTTGATTTTTCAGGTTCATTTGCCAAATCAATTCTATGTTCGACTTGATTTGATTTTTCAGGTTCATTTGCCAAATCAATTTTATCTTCTACTTGATTTAATTTTTCAGGTTCATTTGCCAAATCAATTTTATTTTTTACTTGATTTGATTTTTCAGGATCATTTACTAAATTAATTGCATCTTTTACTTGATTTTTGTTTTTTACTGATAAAGGTTTTTTTGGTTGCTTAATGGTTTTATTAGCATTGTTACCTTTATTAACAACGCGGTAATTATTTAATTGATGAGATAATTCATTTATGGCAGTAATTATTTCTTTTTCTTTATAATGAGCTAGCAAGTGCTCGCATAGTTTACGCAATACTGCATATAATATAATTTTTCTATGAGTTAGGAGTAAAGACGTTTGACTATTAATAGTTTCTAAAGGTTGATTATATATGAATTTAATATCTAAATTTTCATGTCTTGTTTTTTGGTTTTGTAAGTGTTGTTCAACAAATTTTGATAGAATAATTATTTTATCATGGATATTTAATGGTGATAATATTAAATTTGTTAAAGCAATAGACGTACCTTCTTTTTTCTCTTTTGTTTTCTGTGAGTTTTTAAGACTTTCATTGGTAATAAGTCTTAAAAGTATTGTATTAAAATTTTCATTTTCAATATTTTCTGTATAAAATGATTTGCAATATGTGAACGATAATATTGACTGAGATACAACTATATTATGAAGCCATTGTAATATAAAATTTTCTTTATTTGCAGAGATGAAATTTTCAATAGATTTAGAAATTTCATGTTTTTTATCAGCTTGATAAAATTTTAAAAGCGCATAGTTAATAAAAAAAACATTTAATGATAATAAATGCTCAATTACTTTGTTTAGCTCATCTTTGTTTTTTATTTTATTCAAATGTGGCACAATAAATAAAGCATAAGGGTTGCTGCTTATCTTCTCATTAATTGCTATGTTTGTTTCAGTTATTAGTAATGAAAAAATAGTTTTATTATTTAATTGATCTAAACATAAAAGGTTGCTCTCTGTTGAATTTTGCAATTTATATAAATCAATAATAGTGGCTAAACTTTCTTGAGATCTTTTTTGGTAATATGAGGCTATTTGTTTAATAATATAATTCTTTTCAGCATTAAGGTATTTTACCACTTCGTCAATATTAATAATTTTATCTTTTATAGCATTTTGCAGTAAGTGGATTATAGTGACTATGGAATTATCTTTTTTATAATACTTTTTATTGAGCAAACATATTATTTGGGCGGCAATGTCTTCTTTGTTTTTTATTTGATAAATATTTGTTAATAATGTGGGATATTTATATAAAATTAGTTCAAATCCAGGAGATGGTGAAATATTGGGGATAGTAAAATGAATTTTTTTTAATGCTTCATCATAAGTGCTATTATTTTTACTGAGAACTTCAACTGCATAATGGTTAATATAACTTTCTAAAACACTCATCTCTGCATCTATTGAAAGTTTATATTCTGAAAGCCAGCTAATTGCACGGATACTCAAGCTCATATTGATTTTCTCAATGGCTTCATGCAGTAGTTTTTGGTCCTCTTTAACATTTTCTATGTAAAATGCTAAAAACGTTTTTTGTACCAAGACATTATTATCAGAGGATGAAAAATCATATGTCTGAAATAGTTCATCAATCAGTTTAGCGTTTCTAGAGGCAAGAATTAGACTTATTGTCTTTGGTAAAAGATCCTTGTTCGCTGAAGTCATTAAGTATTCTGATAAGAAAGTCTTAGAATTTAAATTTCCTTGATGAATAGGTAAAAGTAACTTATCTGCTACTTCCTTTGTGGCTATTGGCACAAGTGTATTCATGCAATTTAAAAAATTATCAGTCTTTTCGACTATGGCATTCAGATATGATTCGAATATATTTTTGCTTTCAGCAACTTTGCTAAAAAAAATGCCTTTTATTTGAATGAGTGTCTTATAATTAGCCCCATTGCTCAACAGAATATCAATTAATTTCATTCTTTCTTGCGGGCTATTGCAACTACTGATGAAACGATGAAAATAGCTATATTTGTATTTTCGATCTTCATTAGTCTTTAAACCTAATTCTTCTGGTGTATATTTTTCATCAAACAAGGTAGCTTTAACATCTTTAGAGGTTGATAGATTAATTGCTTTTAAAATTTTACATTTATCATTAAATGATAGATTATCACAATATTTATAAAAACCTTGATAATTAAATTGATCGTGATTAAAAGAAATTTTTTGCATTCCGTTGTTCTTAAATGCACTTGTTCTAAGAATAAGTATTATAAGTTTATGATATGGTTGTAATTCATCAACTTTTCTGTTTTCTGAATAGTTTATCGTTGATGAATCATCACTACTATCTAAATAGCAGCTCATATTAAACATAATCTCAGGCAATGTAATGTCTTCAAAAACAATCTTTATGGCGTCATTGATTTTTTCACATAAATAATTGTTGTTAGTCAACATTGTATCTCTACATTGGATAGTAATCTCTGCATAGTGAGTAAGGATAAAATCCCATAAAAGATTGGCTTCATTTGCTAGTTTTTCAAGGGGGAGTTTTTTTCTATCCTTGGAACCTACTTTTTGAATAAAAGGGATCTCATAAACTTCTTTCATACTTTGCTCTTTTATATTGTTTTTTATGGAACATTTTTTAAACAAATTATATCAAACTTTAATATAATTACAATCAAAATGCACAACGCATTATATGCTTATTATACTGCAGTATAAAAGCTATTCTTCGTGTTACGAGTTAAATGTTCATCCAAATTTCAAGCTTATTTCAATATGATGTTATGGATAAAACAGCTTTAGTTTAAAATTTTCTGCATCGAAGGTTGCTTGCTTTCTCTGTTTAGTACCAGTTGAAAATAAAGTATGTTCATTATGGCTTATTGTATATTGTGACTTATTTGTCTTGGTGAATTTCTGCGTATATTTATTTGCTTCTATAGCAGGAAGTACCCGTTCAAAATGATTTGGTGCTTTAAATATAATGGCTACTGTTTTATCGCTATCACATTCAGGATTATAAATGTCAGGTTTTTTTTCTGTATTCTGATAATACTCTATTCGATAATCGAATAAATAGGCGATTAACTGAATTTCACAAGGTAGTAAATGCTGTTTGTCTTGCTCGATAAAATTTGCATAATCTTTCAATAACTTAGACGTTAATTTGAATTCAAATTGAACTTCATTAATGTCTTTGATTGTATTTAAAATACCAGTCAATTTTTCATTGGCGTTGATAAGCGTCTTAAGTTTTTCCTGAATGCTTGTATCATCTGAATACATTAATGATTGGAACTTATCCTTCATGGACTTATTTTTATATTTATCCTCACTAGTATGTTCATTTATGTATTGCAATAAATTTATATCGCGCTCAATTAACTTAACTAATTTCTCCCAGTTCTTAATTAACTCATTATCATTGAATAATTGCTGTTGTTTATGACTATTTCTCAATATATTTATATTAGGATATTTACTCTTATTTTCTTGAGAAAATATAATTTCTCTAATAGCCACCTTAATTAATTTTTTGATAATTTTCTTGTTTATAATTTCGTTATTAGTGTAAAGTTTTCTGATTTTTTGTGCAAGAGCGTTGCGATTTTTACTGTATTCATGATTAAAAAATTTCTTTCTACGACCCTCCCATTTCCCAAAAATAGCATGAAAAGCACAGTTTCCATCGGCCACAGTGTCGATTGCTATAACTTTAATATTTTTCTGTTGATTTGTTAAATCAGAATCAGTCGCAAAGTCAGCTAGCTTTGTCAGATTCATTGTTGCTAACTCAATGGCTTGATTTTCTTGTTTTCTTGATAAGGTTTGATTTAGTTTAAATAAATTGAATGCGGCTGAACATTCCTTTTTATTATATCTAATATCTGATTTGATAGTGGCTGGATGTAAGTCTTTTGGGGTGACTGTTTTTTTGGGTTCTGCAGCATCCAAAATATTCATATGTAGCAAGATTAAATTTTGAGATATTTTTTGAGCTTTTTGCTTTATATTATTGAGTAAATCATTTAACGCATTGAATTGAAGATGGTCAAAATATATTTGATTGTTCGAGTCAGGTAATAATATTTCCAAAGCTTTTAATTCATTATTGTTGATCGTAATTTTTTCTTGAAAGCTTTGAGCCTTTTGCTTCCATTCAGATAGTTGACTTGAATCCATGTTGACAACATTTGATTCTGTAAGTAATAATTGAATTGAATTCAATGCTTGGAAATTTAATTGGATATCATTAGTTACAGTTTTAAATATATTTTTTATTAATGTTAATTGCTCTGCTATTTTTGCAGCATTACCCTCTATTAAAGCTAACGTATATGAGATATCATTCATTAATTCCTTGTTTGTGAATAATGAATAACCTTGAAACATTGAACTATTCTCATCTACCTGTTCCTTATCAATGACAATAACCTTATTATCGTCTAATTTTTTTTGATGCACCAGATTGATTAATGCTTGATTTAATAATGCTTGAATTGATGCTGATGGATATTTAATTGCATCATAATGGTTTCCTGTATAAGTAATCATTAGTGGAGGATTTTCATTAATATAATTTTGCCCAAAACACTGCACGGAAATGTTATCACCGTTAGTATTAATTTGAAGAATGGTTTGCTTAAGGATATTATTTAATAAATAGTTCGAGGTGGCACC
The DNA here is from genome assembly GCA_002707205.1 of Legionellales bacterium. GTDB lineage: Bacteria > Pseudomonadota > Gammaproteobacteria > UBA1113 > UBA1113. Next base: position 4,738 of record PAMH01000018.1, read on the forward strand.
AAGCCAACCCTCGAAAGGTAAGTCTTGTTTTGAGTTTAATATGGCATTGATCAGTTTTTTTATATAGTCATTAATTTCAGGGGCAATTTTCTTTATGTGGTCGTTAAATGTAAACTCAGCATTAATTTCAATTTTTTGAAGTGCTTCAATCAGCTGCTTTAATATGTATTTATTGTCATTTAAAAATTCATAACAATCTTTATAACTAAAAACATTTGTAAATAACTTTTCAATTCCTATTTCTAACGGGGCAAACGTGTTTTGTGCTTGCGTTGAAAAAAAATTACTATTGTATATCACATATAAAAGTTCAATTTTACGTAATTTGTTATAACTTAATTTGTTATTTTGATTAAGATTTTGGAGGGAGTGACTCAATGCGTTATGAAGACAATGCCCATTACCTGGAACTTTATCAATGGTTACTAATTTTTCTTTAAAGGAGAACTGGATAATCTCATTTAATGTTTTAAAACTTGCTAATTGCTTGCTATTAATATTTAAGTAATTATCTTGAGATTTTTCAAGAACTATTAGTTCAGTTAAGTCTAAGGGGATATTATTTCCTTCATCCTTAATTTCATTGGGTGTGATTTTTTCTCGCACTTCTATATGGGTTTCATTGTTTTCAAGATTCTGTATTTCAATGGAAGTTGATTTTGGTGAGGGTGGAACAAGGTTATTATCATTTTTCGAAAAACTATTGATATCATTAATAGGATTATCGTTTTTTGTTGCTTCATTAGCGATAAGTTTTAATGTTTTCAAATGCGATAAAATGTAATTAATGATACTGTCAACACGATACTGATCAATCTCATGTTTTGTTCTATTTTTTGGTATATTTATTTTATAATAATAATCATTAAATTGTTCTTTATATGTATCTATCGTTTTGGTTATTGCGCTACTTTCATTTATGCTAAAATCATTTTTTTCACGAACTTTATTTTTATATCGATATATCGTAATATGAACAGTGTTGTTATAAAAATATATAAGAAACTCCCACAGAGACCATTCTTGAGTTTCGCCATTGTATAGTGGCAAAAAGATATTGCCATTTGGTGCATTATCACTAACAAAAATCTTATCCATTAAATTTTTGAAAAGTGAGCCATTTGAATTGACAGATGTGCTAAAGAGACTGCTCCAATCCTTTTCAAGGGTGGCTTTAGCAATTATTGGGTAATGATTAATTGTTTCATAACCAATTGAGCGACTGTAAATGCTATTTAACATCTCCATATTATTATCAAAAAATAGATTTGCTTGCTTTTCCGTTAATTGTTTTTTTAATAACTGATTGAATTGATCTATGATTTTAATTGCTGACTGATTTTTAATTGATGCATGAAGTGATGAGCCATCCATTTTTTTAACTTTTTTTACTGCAGGTATTTCATTTTCTGTGGGTTGGTATTTTCTCTTTTTTTTATTTGATGGTTTAGGTGATTTTTTGGTTGGTTGTACAGTTGGTTTTTCATCATTAACTTTGGCTTTTTTGAGTTTTGGTTGTAATTTCAGTTCAGCTGTAGTTAATTCGAACTTTCTTTTTTTACCAACTTCTACCTTTAGATTATTTAATACATCTCCTTCTATCAAGTGTTTAAAAGGACATTCATCATTGTTGCTATCTTTCAATGCTAATAATGCTATATACACTGTTTTTAAGTTTACGTGTTTATCGGGTAAATTTTTCTGAATAATTGTCTCTAAAAAATCTTCAAAAGTAATGGCTGTATTTTTTTCAAAATCATTAATGATTTCATTTTCAAAATAAACAACTTCCTCTTTGCGACCAAATACTTCTTTCCTATTCATTTTTTGTTGGCTAGATTTTTTTTCACTTTTAAATAAATTCGAATATTTTTTTTTATAAAAATAAAAACACAAGCGATGGTCCTTTATGTTTTGATTTTTAATTTCAATAGGTATCGCCTCATATATTTCTTTAAGCTTGATGTTAATCTTTGAATTTAATGTATCATTTTCATCAAGCTTGTTTTTGAACATATAATGAATGATAAATATTAAAAGTATATTTTCATTGTGAAAAATCGCTGTTCCATGTTTATCGTTTTTTTCTTTATTTTTTTTAGTGTACTTAGTGTTATTTAGTTGGTTATCTTTTTTAGAAGGGGATATCGACTCATTTTTTTCGCTCGAAGAATAATTTTCCTTGATGCTATTGTGAATTATAGCTTTTTGTTTTTTTACAGCCTCTGTATAATCGTTTGTTTTACATAACTTTAATATTTCCTGAATTTTTATTTCTCTTTTTAAATCATTTTCATTGATATAGTTATTTAAACAGGACATTATGATGTTGCCGCCCAAGATTGATTTGATCAGAAGGTTGGGATAAATATTCTTCTGTTTTATTTGGTTTGATAATATGGAAACCACAGTCATTTTTTCTTTTTGAGTTTCATTAATTACCTGCTTAAGAGATTTTAAGCAATCTAATAACTCAAATGAAGAACCATTATTAATACTGCGTTCAAGCCATTGTTTTATTAATATATGATGATTTTCAACGATAAAACTTGTTATTTTTCTAGCTGGCTCCGATTTGTTATTTATTATTTTAAATAGTGCTTTGTCGATATAATGTAAATTTAATGCAAACATTTCCTTAATAAATTTTTCTTGACTTTCATCTTCTAATTGATTTAAGCAATAGTTAATAATACTTATGCCTTGCATTGTTATTTGGTTGTGAGCGTTTAAACATAATATAATAGCATTATCTGCATTAACACTTTGAATGAATTTTTTTAAGTTTTGGGTATTTGTAAAATCAGTTTCACAATATGTTTTTAAAATATGATATACTTTATTTATTAGCTCAGCTTGTTTAATTAATAATTTAGCTTTTCTGGCAGACGATTTAGTTATTTTAACAGATGATTGCTTAATTTCTTCAGGATAACCTTTCAACCTTTGATTGATTTTCTCTAATTCCTTTATCGAAATGCTTTCATTTTTCGTAATGAATTTTATAATAGTTATTAATGCATGCTGACCTACCATCCATCTTTTATTCAGTATCATTTCTAGCGTAGTATACAAAGACTCAGTATCATTATAAGAAAATGCCATATTAAATAACTCAGGATAATCATTGACAATAAGTTCGCTCATTGTCGAGCGTGTTTTATCTCCCATAGCAGAGATAATTTTTTTAATTTGTTTTGATTGATTATTTTCTGATTCTAATAAGTGATGGCAATAAAACGATAAGTAATCTATTTCAATATTATTTTTTTTAAAGGATTGCTGATAGAGCCAATCAACTAAACAGGGACTTCGGCTTAATAAAATTTGCTCAATTTTATCATTAAGTTGGTTTTCTTCACTTTCTGATAAAAAAACATCTAAGTAATTTTGATAATCATCCTTGCTTAAAAAAGGCTCTATCAGTATTTGTGTTATTTTTGGAGACCTTGATTTTAGGATATGCCCAATGGCATCATCTAGTGATTCATTCATTTTATTTTTTTCAGTATTATTTTCTCGTTCCTTGTGTTTATTTAATTGGTAATCTAAGAGGCGATTTAAATAAATGTTTATAAATGATTCTTTTTTAGGTCTTGAAAATAAAACTTGGAGTGTTTTGGTATGACGTGTTTTTAGTATCAGTTCTACGGCACGGTTAAATATAGACTCATCGTTTGTGCTTTCATAAGCAAATTTTATATATTGCTCAAAGATATTTTCTTTATTAAATGGAACTTTATTAACTTTATTTAAGCACTCACTAATTGCGCGTTGCTGTAATGTTTCGAGTACAATACATAGAAGTTCGAAACGTTCACTTTCATCTTTACAACTTTTTAAAAAGAGATTAAGAATATTTTCTTCATTATGGGGGTTTATTTTTTTTTTAGCTTGGAATAGTGCACTGATTTGCTTTTTGTCTTTTGGTGTACAAATGGATTGACAAATGGTTCGAATGACTTCACGCTTAATTTTAAAATCTAGTGAATCTAAATTGAAGAGCTTTCGGTCGTTGTATATATTTTCTATGATGGCATCTGCTTGATTGCTTATAATGGTGTTCATTTTTTTTTCTCTTATTGAACAGACCTAAGTAACATTGTAATACTTAGTTAGAACAGTACGTCTTTATGTTAAAACATAGCATCGTTATTTCTGTAGCAGCACCTAATATGTTGTGATACAGCAATTAAATCTAACTTTTTTTGGTCATTAGGTTATTATTAGGATAATCTCTAATATTTCTGTACAAATTATACACATTTTATTCCTTTTTACAACTTTTTTGATATATTGAAAATAAATGCATAAGTTATCATATTTGCTTTGCTAACATCATGAAGGTTATCTATGTCTAGTGGTTTAGTTATTTGTGTGTAAATACTGATATAATTCACTTTATTCGACATCGTCAAATGCTTTTATACTTATAGGTCTATTCATAATATGCAAAAAAAACTACAACTTACAATTCTATTGGGCAGTATGATTTGGTTTATTGCTGCGTTATTTTATAGTTTTGAATTTTTACTGCGAATTTCTGTTTCATTAATGGTGCCCGATCTTATGCAGAGTTTTGCGGTGGGGGCTACGGTAATTGGTAATATTTCTGCAATCTATTATTTATCTTATCAAGTGATGCAAATACCTGCAGGCATGTTGCTGGATAGGTTTGGTATAAAAAGATTACTCAGTATCGCAACACTTATTGTTGCAATTGGCTGTTTTTTGTTTTCAACATCATCAACCATTTGGCTTATCATGCTCTCACGGTTATTAATTGGGTTAGGTTCTGCTTTTGCATTTTTGGCGTGTTTAAAAATCGCAGCGAATTGGTTTCCTGAGCGTTCATTCGCGTTCATGGTGGGTTTTACCAACATGTTAGGCGTTATTGGCGCAGGTGTCGCCGAAGTTCCTTTGGCAACCTTGATTGATCACTTGGGATGGCGGCATGCTATGCTTTTAGCTAGCTGCATTGGCGTGGGATTAGTGTTTCTTATTATTACATTGGTAAAAGATAAGCCCGTACAGGACATTGATCCTCAAACATCGTTAAGGATTGGAAAAAATGATTTTATTCAGGGGTTAAAACATTTATTTTTTTCTGCACAAACTTGGTTAATTGCTTTATTTGCAGGCCTAATGGTTGTGCCTATTGCAGGCTTTGGTGAGTTATGGAGCGTGCCTTTTTTAACATTGGCACATCATATCACACGCACAGAAGCTGCATCGATTAATGCATTAATTTTTATTGGTATTGCTGTTGGAGGGCCTGTTAATGGATTATTAGCAGGCATTTTAGGCAAGAAAAAGCCAATTTTATTATTAGGTAATCTTGGTGCTTTATTGTGTACGGCACTTATTGTTTATCAAATGCATTTAAATCTTTTCATGCTTGGTACGCTGATGTTTTTCTTAGGTTATTTTGCAAGTACGATGTTGCTCGCTTTTGCCATGAATCGTGCAATCAATCCTGATAAAGTTTCAGGGACAGTTATGGGGCTAACTAATATGATGACCACAATTGGTGGTGCATTATTTCAGCCATTAATTGGTAGGATTTTAGATAGCCATTGGCAGGGCGTAATATTACATGGTTCACGTGTATATTCAATTGGTGGTTATCAAGCTGGATTTTCATCGATACTCTTTGCATTAGGGCTAGGGTTGATAATTTTTTATTTTATTAAAGAGCCAAATTCTTATACTTAAATATTATTTTAAAATTTAAAGATGTTGGCATATGCTAAGCTGCTAGCTTTAACAATTCCCAATAATGCCCATATAATGATATAGCTTTATCACTAATATCGCCTTGCCAAATTGCGTGTTTCATCACGGCATCGGATGGAAATAAGATATTGCTCGATTGCATTGCTTTAGGTAAATACGCTCTGGCTGCTAGATTACCTGTTGGATAACCTTCTTCAGCAATGATTTTCGCATTAATATCAGGACGCTCAATGAAGTTTAAAAATTTATACGCATTATTCAGATGTTTGGCACCTTTAGGTATTGCTAAATCATCGGCCCATGCAACAAAACCATCTTGCGGATAAATAAAAACAATATTTGAATTGCCTTGATGTGCTTTGAAAATATCGCCATTCCATCCCATGCCAATGGTGGCATCATCATCTGTGACAATAGAGGCGACAGCATCGGTAGCAAATAATTTAATATTTGGTCTTAGCAATAATAAATGTTGATATGCTTGCATAATTTCTGTGGGTTGACTGGTATTTGGTGATAAGCCTAAAGTAATGAGTGAAATTGAGAAAACCTCACGGACATCATCAATCAACAATACTTGATTATTATATTTTTTTTGCCATAAGTCTTTCCAGCTATGAATCGTTGATGGGTCATAAAATGCTTTATTAACAAATATGCCTGTTACTCCCCATAAACACGGTACAGAATATTTTCTTTCGGGGTCATAGCTTGGATGCAGAGCTGTTTGAGTGAGGTATTTTAAATTAGGAATTTTTGTTTTATCGATAGGTAATAACATGCCTTGATCGCGCATACGGGTTAAATAATAACTTGATGGTTGTACAATATCGTAACCTGGATTTTTAATGGCTAAAAGCTTTGCATATAGCGTTTCATTAGAGTCATAAGTAGAATAGTTTACTTTAATATGTGTTTCTTTCTCAAACGCACGAATGACACTATCAGGGATATCACCAGACCAAGTGTAAAGATTTAAGACATTGTCATCAGCATAAACAAGCGTCGAAAATAAAAATAGTAAACAAATAAAATATTTAAGCATGCTTATTCTTCCGTAAAAATAATTGTGCGCTAAAAGTGGTGACAATTGTAATAAGAAATATAATCGTACATAGCGCATTAAGTTCTGGTTTGATACCTAGTTTTGCCATAGCAAATATTTTTAGTGGTAATATTTCAAAACTAGGGCCTGAAACAAAGTAACTGATCATTACATCATCAAATGACAGTGTGAAACTTAGTAATAGGCCTGCAATAATTGCCGGAAGTAGCATAGGAATTGTCACTTTAAAGAAGATAATAAATTCGCTAGCGCCCAAATCTTTAGCTGCTTCAAAAATATTTTTATCAATATGTGTCATACGCCCAAAAATAGTGACAATCACGAACGGCAAACAAAAAGTAATATGTGCTAATAATAAACTAAAAAAGCCTAATGGTACTTGTATTTTGCTAAATAGCATTAATAAGGCAATGCCTAAAACAATATCGGGTATGACAATAAGCACAAAAATTAAGCCTTGCAGTAAACTTTTTCCTTGAAATTTAAATCTAAATAATGCAATAGCCGCAAGTGTGCCTAAAAGGGTGCTTATACAACCGGCTGTAACACCTAAAACTAAAGAGTGTAGGGCAGAAATCCATAAATCGGTGTCTTGAAATAGCAATGAATACCATTGCCATGAAAAGCCATGCCATGTTGTTGAATAGCGTGCATTGTTAAATGATAAAGCAATTAGAATTAATATAGGTAAATAAAGAAAAGCATAAGTACTCCCTAAAAAACAATTACCGAGTTTATTTTGATTTTTGGACATCAGCTAAACTCCTTCGTATTTGTTTTTTTCATTGAATGCCAATAAACGATTAATAATAATCCCATTAATAAAGTTAACAGCATACTTGTTGCCGATCCTTGCGACCAGTTATGTGCGGTTAAAAATTGATATTCAATTAAGTTACCTAGCAGTAATGATTTTGCACCGCCAAGTAAATCAGGAATATAGAATAAAGTCATACTGGGTAAGATAACCAAAATTGCACCTGAGATAATGCCGGGCATAGATAAAGGCAGCGTGATTCTCTTAAAAATAGTAAATTTTGTTGCCCCTAAATCTTTTGCCGCTTCAATTAAACTTTGATCATGTTTTTCTAGATTGGCATAAAGCGGTAAGATCATAAACGGTAATAAATTGTAGACTAATCCAATAATTACTGCGGTATTGGTAAATAATAATTGTAAGGGATGGTGAATAATGCCAAGAGAAATTAACAAGGTGTTTAGTACACCTTTGGTTTTAATAATCGCAATGATGGCATAGGTGCGAATTAATGAACTTGTCCAAAAGGGAATGATTAATAAAATTAATAAAAACTCACGATATTTTTCGTTTGTTTTTGTTAAAAAATACGCAAAAGGGTAGCCTAACAATAAGCAGATACTGGTACATAATAACGCAAGATATAGGGATTTTAAAAATATCTTGACATAGATAAGATTAAACAATTGCGTGTAGTTACTTAAGGTAAATGGTAAGGAGAAAATTGTCTGTTCATTTGGCGTTAATAAACTAGCAATTAATGTCATACAAAAGGAAAGTAAGACGAAAATACTTAACCAAGCCCAAATGGATGTTAAAGTAAAAACTTTGAAATAATTGTTATGCTTCATGGGGTAAAATAACCTCCCATCCTCGAATCCATTGAATCCAAACTTTTTCACCTAATGTATAAACAAGACTATCGTCATCTTCATCAAAAAACTCCATGGCATGGATGACTTTACCGCTATTAAGCTTTACCATAAGATCAACAGTGGTTCCTTTGTAAATGACTTCTTCGATGATACCTGGATACATATCGTTTGTATCATCAACTTCAGTCGTATCATAAACACGAATATCTTCAGGCCTTAATAAAATGTTGACTTTATCTTCAGGTAAGTAAGCTTTTTTAGATTTATAACTATGCACTTGTCCTTCTATTTCAACAGTAATCGCATTATTTTGATAAGCTATTACTGTCGTTGGAAAAATATTTACTTCACCAATAAATTTTGCAACAGTTAAGTTGGCTGGATTTTCATAGACTTCTCTGGGTTTTCCAATTTGTTGGATTTGACCATCATGTAAAACAACGACACGATCTGACATCGATAAAGCCTCTTCCTGATCGTGAGTCACAAAAATAAAAGTAATGCCAAGCTTGCGCTGAAGTTGTTTTAGTTCAACTTGCATACTTTTTCTTAAGCGATAATCTAAAGAACTTAGTGGTTCATCTAATAGTAAAACCAGTGGACGATTGATAATCGCGCGCGCAATGGCCACGCGCTGTTGTTGTCCACCACTCAACTGTGCAGGTTTTCGTTGCGCAAAATCAGCTAACTTAACAATTTGTAGCGCCTCAAATACGCGTGGTTTAATTTCAGTCTCGGGAAGTTTTTGACAGCGCAAGCTAAAAGCGACATTTTCATACACCGTCATATGAGGAAATAACGCAAAGCTTTGAAAAACCGTGTGAACATTGCGTGCTTCGGCAATTAAATTATTTGCATTCTTTCCATCGATGAGTAATTGTCCATGAGTGGGTTGCTCAAAACCAGAAATCATGCGTAAAATTGTGGTTTTACCACAGCCTGAAGGGCCTAAAAGCGTTAAAAATTCACCATGTTTGATTTGTAGATTAATGTTATTGAGTACATGTTGATCATGAAAACGTTTATTAATGTCCTGTAATTCAATAACATAGTCTGTCATGGATAGACTCTCCTAAAAGCCATAATAAAAAGGGTGAATGTATAGTAATTAAGCAAAGGAGTCAATTGCCTATGAAAATAATATTTGCTGGGCTGAGTTATTCAACTAAATTTTATAACACTAAAGTGCTCATTCAATACAAGTAGTCAGATAATACTAAATTAAGTGTATCAAAGAGGCGAAAACACCAAGCCATTATTAAAAGTTATTTGCCTAAAGTTTTCCCAGAAAAAAGGGACTGTAAAAACTTACAGTCCCTTTGCGACATAAATTTTAACTTGAAAAACAATACTAGACTTTATATTTAAAATAAGAATCGTATCGAGGTTCACAATAATCTAGACATAGCTGACAGCTCAAACGTCAGTTCAATCTAAAGCTGTCAGATTAAGTTGCGAGTTTTACATTTGAAAGCTGTATGTAGTGCCGTATCACCATCTGAAGCGTTTTGTTTCATCATGTAATTCATATCACATTTGGGTTGTGCAAGAATAAATTGAATAGCCACAGTATTTCGTTTTTCAGTAGCTAATAATAAAAGTGTATTTGCAGAATCATCGATAGATAAAATTTGTTCAGAAAAATTTTCAATTGCCTTAAACAAATTTTCATCTTGTATCTCAGAAAGACAATCAAGAACATTTTTGCTATCTTCTGTTTTTAGCGTGAAGAGTGACTGAAAAAAATTAGTATTTTTCAGCAGCCCAAGCTCATTTAGCGCGTTTTTAAACGCTGCAATTGAATTGTTTATATCCTCATAATTTCCTGTACTATTATGTAATAAGTCTTTTACGTTCTAGTAGTCATTAGTTTGTTGTTTAAATGAACAGCGATGATATCGTTGGGCGATGATTGTGTGTTACTTAGCATCATTTATTTCCTTTAGTTTTTTTGTTTTAATTGCAAAAAGCATTATATGATATGCGCAAATATTGATCAAGTGGTTATTGGTTAAATATTTTTATTTTGCTAACCAAGGGGGGCATTTTAAATTTGGTTTGGTGCAATTGAATAATTATTTGACACAAAAACAATTGTAAATTAGAATAAAAAATAAACAAGTGTATTGTTGTTATCAATGCATAGCAAATTATAAGTATAAAAAGAGATTTCAGATGCCAAAAAAAAGAAAAACCTTTAATAATAAAGTTAATAAGCAGTCTCAATTCAAAAGAGCTCACGCCAAGAAGTCCTCTCAAAACAAAACAGTAAACACCGCACTAACTCAAGAATAGTTAAAATTTTTAATTGTAGAAAAGATAAAATATTATCAAGCAGAGATAGCTTCTTCAAATAAGTTTAAATCACAAGCCTTGTTGCCGATGATGATGCTTGGTGTAAATGAGCTTGGTTTGTCGGAGTGGTTTGCCAATGAAATGATGCCCGAGTATGGGGAGCGCCAATCATTCGTTTCTTTCCATCTTTATATGATCATGATAACCATGGTAATGGCATTGTTAATATCAATGGTTGTTAAATTAATTCAATATTTTCACCCAAGTATTGCAGCGCCAAATTTACTATCATTTAAAATTGGCAACAATACAAAGCAATTTACACTTGAGCAATTAAAGTCTGAAATAATGGGAGAAACTAATATTACAATAGACATGCTTAGTGCCTATGGTACTCAATTAAATGAGCAAGTACAAAAAAGTCAGAATCAATTATCTTTTTTTAATGTATTCTCTCTGATTTTTATGGGCTGGAGTACCTTTTCTTACATCAAAAATCAATTTAGCCAAAGAAGAAATCAGACTATCACTGAAACAACATCATCTGACTACACTCTAATATTAATGTTGATTTTTCTCGCTTATCATCGGGTTAATAAGTTAGTTGGGAGATATAATGAGGCGGCATTTAAAAGTTTTCATGTTAACGAACAAGTAAATTTGATCAGCGAAAATTTTAGCTTGGAGGTTAGTTCACAAGGCAAAACATTTATGAGTTATGCATTTTTTACCTTTGATGGCAAGCAGGTTGATTTTCCACTTTTAGAATATGTATTTAAAAATGTATTACAATTAGATATTGCCAAAATTAATGAAAAAGAGTTATGTGTTTACCATACTGGGACTAATAAAAAATTATCTCAAGCGTCAATTGAAAATGCTGCTAAAAGTTACGAAGATAGAGTCCAGTTAAAAAAAATCTATGAAAATACAGTAAGCGCATATAATATTGAGCTGAATAAGGTACTAGGTGATAGGCTTAAACACCTATACAAAACTGAACATACTATTGAAAATACATCGACAGCACTAACATTGAAATATATTTTTAATTTAGCTGATGGCTATAATGCGCAATATCAAGAATTACTTTTTGATTTTATTAAAATTGCCTTTCCTGATGTTAGCAAGATAACAAGGGAGAATTTGCAAATTCGTCTTCAATTCAATGGCATTGAATCATTAACCTTCGAAGATAATAAAGTATCCTGTCAAGGCGCTATTTCAACACTCAAAGATTACTTTAATCAACAAGCTAATGGTTTATTTAGCTGTCTTGTTAGTAGTGCGAACGACAGCAACCTTGATACCAAGACTTCAACGTCAAAAGTTAAAACGAAAGGCAGGCCAACAAATTGGCCGAAAAAAATTTTCATGTTTGCTGAAGGCTCTAAAAAAGAGAAAGCCCAAGAGGAGCCGCAATATATACAAAGAGTACTTGGAGATTATTGTTTTCGACTTCATTATAATTCTCCAGCATTAGATAATAATGAAAGCTATCGTAACGACAGCAAAAGATTTCGAGATAAATTTTCTGGGGCCAAGCTTATAGCTGCGAAATCTAAAGGTAAAGCGGGAATTAAAAAGTCGAAAACTAATGACGAAATGTTTGAATTTAAAATTCCTAACAGCGGCATACGACTTATCGGTAAAATAGCTGGTAAAGTAACTATTGATGGAAAAGAATATCAACTCGTAAACTTTAATTCAGTATGTAATAAAAATAAGGCAAGCCGACAACTTCGGAAATGATATCAAAAAAGCAATATTGCTTAAAATGTTAATTGTATTCTGCGATTTAATGGAGGATTCGAATCACAGAATAACCAAAATGCAACGACAAAAATACTTTTGTTATCATTCTGCATTTAGCCTATAATAACGAGTTTTATATCTTCTAAAAATAAGGTCGTCGTGAATCAACCATCCCAGAATGCTTCAAAAAAATCGTTAGGTGTATTTGCTGTTGCAATGTTTGCTGTAGCTGGAATTTTTAGCTTGCGTAGTCTGCCAACTATGGCTGAATATGGATTTTCTTCTGTTTTTTACTATGTTTTGGCAGCGATTGTTTTTTTCATTCCCTCCGCTTTAGTTTGCGCAGAACTGGCAACGGGTTGGCCAAAAGATGGGGGTGTTTACATCTGGGTCAAAGAAGCGCTAGGGGCTAAGTTTGGTTTTTTAAGTATTTGGTTTGAATGGACTAATACCATCGTTTGGTTTCCTGCGGTCTTGTCCTTTGTTGCGGCGACGGTAGCGTATAGTTTTATGCCGAGTCTTGCCCATAACAAGTATTATATGTTTTTTACCATGTTAGCCTTATTTTGGGGGGCTACCATTATTAATTTATTTGGTGTGAGAGTCTCAGGATTTATTAGTAGTTTTAGTATTATTTTTGGGACATTACTACCAGGTTTGGTGATTATTTCTTTAGGTATTATTTGGCTAATGAGTGGACAGCCAAGTCAAATACAGTTTAGTTTTAAAACCTTAATGCCGCATTTACATTTAGGACAAACTGCATTTCTTGCTGGGTTAGTGATTAGTTTTGCGGGTATGCAAGTCGCCGCCTTTCATGCTCAGTCGGTTGAAAATCCGCAAAAAAACTTTCCACGTGCAATCTTGATAGCAACGGTAATTATTTTATTCACAGCAATACTTTCAGCTTTATCGATTGCTGTGGTTTTACCACAATCGCAAATTAGCTTGGTTTCTGGTTTAATGCAGACGGCAACTTTATTTTTTGCTACCTTTCATATAGCAGGTGCTGCCAAAGTGTTTGCCTTTTTAACTGCCTTGGGTTCAATTGCCGCGATGAATACTTGGTTAATTGGCCCAAGTAAAGGCATTTTGGTCACTGCTGAAACAGGACATTTACCCAATCACTTAATGAAAAAAAATCGTTACGGTGTGCCTGTCAATGTATTTATTTGGCAAGCAGTGGTCGGTAGCTTATTAGCAACAGTCTATTTATTTATGCCAACAATTAGTAGTTCTTATTGGATGCTGAATGTTTTAACTTCTCAGCTGACTATGTTTATGTATATATTACTGTTTATTAGTGCAATTCGATTACGTTACACACATCCGAATATATCACGTGGATATAAAATACCTGGTGGCAAAATAGGGGTATGGTTAGTTGCAGGCATGGGGCTGCTCGTTTCTGTCTTAACGCTAGGATTGGGTTTTATTCCTCCATCACAGATTAATATTGGCAATCCTTGGTTTTTTGAAGGATTTTTAATCACTGGTATTTTAGTTTTTTCAATACCAGCCTTTTGGTTGTATAATAATACTAAATAATATCATAGTGTGACTTTTAAAGAGAGTATTATATGACTTTTGTAGTAACAGAAAATTGTATTCGATGTAAATTAATGGATTGTGTAGAAGTATGTCCGGTGGATTGTTTTTACGAAGGGGCAAATTTCCTTGCGATTAATCCAGATGAATGTATTGATTGTGCTTTATGTGAACCCGAATGTCCAGTCAACGCTATTGTTTCGGAAGATGAACTCCCTGAAAGCCAACAACACTTTTTAGCATTGAATAAAGAGCTTGCTGAAAAATGGCCAAATATAAATACGAAAAAAGAACCGCCCACAGATGCGGATGAGTGGCGTGATGTTGAAGATAAATTGCAATATCTTGATAAAGGCTAAAGTGTTTTGTTAAAAAATTTGGTTACGGAATTTTTTAGTGCGTCGAGTCCCTTAAAGGTTTCGTTACCATCTTTTTCTCCAAGAAAAGAACAACAGACATTAGCAGTAACCATTGCTGAATCTATTGAGCAGAATAAACACTTGGTAGCCGAAGCAGGTACTGGAACAGGAAAAACATTTGCCTATCTTGTTCCAGCTATTTTAGCAAATAAAAAAGTTATCATTTCAACAGGAACAAAAACGCTACAAGATCAGCTGTTTTATAAAGATTTACCGCGAATAAAAGAAAGCACTAAACAAAAATTAAAAACTAGTTTATTAAAAGGGCGGCAAAATTATATTTGTCTTCATCACCTTGAAGTGAATGCCGAGCAACTTAGTTTTAGCCATAAAGCTTCACTAGACAAACTGCAACTTATTCGTCGAAAGCATAAGCGAACTAAGTTTGGTGAAACTGCTGAAATTAAAGAAATTCCCGAAGATAGTGAAGTATGGCATGCAGTGACGAGTACTCGAGATAATTGTCTAGGGCAAGAATGTGATTATTACCAAGATTGTTATTTAAATAAGGCAAGAAAACGTGCATTAGAAGCTGATGTGATAGTTGTTAATCATCATTTATTACTCGCTGATTATGGTTTAAAGGAAGAAGGTTTTGGTGAGTTATTACCGCAGGCTGAGTTAATCATTTTAGATGAAGCACATCAACTACCCGATATTGCAACACATTTCTATGGTGAGCGTTTATCGAGCCGGCAATTATTAGAGCTAGCCAATGATATAGATCTTGAATATTTATTAAATGCTAAAGATATGCGCACACTCAGTGAAACTTGTCATCAGTTGACTAAAGCTGTTAAAGATATGCGCATTGCAATGGGTGATTCTGGTATAAAACAAGCATGGCAAGCAATTACACATAATAAGCTTTTTAATGCGAGTATTGAAAAGGTCAGTTCAGCTTTAGTTGATTTAGGCCAATCTTTAGAATTAGCGTCAGGACGTAGTAAAGCTTTGGAAGGACTCTGGGAGCGATATTTAGCATTAAAAATAAAATTTGAACGCCTTACTTCTCACAGTACATCAGATTTTATCCATTGGTATGAAACTTTTGCACAAAGTTTTATAATTTATCAATCACCACTGGTTGTACGAGAAGCATTCCAAGAAACCTTAATAGCATTTGATGCGCCTTGTATTTTTACTTCAGCGACCTTAACTGTTAATAAAAAATTTGATCATTACCTTTATCAGTTAGGTTTAGAAAATCAAGCAACACTTTATGTAAATAGTCCATTTTCTTTTGATAAACAGGCATTATTGTATGTCCCACGTGGAATCCCAGATACTAAAGCTGAAACCTACACTGAAAAGGTTGTTGATGCTGCTATTCCCGTCATTGAAGCGGCAAAAGGACGTACATTTTTCTTATTTACGAGTTATTATGCGATGAATCAAGCTGCTGAAAAGTTAGCACAATTAATTGAGTTACCACTTTTTATTCAGGGAACGAAAGCAAAAGACGCATTATTAAGTGATTTTGTTGCTAGTGGTAATGGTGTGTTATTAGCCACTGCAAGTTTTTGGGAAGGGGTTGATGTACCTGGTAAAGCCTTAAGCTGTGTTATTATCGATAAATTACCATTTGTAGCACCAACTGATCCCGTCTACAAAGCACGCGCAGCAAAAATGCAAGAGGAAGGCAAACAGCCTTTTTTTGAATATGCCTTACCACAAGCTGTTATTACGTTAAAACAAGGGGTTGGCCGACTGATTCGTGATATTAGTGACTACGGTGTGTTAATGTTATGTGATCCTCGTCTAATTGGAAAAAATTATGGCGAAATTTTTATGAATACACTTTCTGAATACCCTAGAACACGAGAGTTTTCTAAGGTTGTTCAGTTTTTACATGAGCTAGAAGATTAATGTCAAATAATTATTTAATGTTAGAAACCAGTACTTCAAATGCATTAATTGCATTATCAGTAAATGATGTTTTATATCAAACAGGTATTCACTCAACTAAACCACAAGCTGAGCAATTATTAATCTGCATTGATGATTTAATACATCAAGCAAACATTTCTTTGAATGAACTTGATTATATTGCAGTCTCCAAAGGCCCTGGATCTTTCACTGGTTTACGTGTGGCTATCAGTGCAGCTCAAGCATTAGCTTATGCGTTAAATATTCCCATCGTAGCAATTTGTAGTCTACAAATTTTGGCACAACAAGCATACAGACGACATAATCATCATGCTGTAACAGTAGCCATAGATGCAAGAATGCAGGAGGTTTATTGGGCAAGATTTACCTTGAAACAGCAAGTGATGGTTCTGCAAAGTAAAATTGAGGTAGCCTCACCAACCTCAATGCTCAAGCAATTAACTCAGGATGATATACTGGTTGGTAATGCGTTATCCATATATCCAGAATTAGCTAAAGCTGGATTTGAGTCTATGTGTATGACGCCAAAGGCAGAGGATTTTACATACCTTGCTTGTTTGCTTTATGCGCAAGGACAAGTAGTTTCTCCAGCGGCATTATTACCTGAATATATTCGAAATAATGTTGCTAAGAAATCTCTGAAAACGTAAACAAATACTATTTTTTCTGGTATCATTTGAGCAAAGATTTACAACATTAGGGTGTGTGCTATGTCTGTTCGCCAAGAAGAAAATAGAAAGAAATTATTTGATGATATTATTGCCCTTGCAGAGAAAAAATTGCCCAAAGAGCAAGCGGCATTGCTAGAGGAGTTTACACGGCATTATTATGCATCTGTCGCGTTAGATGACTTAGCTTTTAGGCATATATCAGACTTATTCGGCGCTATTGTTTCGCACTGGGAAATTATTTATCAACGTGAACCCGGTCAGACTCATTTGCGTATATACAACCCAGAGTTAGAAAAAGATGGTTGGCAATCAACTCATACAATCATTGAAATTGCACATGATGATATGCCTTTTCTGGTTGACTCTATTCAAAATGAATTAAATAGACGTGGTATTACGACGCATATTATTTTTCACGCGGGTGGGGTTAAAGTCAAACGCGATGCTGAACATAAAATTGTACAAGTTTTTCCTATGGGGTCGAATAAAAAAGATTGCTTATCCGAAGCGCCTATTTTTATAGAAATTGATCGAC
>PAMH01000019.1 GCA_002707205.1 Legionellales bacterium
ATAGAAATTGATCGACAAACTGATCCTGTTGTTATTGAGGATTTAAAAAAGTCTATCATGCATATTTTACATGATGTTGAACTTGCCGTTGATGATTGGCAAAAAATTTGTACTAAGGTTAAAGAAATTATTCATTCACTAGAAACTCATCCACCAGCTATTGACCCGGCTGAAATTCAAGAAAGTATTGCATTTTTAAATTGGTTATTATCAGATCATTTTATTTTTCTTGGTTATAGAGATTATCAGCTTGATAAAGAGAATGGTGATATTGCACTTCGTGTCGTTGATGGTTCTGGTTTGGGTGTTTTGCGTGATAGCAAGCCGGGCAAAATTTCAAAGCATTTTTCAGAGATGCCACCAGAGGCAAGGACTGAAGCGCTTTCTAAACATATGTTAATCATTTCAAAATCAAGCTTTGAGTCTCGCGTTCATCGAGCAGTTAAAAATGATTTAATCGGCATTAAAGTATTTGATGAACAAGGTAATGTTATTGGTGAGCATCGCATTCTCGGTTTATATACCTCTACAGCTTATAATAGCCGCCCTTATTCCATTCCAGTTTTACGTGAGAAAGTTAAAGAGGTTATGACAAAATCTAAACTTTCAGCAACAGGGCATGCTGGAAAAGCATTATTAAATATTCTTGAAAATTTACCACGTGATGACTTATTTCAAGCAAGTACAGATGAATTATTAGATTTATCTATGGGTATTTTGCACTTGCAAGAACGACGTGTTATTCGTTTATTTGTTCGTAAAGATATTTATAATCGTTTTGTTTCATGTTTGGTATATGTACCAAAAGACAGATACAGCACTGACTTGCGTTATGAGATTCAAGATATTTTGAAAAAAGCATTTCATGCAGATGAGATTCATTATAATACTTTAATCGGAGAGTCAGTACTTGCGCGTATTCATTTTATGATTAAAATTAATCAGAAAAATCCGATTAATTATGATGTGAAAGCTATTGAGCAAGATATTATTGACGTTGCGCGTCTATGGCGTGAAGACTTAAAAGAAGCTTTAGTTGACTTTTACAACGAAGCCCGTGGCATTGAGTTAAATGCACTTTACGAGCGAGCCTTTCCAGCAGGATATAGAGAATCCTTTACCGTACGCAATGCAGTTTATGATATTGAACATATTGAAACGTTGAAAGACGAAAATGATTTGGCGATGTCATTTTTTAGGCCGATTGAAGCCACAAATAACACTGTGAGATTAAAGTTATTTCGTATAGGCCGTTCGGTGCCTTTATCTGATACTTTACCTATTCTTGAAAATATGGGATTGCGTGTCATTAGCGAAGAACCTTATAAAATTTGTCGTGCAGACTTGCCTTGTGTCTGGATTAATGATTTTTGTATGGAGTCGCTGGGACATCAAGCATTTCAAATTGATGAAATTAGAGAAAAGTTTCAAGAAGGATTTTTACGTGTTTGGAATGGTGATGCAGCCAAAGATAAATTTAATCGATTAATTCTTGCAGCAAAGCTAGATTGGAAAGAAATCAATTTGCTGCGTACATATGCTCGATATTTAAAACAAATTAAATTTACTTTTAGTCAAAATTATATTGCTACAACATTCAGTAAGCATCCTGAATTAACTAAATTACTTATTCAATTATTTAAATCAAGATTCCAACCTGATTTTGATGATAATCGTGAGCAAAAAAGCGCAAGTATTTTAAGTGAAATTAATGCGGGGCTAGAATCAGTTTCAAATTTGGATGAAGATAAAATTATTCGTCGATTTGCTGATTTAATACAAGCAACATTGAGAACTAATTATTTTCAAACTATTGCAGATAATGAGCAAAAAAATTATTTATCACTTAAATTTTCTTCTGCACTGATTCCAGATATGCCTTTGCCAAGACCTGAATACGAAGTTTGGGTATATGCTGCACGAGTAGAAGGTGTACACTTGCGAAGTTCCAAGGTTGCTCGTGGTGGGTTACGTTGGTCAGATAGACCTGAAGATTTTAGAACAGAAATTTTAGGTTTAATGAAAGCACAAAAAGTTAAAAATGCTGTGATTGTACCATCAGGTGCAAAAGGCGGATTTGTCCCCAAACAGTTACCTGATAGCAGTGACCGTGATGCTTATATGCAAGAAGCTATTGCCAGTTATAAAATGTTTATTAGTGGTTTATTAGATTTAGCTGATAATATTATTGATGGTGAAATTATAAAGCCCCAAGGTGTTGTGTGTCATGATGGTGATGATCCTTATTGGGTTGTTGCCGCAGATAAAGGCACGGCAACTTTTTCCAATTATGCTAATGAAGTTGCTGCTGAATATGGATTTTGGTTAGACGATGCTTTTGCCTCAGGCGGTAATACCGGTTATGACCATAAAAAAATGGGGATTACTGCACGTGGTGCATGGGAATCAACGAAACGACATTTCAGAGAAATAGGGTTAAATACACAAACTGAAAATTTTACAGTTATTGGTATTGGAGATATGGCTGGTGATGTTTTTGGTAATGGTATGCTGCTTTCAGAACATATTCAGTTAGTTGCTGCATTGAATCACTTACATATTTTTATTGACCCCAATCCTGATGCAACGGTAAGTTATGCAGAAAGACATCGTCTATTTCATTTACCTCGTTCAAGCTGGGAAGATTACAATCCTACACTAATATCAGCTGGCGGTGGCGTGTTTAGCCGAAAAGCTAAATTTATAGAAATCTCTCCCGAGATGAAAGCGCGTTTTAATATCGCTCAAGATAGACTTGAGCCTAATCAGCTCATTCGTCATATTTTGATGTCAGATGTGGATATGCTTTGGAACGGAGGCATCGGTACTTTCGTTAAAGGAACACATGAATTAAATGAACATGTTGGCGATAAAGCAAATGATGTAATACGTGTCAACGGTAATGAATTGAATTGCAAAGTTGTTGTTGAAGGAGGAAATCTTGGTTTAACACAATTAGGTCGTGTCGAGTATTCATTAAATGGAGGTCATATCTATACTGACTTTATTGATAATTCTGCAGGTGTTGATTGTTCGGATCATGAGGTCAATTTAAAAATCTTATTAAATAAAATTGTAGCTAACAAAGCAATGAATATTGAAGAGCGTAACAAATTATTAGCGCATATGACAGATGATGTTGCTAAGTTAGTTCTAAAAAATAATTATTGGCAAACACAAGCCGTGAGTATTGCATTACGACAAGCCTACAAAAATCATGATTTATATGTACGTTTTATCCATCTGCTTGAGAAAAATTGTGATTTAAATCGTACAATAGAATTTTTACCAGATGATAAAGTTTTACAAGAGAGAAAAGGTCGGGGGCAAAGTTTAACTTCTCCTGAGATTTGTGTTCTATTAGCTTATAGTAAAATTTTATTGAAAGCTGAAATTTTAAGCTCTAATGTGCCTGAAGATGCTTATTTATCACGCGTGATTAATACAGCATTTCCTGAAATTATTCGAGAAAAATATCATGACTATATGATTAACCATAGTTTACGCCGTGATATTATTGCGACCCAATTAGCTAATGTCATTATTAATAAAATGGGTATTACTTATATTACGCGTGTGCAAGAAGAAACTGGCGCTTCAATTGATAATATTGTAAGAGCATATGCAATAGCACATGAGATTTTTAATGTGGGTGATTTATGGGAGTCTGTAGAAGCCTTAGATTATCAGGTGAGTACTAATTTACAAATTGATATGATGCTTGCTGTTAGTCGTTTAGTTAGACGCGCTACTCGATGGTTATTACGCAATCATCGTGATTTATCAGACATACAATCAGTGGTAGAGTTATACGCGGATGGGGTTTCACAGCTTGAAGATAATTTGCATTTATTATTACGTGGAACAGCAAAAGAATATTTTGAAGACCACATGAATTTTTATGTTGAGGGCGGAGTTTCTGAAGATATTGCAAAACGTATTGCTGCAAGCACTGCAAAATTTTCAGTGCTCGATATTATTTCTGCAAGTCATGAGCATAATCTAGATCCGCGAACTTACGCACAAATTTATTTTGCACTAGGTTATCAATTAGAACTTGGTTGGCTACGAGCAAATATTACAGGGCAAACAGAAGAAAATCACTGGGATGCCTTAGCTAAAGCAGCTTTACGCGATGATGTTGATTGGCAACAACGCTTATTAACAGTCAATACAATGTTATTATATCCTGAGATAGAAAATATTGATTCAGCAGTGATGCAATGGATTGAAACACATCAACATTTAGTTGATAGATGGAAAGCGATGATCATTGAGTTACGTAGTTCAAATACCATTGAATTTGTTAAGTATGCTGTGGCAGTTCGTGAGTTATTGGATTTAACACAGGCAAGTAATCAGAGTTTGCAATAATTTTAAAGCCGGTTATATTCTGTGAATAATCTCATATGAATATGCTTATTATTATGCTGGAAATGGTTTGGGTTCATACCCAAACCGACATAACCGGCTGTGAAAATTTTTTTATGTTTTATAGATTATTGTGCAGCATCTAATCTTCAATATTTAATTCCAAGCACAAACTGTGAGGTACCATAAGAACTGTTCAAATATTTATCTGTTGAGTTAAGTCTCGAGTGACTGATTATTTATGAAACAAACATGACTTAATATCTCAGTAAGCTTGAAGTCTGTTTACTCTATGTTTGTTACTAGATTCGACTACCAAAATATTCATATTATGCTTTACTTAATAAAAGGATAATTTTTATTAAAGGATGATAAACTGAATCTGTTTTGGTTGGTTTAATATCCCAGTGGTTTACAGGTTCACATAATTGATGACGAGGATAAATTATGAGAGAAAATGTAATACCCAGTACATGTGATTGTCCATCTGCGTTTATCCACACAAATGAGGGCTATCAACTACACTACTTGCATGCGGGGCAAACATCAAACTTACCCGTGGTTTTCTTACATGGCGTGCCAACTTATAGCTACACATGGCGTAATATCATTCCTCATCTATCCTCAAGCTGTTATTGTATTGCCCTTGATTTACTAGGGTTTGGTTTCTCTGATAAACCAGATATTCAGTACGATTTAAAGACTTATCAAAATATATTTGAGCAATTCATTGAAAAATTAAATTTAGATAAAATGATTTTGGTCATGCATGGTTTTGGTTCAGTTATTGGCTTTGATTATGCGGTTAAGCATCCCGAAAAGGTTAAGGGAATCGCTTTTATGGAATCCCACTTACGTGCAACGACGAAATTAAATGACTTATCGTTACCAGTTCAAGAAATTATTATGTCACATAAACAAAATGATCCCAATATCTTGAAAGAAAAAATATTACAAGAGAATATCTATATAGAAAAAATTTTACCAGCAGGGGTTTTACGTCAGCTAACTGAAACAGAAATGGATTATTATCGTAAGCCATTTCCGACACCCGCTTCAAGGAAAGCCATTTGGGATTTTGTTGCATTAACGCCTTATCTTAACAATGATGAAGCAATTATAGATTGTATTAATCAATATTCTGAAAAATTAACAAAAAGCCATATGCCTAAATTAATGTTATATGCATTACCTGGTTTTATTGGCACAATGTCTTCTGTACAGTGGGCAAAGGCACATTTGCCTAATGTAAAATTAGCTGATATTGGCGAAGCGTTACATATACCACAAGAGACACAACCACAAGCCATTGGGCAAGCACTACGAGAGTGGATGAACGAATATGTTACTTAACATGAACTTACGCTAGTGAAATTAGTCTAAACTCTTAGGGAAAGCCTAGATTTGGTGCTGCTATGTTAAATGTGAAAATTTATCAAGATAGTCATTTGCAGAAGAATGTAAGTATTGCTTCTGGGGAGGGGATCGATAGCGAAAATGGTTTACGTTTTATTTTAGACGTATCTCCCGAGAGTCTTGCAAAAGTTGATGATGACCTTTTAATCTTGATGAAGGATGGTAATAAGTATTGGTTAAAAGATTTTTTTAATTCAGTTAAAGCACACGCCCAAGAAGCATCAATTGAAATCAACAACACAGTATATTATCCGCCCGATTTTTTAGATACGCTTGAAATTCCAATTATAAGCAATACGGCACCTGACTTGGATAGAAGCCCTATACCACTTAGTCATGAAAGAATAGCATCTATTTACAACACGCCTGAAAGTAAGCATGCTGAGATAGACCAAACTGAAGATAGCCTTATTTTAACTTTTCAAACACAACAGACAGGATTTCCTCTACCAATATCTACAATACCTGCTTCGCCTGAACCTGCCGCTCTGTTACCCAGTTTGGCCATTGCAGGGAGTGTTAACAACGAACAACTTATTTCGGAGGTTTTGCTTTTACAAACTTCAACAAATAGCATTACGATATATCAATTAAAGATTGAGGGGACTGAGGGCAATTTAGTTCCAATTGATGTTATATCAGGCTATGGTTCTGGCCCACCTCAAGGAGATATTAATTTAATTGGAGAAAAACTCTATATTCTGCTAACCGACACTAGAAATTTAATTAGCTACAATTTGAAAACAGGTCAGATTGAAGAGTTGGTCATGGATGGCAGTATGCCAAGTTCGCAACAAGTTATGATCTACGAATTAAATGGCGTTGAAGTTTTATTAGCTGCAAGTAATAATCTGGACACTATTTCTGCTTACCGAACCTCAGATCTAGAACAAGGAAATAGTTCACCGTTTCAAGTCTTTGGTCCATTCACTTTTTTAGATGGAACCGGCACATTAAACATTGCAGGCGGGGATTTAACCGTAGATAATTTTGGACAGGTTTATTTATCTTCTAGTCTTGATGGCGCCTTGATTAAGCTGGATTTAGATAGCAATACGGCCATAGTCCTCAATGATCGCACGTCGGAATTTAGTAGTTTATTTTTTGATTTAAAAACGCAATCATTTTATACACCGGCATCAGCTTTAATTTCACCAATACTGCGTTCGGACAATACAGGAGCTAGTTTACCCTCTGTAAATACAACCTTAGATGGCATGCCCTATGCATTTAGAGCGGGAGATACTGGTGATGTGTTATTTATTCAGTACACTTTACCTATCAGTATAGAAGTTACTGTTGGCGCTGCAGGTAATGAAAAAATAGCAGGATTTACATTATCAGTTGACAGTTTAATGCGTATAGATGGCATGCAATTATCGTTTCAAGGTAATTTATTGGTGGATAATTCAGTGATAACGGTGACAACAAATCTTGGCCAGAGTTATGCTTTAGTCAGTTATGATGACACTTCGCAAAGTTGGACATTTAACTTTCTTGTTGATGCTGGCGGTAATGTTAATTTAAGTGCAAATAATGGGTTAGTTAGCATTAATACGGATGACTTTACCTTTCAAATTCCAGCCAGTCAAAATAATAACTTCGCCTTTAATTTTACAGCATTTGGTACAACAAATAATTCAGATACTATTATTTTACAGCAAACTGAATCAATTCCAGTTGTTATTGATATTGCGCCAGTAACCGTTGACTCTAGTGTTGTTTTTAATGAAAACACAGCTTATATCTTCTCTGCAACGGATTTTCCTTTTTCTGATCAAGATGCAAGTGATAGTCTACAAGCGATTCGTATTGAAAGTTTACCTGCAGAAGGTTCGCTTGAGTTTTATACTGATGGAGCATGGTACGCTGTATCAATAAACGATGTATTGACGTTAACACAGTTAAATGCGGGTGAGTTTCGTTACGTGTTATCAACGGGACAAGCGGATGCGATGCCAAGTTTTAATTTTACAGTCTCTGATGGGTTTAAATGGAGCAATGAAGCCAGCATGACACTTGATATAACGCCTGTTGATCAAGTGTTAGTAGGAACTTCCGGTAATGATGATTTAGTGGGTGGATTTGGTGACGATTTACTTAATGCTGGTGATGGGAATGATACCTTAATTGGTGGAAACGGTATTGATACATTTTTATGGGAGTCATCTGATACATTAACGCAAGTCCCCACTGATCATATAGTTGATTTTGATGTTACTTTAGGAAGTGGTGATATTATTAATATTGCTGATTTATTAGTTGGAGAAGAAAGTAATCCTCTAGAAAATTATTTATCTTTTGCTTATGATGGCACAGATACCACAATTACAGTTCGCGCAAATGGCACTGACATAGCGCAGCGTATTGTGCTTGATAATATTGATATAACAAATAATAATACACTGAGCGATAATGATATTATTACTAATTTATTGAATAATAATCAATTAGTAATTGATACATAGCCATAAGGCAATTAATTTTATTGGATGCTTTTATATGAATAACGACGAATGACTATACTTTAAAATTTTCCTCTGTTGTTTATAGTATGTATTGCTATCGACTCTTTCTTATCCATTAGTCATCAAGAAATACGTTATCGTCAACTTTTTCCTCTCTAGCTAACTGCACTTTTTCAATTTTAGTAAATCGGCTACTAATTTTAGTTGCCGATTTTTTTACATCATCCACGTCATCGTTTGCTTGTTGGATATGCTTAGCT
Source organism: Legionellales bacterium (assembly GCA_002707205.1). Classification (GTDB taxonomy): domain Bacteria; phylum Pseudomonadota; class Gammaproteobacteria; order UBA1113; family UBA1113. Next base: position 8,516 of record PAMH01000019.1, read on the forward strand.
AGCTTTTCCATACGATCTTCAAAACGTGTAAAGTCTTTTGATAACATACCTAAATGTTTTTGAATAATATGCACTTGTTTTCTTGTAGCTACATCTTTTAAAACAGATCTTGCTGTCGTTAGAATAGCCATCATTGTTGTTGGTGAAACTAACCAAACTTTTGCTGCTTGTGCAAACTCAACTAAATCATAATAGTGCGCATGCAAATCTGCAAAGATTGATTCAGCTGGTAAAAACATAATTGCGCCGTCAGAGGTTTCATCAGGAAGGATATATTTTTCACTAATATCTTTAATGTGTTTACGTATATCTTGTTTGAAGTTTTGCTCTGATATTTTTTTATCACTTGTTGATAAATTGACATCTGTTAATTTTTTATAATTTTCTAGAGGAAATTTAGCATCGATAACGATATTGCCGGTTGGTTCTGGTAGTTTTAAAAGACAATCTGCACGTTTACCATTAGATAAAGTATGTTGTAATATAAAAGCATCAGATGGCAAGACATTATGTAGTAAACCACTTAATTGTACTTCACCAAATGCGCCGCGTGAACGTTTATCATTTAACACTTCTTGTAAACTGACAACATTGGTAGATAATTCAGTAATTTTTTTCTGCGCAGAGTCAATAATGGTTAATCGTTCAACAATTTTAGTAAATGTTTCAGAAGTTTTTTCAAAACCATCATTTAAGCGTTTATCAACTTGGCCGCTAATCTCTAGTAGTTGTTTTTTTGTTTGTTGCGTTAATTGCGTAATATTCTCATTAAGAGATTGTGTATTTTGGGTCAATGTCAGATTGATTTGATGTCTTATATCTTGCATTTGCTGTAATAAAGTATCATGAATAGTTTTAATTTGAGTGGCCTGTGCTTCAGCTAATTTATATTGTAATTGATGATGTTGCTCTGTTAATTGCTTTTCTAACTGAGACTTTAAGGCATGAATTTCAGTTGTACTTTGTTGTATTTCTTTGGTAATTTGATCATTTTTATGTTGAATATGATTCAACTCAATTTGCAATTGTGAAATCAATTGCTGCGAAGCTTGGGTAGATTTTAAAACAAAGAATAGTGTGCCAAAAATAAATAAACTGATTAATATTAATGCAGAAAAGCCAATTATTAGTATTGTTTCCATAAGTTCTTTTACCTTGACGTAATATTTAGTTATCATAACTGAAATGTTAATTAATGAACAGTTAAGTATGTTGGATTTAACACAATTACAGCAATATTGTTTACAACAAATGGGCATCACTATTTGGTATAACCGTGAAAATAATATCAATGAAGCGCATCAATACGATAAAAGCTGGGAAATATTTAAACAATCATTAAAGCAATGTACACACTGCAATTTAGAAAATACAATCGCAGGTGAGGGTAATATTGAAGCTGATATTGTGCTTGTGGGAACGGAACTGTTGCACGAAAAATCAAAAGCATTATTAGGTAATATTTTATCTGTACTTGGTTTAAACGTTGATGATGTTTTTATTAGCCATATTTTTCATCGTCAAAATACCATGCAACCACTGGATATAACGCATAATTTATCGCATTTTAATGCACAATTAGATCGGGTTAACCCAAAGGCAATATTAAGTTTTAACATGGAAATTTACGAACATATCAAGACAGGTAATATACCGTGTTATTATTCTGGATCTATTGAGTCTTTATTACAAAAACCTTTAGAAAAACGTAAGACTTATCAACAATTGTTGCAATTGATGTCAGTATTAAATATTGTCTAGTACTTTTTTACCATTCACTTGGTTTAATAAGTCACGCATTTTTGCTTTGATGACTTCAATCGCAATACGATTCTCTCCACCACGAGGAATGATAATATCAGCATAGCGTTTAGATGGCTCAATAAATTGCTGATACATAGGACGAACTGTCGTCTCATATTGTGTAAGCACCGATTCAAATGTTCGACCACGACGAATCACATCTCGTTGGAGTCTTCGAATAAGACAAATATCTAAGGGAGTATCCATGAAAATTTTTATGTCCATTAATTGACGCAAACTTTCGTCTGCTAATAGTAAAATTCCCTCTAGAACGATAATGGCATATTGACCAATTCTTCGTGTTTTATCACTGCGTAAATGTTCACTATAATCATAGATTGGGAGTTCAATAGTTTGTCCACGTTGTAATTGTCCGAGATGTTCTCTTAACAATTCATGTTCAAATGCGTCAGGATGGTCATAATTGATTTTTGCACGTTCTGCAATGCTTAAGTCTCTACGATCACGATAGTAAGCATCTTCAGATATGATAGCAACTTGTTTAGAGCCGAGTTCAGACACAATAGTATTGGCCAACAAACTTTTACCTGAAGCAGATGCGCCAGAGATTCCAATAATTAAAGGCTTTGTGGGCATAAAACACCTTATGATTTTATTTTTAGCATTTTATAACATGTTCCTATAAAATACTATACTTAATGTCGAATTGACTTTGAAATAGTCTGTCTATATTCAAAAAACTATAAATTCATAGCTAAAATTATAACGTCAAGGCATTTGGGTATAGTCGTATAGTAATTGGGGACAGCATATTAATGGCAGAAGAAGATGATATATTTAAATCCTTGATAAAAGATGTGACGCCATTAAAGTCCTCTAACCGTATTACGACAGCTAAGTCTAAGGTCAAATTTAAAAAAAACACATCAAGCGCGGTTGAGAACAATGATGTTTTCAGTAAGCCCTATATTTATAACGCAGAAGTAGTACTCGCTGAGAGTGAGTTATTTTATCTTAAGCCAAGCATTGATCAGAAATTATTAAGGCAATTAAAGCAAGGAAAATTAAAACCGACTCATACGCTCGACTTACATGGTGCAACATTAGAAAAAGCGGAAGAAACACTCATACAGTTTTTACACTATGCAAAAGATAATGCTTTAAGAACTGTATTGATAATTCATGGTAAAGGTAAGCAAGCATATGATGAGCCACCTAAATTAAAAAATTTAGTTAATCGTTTTTTGCGCTCTATGCCCGAAGTATTAGCTTTTTGTTCGGCAAAGCCTTATGATGGTGGGAAGGGTGCAGTTTACGTCTTATTACAAAAAGGTAAACAATGAATTTAGCAAAATATCAATCATTAGCTGAGCAGTTATCTACTGTGCGAGATTTTTTTCGTTTTACACTAACATCAATGCAACAAAAACAATTGTTTTATGGACATGGCACAGATACTGCTTGGGATGATGCCTTAGCATTAGTTTTTGATACCTTGCAATTACCACATGATGCACAAAAATTATTTTTGGATGCGCGTTTAGTTGATGCTGAAAAAAGCATCTTACTTGAGCGTATTTATCAAAGAATTGAAGAATATAAACCAGTTCCTTATCTTACACATATTGCATGGTATGCAAATTTCGCTTTTTATGTCGATGAGCGCGTAATCATTCCACGTTCACCGATTGCTGAATTAATAGAAAGGAGATTTTCGCCTTGGTTAGAAATTTCAGCAGAAAGTAGCATTTTAGATTTATGTACAGGCAGTGCGTGTATTGCAATTACATGCGCGCATTATTTCCCTGAAACAAGCATTGATGCGATTGATATTTCTCCAGAAGCGTTAGCCGTTGCTCAAATAAATGTTGATAAGCATCAAGTAGGTGAGCAAGTAAACTTAATTCAATCAGATTTATTTTCAGCAGTATCAGATAAAAAATATGATTTAATTATTTCAAATCCACCTTATGTTGATGCACAAGATATGTACGAGCTTCCTCATGAATTTAGGCATGAGCCAGAACTTGCATTAGCATCTGGGCATGATGGTCTTGAAGCCACTAAAACGATTTTACAACAAGCAAGCCGGTATTTACATGATGATGGTATTCTTATCGTTGAAGTGGGAAACAGCCAAGCTGCATTGACTAGCGCTTATCCGGACGTACCATTTATGTGGTTAGAATTTGAGCGAGGCGGTCATGGTGTCTTTTTATTAACGAAGTCTCAATTGGTACATTTTCTCGAATTATTTGATTGATAACTATTATTTGCAAAGCTTTTGAAGTTACTTATGCGTTTATAACTTTTAATGAGGTTACTTATGTCAAAATTATTTAATGTTGCAGTTTTAGGAGCAACAGGTTTAGTGGGTCAAACTGCGATAAAAATATTAGAATCGCGAAAATTTCCTGTTAAGCAGTTATTTCCTCTGGCAAGTGAGCGTTCTTCTGGTAAAACAATTCAATTCGCAGAGCAAGCAATATCGGTTGAAAACGTAGATACTTTTGACTTTTCACAAGTAGAAATTGCTATTTTTTCTGCCGGTGCTGTAATCTCTGAAAAATTTGCACCAATTGCTGCAGCCGCTGGCTGTATTGTGATCGATAACACGACAGCTTTTAGAAATGATCCCGATGTTCCTTTAGTTGTCCCTGAAGTAAATGCTGAGGCGATAGCATTGTATTGCAATAAAAATATTATTGCTAACCCTAACTGTTCAACAATACAACTGGTTGTTGCATTAAAGCCAATCTATGATGCTGTTGGTATTAAACGCGTTGAATTTAGTAGTTATCAATCAGTTTCTGGTGCGGGTAAAGAGGGAATTGCTGAATTGATGCAGCAAACAGCTGAGTATTTGGCTGAAGAAGTCATGAGTCCTGAGGTTTTTTCTGCGCCTATCGCATTTAACTTAATTCCAGCGATTGATGATTTTCTAGAAAATGGTTTTACTAAAGAAGAAATGAAGGTTGTTAATGAAACACATAAAATCTTTGCAGATACAAAAATAGAAGTAAATCCAACGGCAGTGCGTGTTCCTGTGATATTTGGTCATTCAGAAGCGATTAGTATAGAAACAAAACAACCCTTAACGGTCAAAGAGGCGCGAGCATTATTTGATAAAATGTCAGGTATCACAGTATTAGATGAACCAGAAAATTTAAATTTTCCAACGCCAATGTTACAAGGCGCAGGCACTGATGATGTCTATATTGGCAGAATTCGGCAAGATTTATACCATAATAATCGGTTAAACTTTTGGGTGGTGGCTGATAACGTAAGAAAAGGCGCGGCACTAAATGCAGTACAAATTGCAGAAAAGCTTATAACACAAATTAGATAATTTAGCGCTTGGTCACTACAATTGCATCGGTAACTGTATTAAAGTTGGGTACATTGAGCGAAAAATCACCTATTCTCGCGTAAAGTTGTGTTGAACTTCCGCCATCAAGATTGAGCGCATTGTAACAATTTAAACCATTGTTTTCTTCAGAGGCAGCAAGTACTTTGGCAAGATCTGTAGTACTTATGGGGCTATTTTCTGTTGCTGCAATAATAACCTGCTGATCACGCGTACTACAAATTGCAGAGCGCTCATCAATGCCTGTTTTCAAAGAAGGCACTTTACCTTTAATCACCAATCTAGGCCCAGCTTGGATTGCAAAACTAATATTATGATTTGTGTGGTATTGGTTGGTGCGATTAAGATAAGGCTTGTTGTTTTTAATATAAAAAACTGACCACCAGCTAATAGGGCGAATTTGACTCAGTATTTTCCCATTGTCGATACGTAATCCTAGTGGTTCTCTATTAGGGCTAAAAAAACCGCCATTAATTGCGATAAGACCTTGCTGATAGTGAGATAATTTTTTAACGCTTGCAGAAGCTTGGTTAAGCTGTTTAGCTGTGATTAAGTGTAATGAATTTTGTTTTAAATTGATTTTAAAAGCATGTAATATATCTGATTTTTTATTAATGGGTAATTTGGTATATTGAATACCTGGTGCGAGAGTTTCCCATTTTGTGTTTGCATAACTTGTTAACGTAATACCCAATAGTGAAAAACTTAGTGCTAGAATAGAAAAAAATTGATATGCGCGCATGTTATATTTGACTAAATTAAATGATAACTTTCCTTTCATAACAATAATAATCTCGCAATAATTTAAAAGCTGACTTTTCCTTTTAACTTAGTAGTATATGCGAAATGTGGAGTGATAACAAAATATTTTTTACTACTTAAATATGATTAATTTTTTAGATTATTTATCTTTTTAAACTTGAGGAACTGCCTTGATGACAAGTTTATTTCGAGATGAAATTTTTAACAGAGTTTAATAATGTATTATTAACCGTTTAACGATTGAAATTTTGCAGTGAAAAATTTACTATGATTTAAAATAAAGGGAAACATTTATGGATAGCATACTTTCTGTTCAACATTTAGATATAGCAAATATTCACAAAGATGCCTGTACTCCTATATTAAAAAACATAAATTTTGAATTAAAAAAAGGTAAAGTATTTGCATTAGTTGGCGAATCAGGTTCAGGTAAGAGTATGACTGCTAACGCAATTATGCAACTGTTGCCGAGTCACTTTGCATATTCAAACGCCAGTACTGTATATTTTTTTAAAACCGATTTATTAAATGAAAATGAAAAAAATATGCGTAAAATCAGAGGCAATAAAATTAGCATGGTTTTCCAAGAACCCATGTCTGCACTTAATCCTGTAATGACAATTGGTAAGCAAATAGCAGAAGTATTATTTCAACATAAACTTTGTTCAAAAAAAACGATGAAGAAAAAAGTATGTGAAATTTTGCGGGATGTTGGTTTAGAAGATCAGCAATATTATGATTATTTTCCTCATCAGCTTTCAGGCGGAATGAGACAGCGAGTGGTTATTGCGCTGGCAATTGCCGCCTCACCTGAAATTATTATTGCTGATGAGCCTACAACAGCATTAGATGCAATAATGCAGCAAAAAATTTTAAATTTATTGATAGAGTTAGCTCGGGCAAAGAACGTTGCATTGCTACTTATAACACATGATTTATCTCTTATTCATCAATATGCTGATGAGGTAGGACTCATTTATTATGGAGAGATCATTGAAAAAGGCAACGCTGATTTTTTTATGACAACACCATTACATCCGTATGCTAAACAGTTATTTGCAACCCAGCCTAGCTTTCAGTCAAAGCATCAACAACTTTCTCATATTAACGGAAGTATCCCGCGTATAGGTTTAACTTTTGAAGGGTGTATTTTTGCACCAAGATGTCAGTTAGCTTTAGCTAAGTGTAAGCATGTTAAGCCAACATGGAAAATTATTGAAGGTACAGAGGTTTTATGTCATTTACCACGTGAAACCTTATTAAAACCATTGCCTTTATCTCAAAGAAATGAAAATTTTTTTCAAAAAGAAAAATGTTTTGAAGAGATTATTTTGTTGAAAGTTGAGAATTTAGTAAAAACATTTAAACAAAAAAATAAACATCAACAAATTGCAGTTAATCAGGTTGGTTTTTCCATCAAAAAAGGAGAGTGTTTTGCGCTGATTGGAGGCTCCGGCTCAGGTAAATCAACTGTTGCAAAATTAATTGCAGGTTTAGAGAAAGAAGATGCTGGCAAAATATATTTTTTGGAGAGGGATTTAAGTGAGAAAACAAGAAAAGAAAAAGCATTTGATCTACAATTGATTTTTCAAGATCCATATAACTCACTAAATCCAAAATTAACAATACTTGAAAACTTGTTAGAAGCATTACAGTTTAACTATATAACTAAAGCGGATAAAAAAAAGCAGTTAATTGAATTAATCATTAAGGTTGGTTTATCTATAGATGCACTAGATAAATTTCCACATGAATTTTCTGGTGGACAAAGACAACGTATTGCTATTGCTAGGGCTATAGCAATTAAGCCTCAATTAATTATATGTGATGAACCAACTAGCGCCTTAGATATTTCAGTACAAGCACAAATACTTAACTTGCTAAAGTCATTACAGCATGAATATCAGCTAACCTTATTATTAATTACGCATAATTTTTCAGTAGTGGGGTACATGGCTGACCGCGTAGCAGTAATGCACAGTGGCCATATAGTTGAAATGGGTACAGTTGAGCAAGTGCTATACCAGCCTCAAAATGAATACACAAAGCTTCTCATTAAGGCGGGTTCATTGCAATAGTTAAGAGATGCAATTAAGTCATAGGTTATTGTTTGCTTTGTAGCTGCAAAAATTGCTCCATTTCATCTTTAGGTAAGGGTTTGCTGTAATAAAAGCCTTGAATTTCATCACAGTTATTTTCCTGTAAGAATGTTTGCTGCTCTATTGTTTCAACACCTTCCCCTATAACAGTTAATTCAAGGTTATGCGCTAGGGCAATAACAGCTTTGACAATAGCAGCATCATTCGGGTCAGTATTAATATCTTGTACAAAGCTTCGGTCTATTTTTAGTGAATCAACGGGGAGTTGTTTTAAATAATTTAATGATGAATAGCCCGTGCCAAAATCATCAATGGAAATATAAATACCTATCTGATGTAATTCAGCCAGTATTTCCATGCAACGTTCTTGATTACTTATTAATGACGATTCTGTAATTTCGATTTCTAGATATTCTGGAGCTAATTGTGAATCTTTTAGCGCTGATTTAACTGTATCAATAATGTCACCGTTAATGAGTTCTGTACTTGATAAATTGACTGAGATAGGAATTGGGATTAAGTTTAAGTCTTGCCATTTTTTATTAATCAGACAAGCTGTCTTAAGCGTCCACGCTCCTATGTATTGGATAAGTCCTGTTTCTTCCGCAATAGGAATAAACTCATTAGGCGGTAGTATACCAAGTGATGGATGGTGCCATCGAACAAGTGCCTCCATACCAGATATTTTACCTGTCGTAAGGCTATATTGTGGTTGATAATGTAAGAATAATTCATTTTTTTCTATGGCATAACGCAAGTGATGTACCAACTCTAATTTATGTAACATTTCTGCATTCATAGATTCAGTAAAAAAACAATAATTATTACGGCCTTCTTGTTTTGCTTGATACATTGCGATATCTGCGTTTTTTGTTAATGTTACACTGCTGTCGCCTGATATGGGATATATTGCTATACCTATAGATGTACTTGCAAATACTTCATGGCCATTTAGATTAAATGGTGGTGCTAATGAATTAATAATTTTCTCAGCCACATAGCCAGCATCTTCGGTTTTAATAATTTCATCTAATATTATTGCAAACTCGTCTCCACCTAATCGAGCAACCGTGTCGGAGGTTCTTACACATTGTTTAAGTCGCTTAGAGACACCTTTAAGGAGCATATCGCCAATATCATGTCCGAGTGTGTCATTAATATTTTTGAAATGATCAAGGTCAAGAAACATAAGTGCCATTATTTTATTATTTCTTCTAGATCTAGCGATAGTTTGGGCAATGGTTTTTTCAAATAATAGCCTATTAGGAAGTTTTGTTAGGTGGTCATATAATGCAAGATTAGTTAATTGTTCTTCTACAGTTTTTCGTAATGTAATATCATTAAAAATTATAACAATGCCATCAACTTCATTTAGATCATTATTTAATGGACTTGCAGTAAACTCAACGGGTAATAGTGTTTTATCCTTACGAATAAATTTCGCATCATCTTTATGAAAGATATTACCTAGGGTACATGTTTTATAGATACTATGTGCTTCCCATTCAATATTTTGTTGTTTCTCATCCTCTTGATTCTCATCAACTAAATAAGTTAAAAATTGAGTATTAAGAATTTCAGCGCTATGTCTTGATAATAGTTTTTCTGCTGCTGGATTAAGATACCTAAAATTACCTTTGATATCTAGTTCAATAATACCTTCTCCAGCGGATAAGAGAATGGACTCATATCTTTTTTGTAAATATTTATACTTTTGTTTTTGCTCATCTAATTCTAAAAAAACATTTACTTTGCTAAGTAACACTTCTTCATTAATTGGTTTATCGAGGTAGTCTACTGCACCATATGCATAGCCTCTAAGCTTATGTACTTCATCACGGTAATTGGCTGTAATAAAAATCACTGGAATATATTTTGTCTTTTCATCCCATGACATTGCTTCTAGTACTTGATAACCATCCATTTCTGGCATTTGAACATCTAATAAAGCAAGTACAAAATCATGCTTTAAGGTTAGTTTTAACGCTTCCTCCCCAGAATGTGCTTTAAATATATCAACAGACAGATGATTTAATAGTTTTTCTAATACAATTAAATTCTCGGGTTTATCGTCAACTATTAAGATTTTTGGGGTTTTATCCATTGCGTTATCGCCATTAAAAGATTATTGATTTCTGTCGGTTCAAGTGCCGCATGATAATGCTGTGTATCAATGATGGATTGAGGCATCGTTGGGTACTTTGCACTTTGCGGTGTTTGGGCTATGACAGTTCCTCCTATTTGAAAAATTTTTTCAGCGCCCGCACAACCATCGACATTAGCTCCACTTAATAGTATAGCCAAAATATTATGATTGTATACTGTTATTGCACTTTCAAACATAACATCAATAGAAGGTCTACAATAGCTCACTTTTTCACTGACATCGAGTGAAAATGTTTTATTTTGTTCAAATAAAAGATGATAGCCACCTGGTGCAAAATATATGGCGTTTTTTTGAATTAGCTGTTCTGTTTGTGCTTCAAAAATTTCCATATTAAGATTTTTAGCTAAATAGTGCCGGAGGTAATGGCCTGCATCAGCTGCAATGTGTTGGCATATAATAATGGGTAAAGGATATTCTTTAGGTAGCTTAAATAAAATTTTTTCTAATACTTCTAAACCACCTGATGAACAACCAATTAAAATAATTTTAGGGTCGCTGTGATTTAACTGTTTTTTGATAGATTCTATATTTTGAATCATAAGTTTTAAATCCGCTGTTTGGAATAAAATCTAGGCTTTCTTTTAAGCCCAACCCTAAAAAACCACTTTGGCATAGGCTATCATAAAATAGATTTGTGGCGTGTTCTTGAAGTGCTCGATTAAAATATATAAATACATTTCGACACAAAATAAGATGAATCCCCGCTATTGTTGTATGACTTGTTAAATCATGTGGAAGAAAGCTAATTTTATTTTTAATGCTGGGTATAATTTCAAGATTGTCATCTGTTTTTTTAAAGTACTGAAGTAAATTATTTTTACCGCCTGCTTGTTTATAATTTATTTCATATTGTGCAAGCATTTCACTTTTATATTGACCTTGTTTAGCCCTTTGCAGTGCGTTATGGTTTAGATCCGTTGCTATGATGTGGTAATGATTTAGTATATTGAGCTCATGCAAAAGAATAGCTAAACTGTATGCTTCTTCACCTGTAGCACAACCGGCAACCCATATTTTCATACAAGCGGTTTTTTTAAAAAATGGAACGACCTTTTGCATAATTTCCGTATAAAAACCTGGATCGCGATACATTTCCGTGACTGGAATAGAAATATCAAATAACAGTTGTTCGAAAAAAGCCACATTGTTAATCACGAGTGGAATCAAGTCAGAAATATTTGTCAAATTATTTTTTCGAATATTATATAACAACCTACGTTGAAAAGAGGCTAACTTATAATGTGTAAAATCCACATGATAACAGGTTTTAATTGCATGGATAAGTAGGCTGATTTCTAATGCGTGCTTATCCGCTTCATTTATACTTTTGTAACTAACCATTTTTTAACTTTCTTAATTAATAAGTCCATATTAATGGGTTTGGTAATATAATCATTCATGTCAGCACTTAAATACTTTTCTTTATCTTCAGCTAAAACTTTTGCAGAAAGTGCAACAATAGGTGTGTGCTTATATTGTTCTAATTGTCGAATCGCTTTTGCAGTTTCGCCACCATCCATAATGGGCATCATGATATCCATTAATATTAAATCAATATCATGAGCACTTTTTGCTATTTTTAATGCTTTGTGACCATCAGTCGCTGTTATGATATGTGGAGTAATCATCGTAAGTATTTTTTTTATTGCAAAAATATTTCTAGCATCATCGTCAACTAAAAGTATCTTTTTATCAGTGAGCGTTTGATGTTTATTGGCTGTTACTACTTTTTTATTTTCCTCTAATAAATCGATATCTTCTTTTTTGGCATTAATATTTTTAATAAAGCGCATTGTTGTTTTTTCAATTGGTTTTTTTGCAGTTTCTTTTCCTTTTATAATTAAGCTATCGCAAAGGCTACTTATGTGAGACGGATCATTAGTAATATCAGCTGCATCAAAGTATAAGATAATAGCAGGGGAGGTGGTTGTATTTGCTAAGAAATGATTAGCTATTTCATCTAAAGGTAGTGTTTCATTTTTTTTAAAATGTAAAATAATTAAATTATAATTTATTTTTTTAAAAAAATTATTGAGATCTGCTACATTATTCACAGTATCTATACTTGCTGGTTTGTTTTCTATTTGACCTCCAATTTTTATTGCCAAACTTTGGTCGTGACTGAACACAAGTATTTTTTGTGCTTGATTGTTTTGATTTATGACTTTTAATATTTGGTTAATTTTACTAAGATTCACCAAATACCCAATTAAGCCTGTTTTTATTTCATCTGTTCTTAAGCTGCCAGAGAGAATAAATTGTAGGGATAATTTTGCTATGGTCTCGCTGTTTTTAATTTTAAATAATAGTTTAGGTAAGCCATTTTCAATCATATTTAAATTTAACATAATAGCATCAGGCAAATTATTATCTAAAAGATTGCTTGCATCTTCTGTGGTAGTGACGTGCCGACACATATATTCATTATCATGGCATACCTTGATAAACACATTGGCTAAAGTTTTATCATCTTCAACAATAAGTATTTTTTTAAGACTATTGGATTTTACCAAATTTAGCGCTTTCTTTTCACTTTGTATTTCAGTGATATTGCCATCTGGTGTCTCATTGATGGGTTCTTCATCATCAGCTGCTTGGTTTAGAGGTAAATACAATATGAATGTACTGCCTTTACCTTTTTCGCTCTCTAGGCGGAGATGACCATTTAGTAATTTTGTAAATTGTTTAGAAATAGATAAGCCCAAACCTGTACCGCCATATTTTCTACTTGTGGTTCCATCTTCTTGCTGAAAAAACTCAAATACAGAAGCTTGCTTGTCAGAACTAATACCAATACCTGTATCGCTTACGGCTATTGCCAGATAATTTTTAAGATTGAAATTAGCATTAAGTAATTCGTTTTCTCGGTGAGGGAGGTATATTTTTAATTTTACGCCACCTTCATCAGTAAATTTCATCGCATTAGATAATAAATTACGGATAATTTGCGTAACCCGTTGTTCATCTGTGACTAATTCCTTGGGTACATTTTCAAGAATCTCAGTTTTAAATGTGATATTTTTATCTTTTGCAATAACTGAAAATGTAGCGTTTAAATATTGAATCATTTCATGAAGATTCATCGTGGAGAAATACATTTCAATTTTCCCGGATTCAACTTTTGCTAAATCTAATATATCGTTAATTAGCATTAATAAATCTTGACCACTTTTTAGCATTATTTTCGCTGATTCAACTTGTTCTTCAGTCAAGTTATTCTCACTATTATTAGCAAATAATTTTGCGAGTATCAATAAGCTATTAAGGGGAGTTCTTAATTCATGTGACATATTAGCAAGAAACTCAGATTTGTATTTGCTTGCTTGGGATAACTCGTCTGCTTTAGTTTCAAGTTCAGATTTTGCAGATGCTAGCGCTGTATTAGCTTCTTGCATTCGTGATTTTTGTAATTCTAGTTCTTTAGTACGTTGTTCTAGCTCATTATTGATTTTTTGTTGCTCTTCATCTTTAATTCTAAGTTCTTCTTCAGAGGCTTTTAAGATTTGTGTTTGTAATTCCAATTCTTCATTTGTTGCTTTTAATTCTTCTTGTTGAGTGCTTAATTTTTCAGCTAAGCTTTCTTGTTCATGTAATAACTCTTCGGTTAATATCTGCTGTTGAGTTGCTTGTATGTGACTGGATAAAATAGGCGTGAGCGAGTCTAAATATTGATAGACTAGCTGATTAACTGCGGTTATCCAAACAACTTCGCACACGCCAATGAGTTTTTTTTCATAGATAAGAGGGAATGCATAAATAGATTTTGAAGCTTGCTTGACTAATCCAGTATCAACCTCTTGGCTTGAGTTAGGAATATCATCTAATTGTATAGCCTTTTGTTCATAGGCAACTTGGCCAATTAATCCCTGACCAATTTCATACTGATTATCTAGACCATTATTTTCAGATACCGCAAAGGTTCCATGTAATAAAAGCTTATTTTCGCGATTTAGCAGATAAATTGCGCCCATTCCTGCACTAATGTGTCGGCAAATAACACTTAAGCTATCGTTACATAATTTATTAATATCTCTGGCATCGCTAATAGCATTTGCAAATTGAGCCAGTCCATCTTTAAGCCAATTTTGTTCATCATTACGGTGTTTATTATTTCTTAATGCCTCAGTCATATTTTGTAATGCAATACCAAGCTCATCATGTGCTGAGCGCGGTTTCATTTCAGAGGTGTAATCACCATTAACAATTGCATTGGCCTGTTTTACGATAGCGTTAAAATTATCTAGCATCTTATTTGTACTAATTGCTAGTTTATCATTCTTGCTTTTAATTTTAACTTGGTGGTTATAATCACCCTCTGACATTTTAGTATTAACATCAGCAATTGTTTTTAAAGTTTTTACAACATGGTTAATGGAGTGACTCAATTGTTCAAATTCATATGCCTCAGAAAGGTTAATGTTTTGTTCTAAATCACCTTTAGCAATTTCATTTGTCATTTGCATCAGATTTCTGATAGGTTTTGTCACAAGGTTTGTTAGAACAATTCCGAGTAAAATACATAGAATAAGACCAATAAGTAAAAATGCAGCATCAACAAATAAAATATGTATGATTTGTTTTCGTGCATTTTGTAAACCTGCAAATAAAACACTTTCTCGTTCATGGATGAAGTTAGTTAATATATTCTCAGTTTCAGTTGCAATTGGATAGATATTATTATAAAAATTTTCAACTTCTTTTTCTGAGTTTGTCGTATCAATTTTACTTGTATCATTAATCGTTCTATATAAGACATCTAAATTATCATGGATTTGTTTGATTCGGGCTTCAGTGCGTTCATCTTTAACATTTTGCAATGCGCTGATACTGGGTATTATTTTTTGTTTCCAAGCAACATCACGTTGTAACTTATATTTAGATTCTTTACTAATGAGCCAATCACGTTCATTTGACATGAGTACATGTAACCCACTAATAATGCGCATGGCCTGTGCCATTTGTGGTGTAATTTGAAGATATAATCTTTGGTTAATTTTATCGGTTTGATTAATTTTGATGAGGGTAAAGGTAATTGTACCGATCAGCACCAAAGCAACGAGACCAAAGCCAATTCCAATCTTGACGCTCAGTTTTTGTTGGTTTTTTTTATTTCGCCCAAATAACATTGCATAATCCATATGTTTGATTATATATAAGTATCGTTCAAGCAGCTTTGAAATGCGAAATTTTAATAAAATATTTTTGCAAAGATAGCGCATTCTGAGATAAAAATAAGCTGTTATTATGCTTTAAAGAGGTCGTTAAGTCCTATGTTGCTTGAGCACAATACATTTGCTAACTTTTAGTATAATATTTACACATGACTTGATTTGTTGATTAAGTTATGTCAATAATTAAAAAGATCAAATAATTAATTAAAAGATAATTTTAACTTATCGTGCTAAAGTATTATTTGAGAAATTTATTTATTTTAATGCTTAGGGAGTATCTAATGGCACAAAAAGTTTTTAGTTTGGTTGTTATTGTGGTGGCGATTGCAATGGGCGTTTTAGCAAGTGTTTTGCCTAGCGAACGATTAGCTGATTTAGTACTGATTTCTAAATTCTTTTTATCGATGGTACCTGTATTATTAGTAGGTGCACTGATTAAATATCTTATTCGAGCTGAGTGAAAATAAGTATTTTATTATTTGCGCGAGATAACGTAAAATTTGTGAGCATGTGATAATGGTATAATATTATATCTTTTTATGATGCGTTCACAAATTTTACACTTTTGAATTTCTATCAATATAGAATGTTAGTATTGCATATCATCTAACTTTTGGCGTTAGTGTTCTTTTTCTTCATTTCGTAAGGTTAAAATTTCATATCCTGTCTCTGTCACTAAAATAGTATGTTCCCATTGAGCAGATAGGCTTCTGTCCTTTGTGACAACAGTCCAATCATCAGACAGCAGTTTGACTGCTGCTTTTCCAACGTTCACCATGGGCTCAATAGTAAATATCATTCCTGCTTTAAGGGTTAGGCCAGTGTTAGGTTTGCCATAATGTAATACTTGAGGTTCTTCATGGAATTGTCGTCCAATACCATGTCCACAATATTCACGTACAACAGAGGTACGATTTTTTTCAGCGTGGCACTGGATAGCCGCACCAATATCGCCAAGCTTAGTACCGGGCTTAACCAATTCAATGCCAATATCTAGGCATTCTTTTGCAATTCGGCAAATTCGTTCAGCCATGACGTTTGATTTTCCAACAACAAACATTTTGCTGGTATCACCATGAAAACCATCTTTAATAACAGTAACATCAATATTGATAATGTCTCCGTCTTTTAAAACTTTACTACTTGGAATACCGTGACAAACTTGATGATTAACTGATGTGCAGATTGATTTGGGAAATCCATGATAATTCAGTGGTGCGGGTATTGCATTTTGTACATTAACAATATAATCGTGACAAATATCGTTGAGCTCCTGTGTCGTTACGCCTACTTTGACATGTGCGCCAATCATTTCTAATACTTCGCCCGCCAATTTTCCAGCAATACGCATTTTTTCTATTTCATCGTGGTTTTTTATATGAACTGTCATAAATTATCCTGTGCACTGTCAATGATAAAACGGTAAGGTACCTAATTTAGAACAAGCATACCGCCTATTGTTGTTTAGCGCAAATTATGATATAAACACTCCACTGTTATAGCGGGTTTTAGCTGTAGCAAATTTAAATTCACACATCTATCGACACATGGCTATGGGTGCTTAGTCTCATACTAGGTATAGGCATGGGATAGATGGAGGCATAACCCAGAGGAAAAAGTATGTCAATTAGTATGCGAACTATGATCGAGGCCGGTGTTCATTTTGGCCATCAAAAGCGTTATTGGAACCCAAAAATGGAAGAGTATATTTTTGGTGTTAACAATAAGATTCATATCATTAATTTAGAAAAAACCTTACCATTATTCAAAGATGCATTAAATTTTATTAGTAAGGTTTCTGCAAACAAAGGCAAAGTTTTATTTGTTGGAACTAAACATGCAGCGAGAGATGCTGTGCGTGAAGCAGCAGAAAGCTGTGGTATGCCTTTTGTAAATCACCGTTGGTTAGGTGGAATGCTAACAAATTATAAAACAGTGCGTCAGTCAATCAAACGTTTAGTTGAATTGGAGCGTATGTCACTGGATGGTACGTTTAAGCATTTGACAAAAAAAGAAGGGTTACAATTAACGCGTGAAAAGGAAAAATTAGAAACTAGCATTGGCGGTATTAAAAATATGGGTGGTTTGCCTGATGCTATTTTTGTGATTGATGTAGGTCATGAAAATATTGCTATTCAAGAAGCAAAACGACTAGGTATCCCTGTAATTGGTATTGTTGATACGAATAATGCGCCTGATGGGGTTGATTATATTATCCCTGGAAATGATGATGCTACTCGTGCTATCAATTTTTACTGTAATGCTATTGCAGAGGTTATTTCTGATGCAAAAGAAGCAAGCAAAACAGTGAAGGCTGAAGATACAAAAGAAGAGCAGGATGAAAGTGCATCTTAATTAAATTTTATCTTACCTAAATACCAATGTTCTTTGGTATTTAGGTAGCCACGTAGTAAAAAATTAGTTATAGCTTTGTATAATTAAGCAAATTTGAAAATGGGGTTTTAATATGGCAATTACTGCAGCAATTGTAAAAGAATTAAGAGAAAGAACAGACGCGCCAATGATGGAGTGCAAAAAATATTTGATTGAAACTAATGGGGATGTTGAAAAGGCAATCGAGTTAATGCGTAAATCAGGTGCAGCAAAAGCCGCTAAGAAAGAAGGTCGAATCACTGCTGAAGGTATTATTCTTGTTGCCACTTCTGAGGATAAGAAAGTTGGCGTAGTTATTGAAATTAACTCTGAGACTGACTTTGTTGCTAGAAGTGACGATTTTAAGCAGTTTGCCAGCAATATTCTTGCAATTGCATTGGCGAATCGTACATCAAGTGTTGAAGCATTATTAGCTGTTGCTACTGAGAATGGAACAGTTGATGAGTTGCGACAAGCATTAATCGCTAAAATCGGTGAAAACATTAATATACGTCGTGTTGAATTAATTGAAAGTGAGTATGAAGTTGCTCATTATAGTCATGGCGACAGGATTGGTGTGCTAGTTAACTTTAAAGGGGCAGAAAATCTAGGTAAAGATATTGCTATGCACATTGCTGCGAGTAATCCGCAGGTGGTTGCTCCTGAACAAGTTTCAGAGGATGTGATTAATAAAGAAAAAGAAATTTATATTTCGCAAGCAGCTGAAAGTGGTAAACCACAAGATATTATTGAAAAAATGGTTGTTGGACGAATTAATAAATTCTTGAATGAAATTAGCTTAGAGGGACAACCTTTTGTTAAAGATCCAGACACAACTGTAGGCAAATGGCTAAAAACAAATAATGCTGAAGTTTTTGCGTTTTCACGATTTGAAGTTGGTGAAGGCATTGAGAAAAAAGAAGATAATTTTGTGGATGAGGTTTTAGCCCAAGCACGTGGCGAATAAATATGAATGACACGACTACCAATAACCTAATTTACCGTAGAGTCCTATTAAAGTTAAGTGG
Source organism: Legionellales bacterium (assembly GCA_002707205.1). Lineage (GTDB taxonomy): Bacteria > Pseudomonadota > Gammaproteobacteria > UBA1113 > UBA1113. The sequence goes on from PAMH01000019.1 coordinate 27,247, forward strand.
CGAAGCACTACAAGGAAATGATGCTGCTGGAATCTCTCCAAAGATTTTAGAACAATTTGCGAGTGATATTAAAGTGCTTGTTGAGCTCGGTGTTGAGATTGGATTGGTTATTGGTGGTGGTAATTTATTTAGAGGTGCTGCCTTATCTGAAGCTGGTCTCGACCGCGTTACTGGCGATTATATGGGCATGTTAGCCACTATGATGAATGCGCTAGCAATGAGAGATGCTTTAGAACGCTTAAATATTCCAACGTATACAATGTCGGCGTTACCGATAAATGGTGTTATTGAGCCATTTGATAGACGTGAGGCTGTATATCAGTTATCACAAAAGAAAGTGGTATTATTTTCAGCTGGGATAGGTAGCCCTTATTTTACAACTGATTCAGCGGCAAGTTTAAGAGCTGTTGAAATTAATGCGGATATTTTATTAAAGGCTACCAAAGTTGATGGCATTTATAATGCTGATCCCATCTTGAATAAATCTGCAAAACGATATGAATGTTTATCTTATAACGAAGTGATAGAAAAAAATCTAAAAGTGATGGATGCAACAGCTATTTGTTTATGTAGAGATCATAATATGTTAATTCGAGTTTTTGATAGTGGAAAGCCTAACGTCCTGAAAAAAATTGTTTTAGGAGAACCAGAAGGAACGTTGGTGCAAGAGGAGAAATAAAATGGCAGAACAAATTTTAAAAGACGCAGAAAGTCGAATGGGAAAGACCATTGAGGCTTTAATACAAGAGTTAGCAAAAATTAGAACAGGTCGAGCACATCCATCTTTATTAGACTCGGTAGTAGTACCTTATTATGGTGCAGATGTACCATTAAGTCAGGTTGCAAATGTAACCACAGGTGATTCACGAATGTTACTTGTGACGCCTTGGGAAAAATCAATGGTTGCGGCTATTGAAAAGGCAATTATGCAAGCAAATCTTGGATTAAATCCTGCAAGTGTGGGTGAATTGATTCGTGTACCTCTACCGCCGCTCACTGAAGAGCGTCGTAAAGAGCTCATTAAAGTTGTAAAACAAGAAATTGAAAATGCTAAAGTTGCAATTAGAAATATTCGTCGTGATGCAAATAATCATTTTAAAGAATGCTTAAAAGCAAAAGAGATTAATGAAGATGATGATAGAAAGTATCAAGATTTGATTCAAAAAATGACGGATAAAAATATTGCTGAAATTGATAAGGTTTTTTCTGCAAAAGAAAAGGATTTAATGTCAATATAAGCCTCTTGAATTATCGATGTGAAGATAAAAAAATGTACTCAGATAAGATAAATTTGTCATAATTTTAGTAGGTGAGCTTCTAAAATTATAGTGCTTTATCTAGGGTACTTTTTATTTTTATGTGTTGATTATTAATAGAGTAAAACTTATTAGATTAGAGAGTAAAGTTTGTCGAAGAATTTAATACCTAAGCATGTTGCTATTATTATGGATGGTAATGGCAGATGGGCAAAAAAACGTTTATTGCCCAGACCAGCAGGACATAAAGCTGGCTTAAAAGCAGCCAAAATAATCGTTGAAGCTGCTGCAGAGCAAGGTGTTGAATACCTCACTTTATTTGTCTTTAGCAGTGAGAATTGGCGTAGACCACCTATAGAAGTTGAAGCAATTTTAAAAACATTTGTTTCTGTATTAACCTCTGATATTGATAAGCTACATCGAAATAATCTTAAATTGAAAGTCGTGGGTGATATTACAAGTTTTCCTGAAACTATTCAAAAAGCAATTGCTCATGCAGAATCATTGACAGCTCAAAATACGGGTATGACCGTGATCTTAGCTGCTAATTATGGTGGTTTATGGGATATTACACAGGCAAGCAAACAGCTTATTCGTAAAGTAATGCGTAATGAATTATCTATTGATGAGATTACAGAATCTCATTTTGCGCAGTGTCTTTCAACAAATACCATTCCTAATCCAGATTTATTTATACGAACTAGTGGAGAGCAACGTTTAAGTAACTTTTATTTATGGCAACTTTCTTACTCAGAGTTGTATTTTACCTCAACCGCATGGCCGGATTTTAATAAAGCCGAATTTCAAAAAGCATTAGATTTTTACGCTGGACGAGAGCGTCGCTATGGTTATGCGAGTGAACAACTGGAAGAAAAACATGTTAAAGTATAGGGTGTTGACTGCAGCATTATTAATTCCGCTAGTAATTATTTTTGTTTTTTTTGTTCCATATGTATATTTTATTGCTGCTGCGATATTATTATTATTAGGTACCGCTTGGGAGTGGTGTGGGCTTATTGGATTATCATCTAAATTGTATCGTATGCTATATGTGCTGATTTTAGGTCTATTGACACTATCTGCTTATTATCTATTACCGTTATCAGTTATCTTTTATTTATCACTTTTATTTTGGTGTCTCGGCATTTTATTTCTTGCTAGTTTTCCTCGCGGCCAATCTTTTTGGAATAAGCACTTATGGTTTAAATTAATAATTGGCGCTGTTATGTTAATTCCTTTTATAGATGCTTTATTATTTATTAAACTACAACAAAATAGTGCCACATGGTTTATGCTAATTTTATTAATGGTATGGGCAGCAGATACAGGTGCATATTTTTCGGGTAAGCGGTGGGGTAAAAATAAACTAATACCTCAAGTTAGCCCTAATAAAACACGAGAAGGACTTTATGGCGGTATAGTATTATCCATGCTGGTGATATTGTTTTTTGCAGTATTGACTAAAAATCCTATTTTTTTGAATGCGTATTTTATCTGGGGATTAATCCTTTGTGTGATTTTTGCTGTGGCTGGAGATTTAATAGAAAGCGCAGTTAAGCGTTTTGCCAATGTTAAAGATAGTGGTAATATTTTACCAGGACATGGGGGATTATTAGATCGCCTCGATAGTTTAATTGCTGCACTGCCAATTTTTGCTTTGACCTTATGGTTATTTAGTTAAGCAAAAGTGATACAAGGAGTAGATATTGCTTTGGGGATTTTTTTGGTCATTATTAATGTTTTTGATTGTGATCACACTTTTAGTTGCCTTTCATGAATATGGACATTTTATTGTTGCGCGTGCATGCGGTGTAAAAGTCCTAAGATTTTCAATTGGATTTGGAAAAATATTATGGTCGCGTAACAGCAAAAAAGGCACAGAATTTGTTATTTCTATATTACCTATTGGCGGTTATGTCAAAATGCTTGATGAGCGTGTAGCACCCGTTAAAAAAGAGGATTTGCCATTCGCATTTAATCGAAAATCGGTATTACAACGTTCATTAATTGTATTAGCAGGTCCTTTTTTTAACTTCATTTTTGCGATTGCTGCATATTGGTTGATGTTAGTGATTGGGATAACTCATGTTGCACCAATTGTTGGCGAAGTTGCACCTGGCTCAATTGCAGCAACAGCTGGAATAGAATCAGACCAAGAGTTTGTTGAAATTGGAAAAACTAAGATTCATTCTTGGCAAGATGTCAGTGTTGCATTGGTTAAAGAAATTGGTAATAAAACAGCATCTTTACCTATTGTTATGAAAGATAAAAATGGTATTTATCATTATAAGTTGATGCTTGGTAAATGGGCTTATAATGGGAGTGATGTTTATTTGCTTGAGAGTTTAGGTATTGCGCCTAGTGAACCCCTTATTCCGCCAATTATTGCTGCTGTTCAAAAAGACTCTCCAGCTGCAGGCGCAAAACTACGAACAGGAGATGAGGTAATTGCTATTGATGGTCAGTCAATAAAATCATGGCAAGCAATGGTTAAATATATTTCATCAAAGCCTAATCAATTAGTTCAGTTTACGATAAAGCGTAATAATAGTATAAGGCAATCTCCAGTAAAGATTGGCCAGCAACAGTTAAGAACGGGTCAAATGATTGGTTTTCTAGGTATTCAATCTAAGCAGCTCCCTTGGCCATCAAAAAATATTCGTCTAGAAAAATATTCGCCATTCAAAGCATTAGAAATTGCTTTAAATAAAACGTACGACATGTCTATCACAACCTTGAAGTTGTTAGGCAAGATGTTAATAGGTGATATTTCTGTTAAAGGGTTAAGTGGTCCTGTTGGCATCGCACAAGGTGCCGGCTTTTCAGCGAGTTTAGGATTTGCGCATTTTTTATCCTTTCTTGCGCTGGTTAGTGTGAGTTTAGGTGTGTTAAATTTGTTGCCATTACCAATGCTTGATGGCGGTCATTTTTTATTCTTTATTATTGAAGCGATTATAAAACGGCCAATACCAGAAAAGGTGCAAGAATTCTGCATGAAAGTTGGCATTTTGCTACTCATTAGTGTAATGTTACTAGCTTTGTATAATGACCTATCGCGTTTTTGACGAGGCTTCATACAAAATACTTTGCGTGTGTATTACTGACTTTATAAAAGCACTAATAATTAGGAAAAATTCAGGATAAATCATTAAGTTGACAAGTATGAGATATTGGAACAAGACTTTATTAACCTCATTAATATCAGTATCTGTAGTGATGCCAGTGATGGCGGCAACAAACTTTACTGTTAAACAAATTGAAATCACAGGTAACCATCGTATATCTGATGGTACTATTTTAAATTATTTACCTATACATGTTGGTGATAAAGTATCGTCAGATGATACAGCTAAGATTATTCAAGCATTATATAAAACAAATTTTTTCACTAATGTGGCATTAGAAAAACAGGGTAATACATTAATTGTTAAAGTGACAGAGCGTCCTACGATTGGAGATATCACCTTAAAAGGTAATGAATTAATTTCAAAAAAAGATTTGAAAAAAGCATTAGCGGGATTAGGTGTTTCTGTTGGACAAGTTTATGACCAGTCTGTTATTGAAGGCGTCAAAGACTCTTTGGAAAAAGAATATTTTGATCAAGGAAACTATGGTGCAACAGTTAATACCACAGTTGAAAAAGAGTCCGGTAACAGAGTTGGTTTGCATATTAATATTCATGAAGGTAAACCAGCTAAAATACGTGAAATTAAAATTATCGGCAATAAAGCTTATTCTGAAAAAGATTTATTAAAGCAATTTAAATTAACAACACCAAAAGCATGGGACTTTTTTACTAAAAGTGATCAGTATTCTAAACAGAAATTAGATGGTGATATTGAGACCTTGAAGTCTTATTATATGGATCGCGGTTATATCCAATTTAAGGTTGATTCCACTCAAGTTGTTTTATCGCCTGATAAAGAAAACGTGGATATTGTTATTCATATTACAGAAGGGCCACAATATAAGTTAAAAAACTATAACTTTGAAGGTAATCTTATTTATTCTGAAAGTAAGTTGAAAAAATTAGTCACGATTAAACCCGGCGAGATTTTTAATCGAAAAGAGGTGACAAATACGACAAAAATTTTAGGTACTTACTACGGCCAGTATGGTTATGCTTTTGCTAAAATTACGCCAATTCCACATATTGATATGAAAAATCAAGAAGTCAGTATGACTTTCTTAATTGATCCAGGTAAAAAAATCTATGTACGTAGAATTACTTTTGAAGGTAATACAAAAACACAAGATCAAGTATTGCGACGCGAAATGCGCCAACAAGAAGGAGCATTAGTTGATACTGCTGATATTAAAGAATCAGAGCGTCGACTAAATATGCTAGGGTATTTTAAAGGCGTTAAAGTTGATACAGTGCCTGTGCCTGGTTCGGATGATAAAGTAGATTTAGATGTTAAAGTTAAAGAAGCACCATCGGCAACTTTGACTTTAGGTGCGGGATATTCTGATACGGATGGTTTTTTAATCAATGCCGGCTATAATCAGCCTAATTTTTTAGGGACGGGTAAAAATTTAGGTATTAACTTTAATACCTCCGATTTCGAACGTTATTACAGCGTTAATTACTTTAATCCATATTATACCAACAGTATGGGGCGTGGCTTTAATGTTTATGCTCAAACAGTTGATACCGATGCACATGATATTGATATTTCAACTTACGCGACGGATTCTTATGGCGCTAGTATGAGTTATTCGATGCCATTATCTGAAACTAATAACTTATCATTTGGTTATGGCTATGAAATTACAAAAGTAAAACTTGGCGATGATCCATCTGAAGAGTTAATTAACTTCATGAATGGTACAAATACATTACCATTACCGCCAGGAACAACTGCGGAGCGGGATTCTGAAACCTTTAATAACGTAACTTTGAATGGGGGTTGGAATCAAATTAATTACGATCGAGGTATATTTCCGACTAAGGGTTATGCTCAAAGCGTTGGCCTTGAGTTAGACTTACCTGGAGGCGGAAGTAATCCACAATCATTTTATAAATTAAGTTATTTAGCCCACCTATATCAACCTATTGGTAAAGGTTTTATTATAACAGCAAGAGGTGAAACAGGATTTGGTGATGGCCTAGGAAGCACTGATGCATTACCATTTTACGAAAATTATTATGCGGGTGGTATTGGCGTTCAAGGCGCGGTGCGAGGCTATGAAGGGTACTCTATAGGTCCAAAGGACTCGAATGATGATACATATGGGGGTAACTTTTTGGTTGACGGAACGATCGGTTTGATTGTGCCTACGCCAATTGCGCCAGATAGTTTTAGAACAACACTTTTTGTTGATTTTGGTAACGTGTATAATACCACAGATATACAAACAACAACTGATTCTGGCCCAATGCGCTTTTCAGCCGGTATTGCCGCTGAATGGCGATCACCGATTGGGCCTTTAGTATTGAGTTTAGCTGAGCCGCTTAATCCGCAGCACGGTGATGATAAAGAAGTTTTACAGTTTACTGTGGGAACATCTTTTTAGTTTTTTTAAAAGGAGCAACAATATGAAAAAAGTAGCAGCAATTATTGCATCAGCAGGATTGTTAGTAGGAACGGCATTATTTGCAGCACAACCTGCTGCAAATAATGCAGGTAATATAAACATTGGTGTGGTTGATTTATCACAAGTATTGAAAAATAGTCCCCAAATGAAAAGTGCAGCTGAAAAGCTTAAAAAAGAATTTAAGCCAAGACAAGAAAAAATTCTAAGTGCACAAAAAACGTTTCAAGCTGACCAAGCTAAATTAAAGCGTAACGGTTCAGTTATGAGTGAAAGTGAGCTTGAAGATGCTAAAAATAAATTATCAGATGAAGGCAGAGATTTACAACGTATGCAGGAAGATTATCAACAAGATATTCAAACTGCACAGCAACAAGCAATGCAAGGTGTATTAGCGCAAATTGATAAAATTGTACAGAATATTGCAAGCAAAGATCACTATGATGTGATTTTTCAGCGTAATGGTGTCGCTTATGCTAGTTCTCGTGTTGATATCACTGCAGAGGTCATTAAAGCGCTTAAATAGTGCTTTTTGATTAAAAAAGGCTGTATTTCAGCCTTTTTTAATTAAATTTGGCGTGTAATAAAAAGTTTTAATATTAGGAAGTTTGGTGAAGTCGTTTACCCTAGAAGAAATAGCAAAAGTTATTAATGCAGAAATTAAAGGCGATTCTAATAAAAAGATTATTGGTCTAGCGCCACTTAATAGTGCAGGAGAGGAACACTTAACTTTTTTAGATAACAGTAAGTATCGCAAATTTCTACAAAATACGAAAGCGGGCGTTGTTATTTTACATCCTAAAGAGGCAGATGCTTGCCCTACAAATATGTTATTAACAGAACAACCCTATGTCGCTTATGCAAAAGTAGCCAGCATGTTTGCTTACGAACCAAGAATAAGTACGGGAATACATACATCATCAATAATAGGCGATGGCTGCCAAATTGCGTCATCTGCAAAAATTGGTGCAAATGTTGTAATTGCTGATAATGTTAGTATTGGTGAAAATACAATTATTTATCCTGGGGTAGTTATTGGAGATGGTTGTAAAATTGGTGATAATTGTGTGCTCTGGCCTAATGTAACTATCTATCATCATGTACAGATTTCAAACCACGTCATTATTCATAGTGGCGCTATTATTGGTTCAGACGGTTTCGGGATGGCAAATGCGCAGGGGAAATGGTTAAAAATACCTCAGTTGGGTAGTGTCATGATTCATGAATCAGTTGAAATTGGTGCTAATACCACTATCGATAGAGGCGCATTAGGTGACACAATCATCGGAAAAGGTGTTAAGTTAGATAATCAAATTCAAATTGGACATAATGTTGAAATTGGTGAGCATACAGCAATTGCTGCGTGTTCTGGTGTTTCAGGCAGTACTAAAATTGGCAAATATTGTATGATTTCGGGTATGGTTGGGTTTACAGGACATTTTGAAATTGCTGACCGTGTTGTTATAACTGGTATGACGATGGTATCTAAATCAATTAAAACGCCTGGTATTTATTCTTCAGGAACGAGTATTGAATCTCATAGTTCATGGCGGAAGAATGCAGTGAGATTTAAGCAATTAGATGCTATGGCTAAAAAAATTCAAAAATTAGAACAACTAGTTAATCAGATGGGAGAACAATAAGCATGAACACGCTTGATATACATAACGTATTGAAACATTTGCCGCATCGATATCCATTTTTGCTCATAGATAGAGTTTTAGATTATCAAGTTGGAAAATCGCTTGTTGCAATAAAAAATGTTACAATCAATGAACCATTTTTCTGTGGTCATTTTCCACAAAGGCCTGTTATGCCAGGTGTATTAATGCTTGAAGCTTTGGCGCAAGCTGCAGCAGTTTTAGCATTTGTCTCTACAGGAAGTGATCCTACGGGTGATGAGATTTATTACTTTGCCGCGATTGATAATGCACGGTTTAAACGTATTGTTGAACCAGGCGATCAATTAAAATTAGAAATTGAAGTAACGAAAGTTCGAGGAGAACTCATGAAAGTACATGCTATTGCATCAGTTGATGGTGAAGTTGCTTGTACTGCTGATTTAATGAGTATGAGAAAAGGTAGTGAATCGTGATACATCCAACGGCTATAATTGACCCAAAAGCAAAAATTGCTGACAATGTTGCGATTGGCCCATATTCAATTATTGGTCCATATGTTTCAATAGATAGTGAAACAGTTGTTGGCCCCCATGTTGTTATTAATGGTCCTTGTCGAATAGGTAAAAAAAATCAATTTTTCCAGTTTGCATCAATTGGTGAAATACCCCAAGATAAAAAATTTCAAGGCGAAGAAACGTATCTAGAAATAGGTGATAATAATATTTTTAGAGAGTCATGTACCATCAACCGAGGCACTGCACAAGGTGGCGGGGCTACACGAATTGGTAATGATAATCTGTTTATGGCTTATGTTCATATTGCGCATGATTGCAAAGTTGGCAATGGTACAATTTTCGCTAATAACGCATCGTTATCTGGACATGTAACCATTGATGATTACGCCATTCTTTCTGGTTTTTGTGCAGTGAGACAATTTACTTATGTTGGTGCATACAGTTTTGTTGCTGGTGGCACAATGGTTGTTAAGGATGTTTTACCATATACGCTTGTTTCGGGTGATCCAGCTATGCCTTATGGTTTAAATTCAGTTGGGTTACAACGACATGGTTATTCGCCTGAAACAATATTAAATCTTAAACGTGCTTATAAAGTCATTTATCGTCAAGGCTTAACAAGTCAAGAATCATTAGAAAAATTAAATGGGTTAGCGCAAATTACCCCAGAAGTTGAGCAATTAATTAAAGCCATAGAACGTGCTGAACGGGGAATAGCACGCTAATGGCTAAAAAACCTTTGTGTATTGCAATTGTCGCAGCAGAGGACTCAGGAGATATTTTGGGCGCAGACTTAATTATGGCGCTGCGCCAATATTATCCTGATGCTAAATTTATCGGGGTTGCAGGTTCCCGAATGTTGTCTGTTGGATGTGAATCATTAATACCATTATCTAAACTCTCAGTGATGGGTATTATTGAGGTGCTCAAACAACTAAGGCAATTATTGAAGCTTCGCAATACAATTTGTGATTTTTTTATAAAAAATCCTCCTGATGTTTATATTGGGATTGATGCGCCAGATTTTAATTTGCCCATTGAAAAAAAACTTAAGTCTCAAGGTATTCCAACAGTTCATTATGTAAGCCCAACGATTTGGGCATGGCGCGAGAAACGTATTCATAAAATAGCTAAATCTGTTGATATGATGTTAACCGTATTTCCTTTTGAAGCTGCTTTTTATGAGAAATATGGTATTCCGGTTAGATTTGTTGGACACCCACTTGCGGATAAATTACTGCCTAGCAACGATGTATCAGCATTACGAAAAAAATTATCATTACCTCAAAAAGCATTGGTCATTGCGCTGTTGTCTGGTAGTAGGAAAAGTGAACTAACACATATTGCCCCTAGTTTTATTCAGGCAGCTCAGCAAAGTTTACTAGAGAAGCCTGATTTGATTTTTATCACAGCTGCACCAAATCAACAACGCGCTGATCAATTTAGACATCTACTTAATAAATATGCACCAAATTTATCAGTGACTATTTATATCGATCAATCGCGAGATGTGATAGCAGCAGCAGATTTAGTTTTATTAGCTTCGGGTACTGCAACACTGGAAACATTATTACTTGGTAAGCCGATGATAGTGGGCTATAAAGTTCCTTGGTTGAATTATATAATAGGTAAAATATTAATTAAAATTGATAAGTTTGCTTTACCGAATATTTTGGCCAGTGAGCATATCGTACCAGAATTTATTCAAACATGTTGTACAGCAGACAACTTAAAAAATACATTGTTAGAACAACTTGCTAATTTACCGATGTCAGAAATGCTTGACATTAAATATGAAAAGATCAGAGAAGGTCTTAAGCGAAATGCAAGTGAACATGCAGCATACACCGTAAGTCAAATTATTGATGCGCATCAACATGCACAGAAAATAGAAATTTAAAAAGTCAACAATGATTACGTAATGTAATTAATATACAAGCTTGAACAAAACGTATTTGTTTAATATAAATTTTAAAGTACTAGGAAATAAATGATGGAATACATTGTAGGTATTGATGAGGCTGGTCGTGGGCCATGGGCAGGGCCAGTAATTGCTGGTGCAGTTATCTTAGATCCTACACAGCCGATTGATGGCTTAAATGATTCAAAAAAAATATCTGAAAAAAAACGTCTCTTATTATCCGAAGAAATTAAAAACAAAGCATTGGCATGGGGTATTGGACGTGCTGATGCAGAAGAAATAGATAAATTAAATATTTTACAGGCAACATTTTTAGCGATGCAGCGGGCAGTTGATGCTTTAGCATTAACTGCTCAATTAGCATTAGTGGATGGACACTTAGTGCCGCCGTTGAATCTACCCGCGAGAGCAATTATTAAAGGTGATAGTACTGAGGCATGTATCAGTGCAGCCTCGATTATTGCAAAGGTTTCAAGAGATCAAGAAATGATTGCTTTAGAGGCACAATATCCAGGTTATGGTTTTGCTAAACACAAAGGATATGGTACAAAATTACATCAGCAAGCATTATTTACTTTAGGGGCATGTAATATTCATCGGCGAAGTTTTAAACCAGTTGCTGTACAACTCAAGGAAAAGTTATCATAGGTTGCTAGATTATGGCGCAATATATCCAAATACATCCAGAAAATCCACAAGAACGGCTTATTCAGCAAGCCGTTAATATGCTTCATGAAGGTGCTGTTATCGTTTATCCCACTGACTCAGCTTATGCACTAGGTTGTCATATGGGTGATCATAAAGCGCTAGAACGTATCCGAAAAATTAGAGAATTAACTCAAGCTCATCATTTTACGTTGGTCTGTAAAGATCTTAAAGATCTTGGGACTTATGCGCAGATAGACAATTCAGCCTTTAGAATGTTAAAAAGTCTTATACCAGGTGCTTTTACTTTTTTACTTAAAGCAACACGAGAAGTGCCAAAGCGATTACTACATACGAAAAGAAAAACAATAGGTCTTCGTGTTCCAGATAATAAAATTAGTCAAATGCTATTAGCAGCATTGGGCGAACCCTTAATGAGTACAACTTTAATTTTACCAGAACAAACTTTACCCATGGTCGATCCTTATGATATTCAGTGTGCATTAGACAGTAAAGTTGATTTAATCATTGATGGTGGAAACTGTGGTTTTGAACCAACTACCGTTATTGATTTAATTGAATGGCCGCCTGTTTTAATTCGTCAAGGTAAAGGCAATGCTTCTGAGTATTTTGAGTAAATATTAGTTATATACTAATTTTTCTTATACATTAGGCTATAAAAAACATTTGAATAAGATTAACCTGAGTAAGGGTGAGGTGTTGTTTCTGTTTATAACCAAAGTAATATCTCTATAGTAATGATGCCTAAAATTCGATAAAATAACATATAAATTATTGATTGGCGGTTTAAGTGACGGAAGCAGAACTTGATTTAGATGTAGCTGGACAAGCAGTCGTAGAACAAGACGTTCATGAGTGGTTGGCTTATGTTTATGGTAAGCCTTTTGCTGAACTCCCTTCTGATTTATATATTCCCCCGGATGCTTTAGAAGTTTTTTTAGAAACTTTTTCAGGTCCTTTAGATTTATTATTATATTTAATTCGTAAAAATAATTTAGATATTTTAGATATTCCTATTGCTGAAATCACACGACAATATATTGAATATGTTGAGTTGATGCGCGATTTTCGTTTAGAGTTAGCATCCGAGTATCTCGTTATGGCGGCGACTTTAGCAGAAATAAAATCTCGAATGTTATTACCGCGTCAAGCAAGCAATGAAGATGAGGAAGAACTTGATCCACGAGCAGAGCTTGTCAGACGTTTACAGGAATATGAGCGTTTTAAAAAAGCAGGCGAAGATATTGATGCCTTGCCTCGATTAGAAAGAGATATTTTCATTAGCAGAGCTCAAGAACCTGTAATGGAGCATGTTAAGCCAGAACCTGAAGTTAATTTGAGTGAAATGTTGCATGCGCTAAAAAATATTTTGAAAAAAGCAGATTTAAAGCAAAGCCATCATATTGAAAAAGAAACGTTGAGCGTACGTGAAAAAATGACTTATGTTTTAGGATTAACAAAAGGTGAAAATTTTGTGCCTTTTGAGGGATTATTTAAGTTTGATGAGGGACGTTTAGGTGTCGTGGTCACCTTTATTGCTATTTTAGAATTATTGAAACAATCAATGGTTGAAATTATACAAAACGAAGCAGCACAATTTAGTCCCATTCATATTAAGGCAGTACAGGCATGATGGAAAAGCAACAACTCAAACAAATTTTAGAAGCCGCAATTTTTGCGGCGGGCGAGCCTGTAACCGTTGAAAGATTACTCAAATTATTTGATGAGACTTCAATGATTGATGCAGAACAGATTCATCAAGCGTTATTAGCATTAAAAGAAGATTGTGCAGATAAAGTTTATCATCTAAAAGAAGTCGCTAGTGGCTTTAGGTTTCAAGTCAATAAAGATTTTAGCCCTTGGCTTGTCAAGTTATGGGAAGAGAAACCGCCTAAATATTCGAAAGCAGTTTTAGAAACATTAGCACTGGTTGCATATCGACAGCCAACAACGAGACCTGAGGTGGAAGAAATCCGCGGTGTTAGTTCTAGCTCGCATATTTTCAAAACCTTACTAGAAAGAGAATGGATTCGTGTAGTTGGTCATAAAGATATTCCTGGTAAACCAAGCTTATTTGCAACGACAAAACAATTCTTAGATTATTTTAATTTGCAAAGTCTGGAAGATTTGCCAACCCTTGCTGAAGTAATGGATTTAGATCAAGTCGCTAAGAGTTTAGGGGAGCAATTAGAATTATCAGTTAATGATATCGATGACGAGCAAACATTGACAACCCTGTCTCAGACGAAAGATATGAGAGATGAGTATCTTACTGAAGATAATGAAACGAAGGATATGAATAATAATATGACCTTAGCAAGTATTACAGAAAATTTTGCTCATCATACTATGGCAACAGTATCGCAACAGGATAAATTAGCTGATGATGAAGGATATGAGCATGAAGAAGCTACAGATATTGAAAACGAGACTGAAAAAAATTAGTAAAACTTGATATAAAACAATTAAATTTAAGATAAATATATGAAAGAACGTATACAAAAAGTATTAGCTCAGGCTGGCTACGGCTCAAGACGAGAAATTGAAAAATGGATTATTGAAGGACGTGTAAAAATTGGTAAAAGCAAAGCATCTTTAGGTGATAAAATCTCTTATGATGATAAAGTTTTCTTAGATGATAAATTATTACCGTTAACCGATAAAGAAAAGTTAGCTTGCCGTGTGATTGCTTACCATAAGCCTGAGGGTGAGATTTGTAGTCGGCATGATCCTGAGGGAAGATCAACGGTTTTTGACCAATTGCCACGTTTACAAAAAGCACGTTGGGTTATGATTGGTCGCTTAGACATTAATACGGCGGGATTATTACTTTTTACAACTGATGGAGAATTGGCGAATCGTTTAATGCATCCAAAATATGAAATAGAGAGAGAGTATGCTGTTCGTGTTTATGGGGATGTGACACAAACACAACTGAATAATATGACTTCAGGGGTGATGCTAGAAGATGGTCCCGCTAAGTTTGAACGAATTAAACTAGAAGGTGGAGAGGGTAAAAATCAATGGTTTCATGTTATTTTAAAAGAGGGTAGAAAGCGTGAAGTTCGCCGCTTGTGGGAATCTCAAGGGTTAACAGTTAGCCGATTATTACGTATTCGATACGATGAAATTATTTTAAATCGAACATTAAAGCAAGGTAAGTGGATGGATTTGCCCGCACCACTTATTCGTAATTTAGGTAAGCGAGTTGAACTTGAACTTAATGCTTATAGCAAAAATTTCACTTCTGGACACGAGATGCGTTATCGAGATAATAAATAGCCAAAATTTCGTATTTTGAAATCATCTAAGTATATTTATTTTTTAAAACTTATCTGATTGTTAATAATCGTTTAAGCTTTACTTGAAATAATACAAAATATCTCAAGTAAAAAGGCTATTTATGGGCAACTATAATTCAAACTTAAGTAATTTTGCATCGTCTAAGTTACAATCTGAGCTTATTGGTTTTAGAGATAGCGCAAAAGAAGAAGAATATCTGTATGTGCTGCATTATTTTTCTGGTTTTTATGTTCAAGAACCGACACTTCAAACATCTGGTAAACTTCAGTTAAAGTTTTTAGCACCTATGAATGAAATCATAAATATTCATTGTGAGGATTTTTCACAATTTCCTCAAGCGATTCAAAATAATTTTAAAGCATTAGACTTTTTAATTGCATGTTTTAAATATCATGGCTTTTGTAAAAGTGAAGATAATTATCCTATATTAGAGGGCGCAGGGCTACTAGAAACGCATGTTGGTTTGTACGATAATCAAGATTTTGTTATTTTAGGTCATACTTATGATAATGATGAATTTTTATTACCCCGCACAGCAACCCCTGAATCATTATTCGCAAATAATGTTAAGATTCATGAAAATTTTTGCGAGGCTTCATTTAAAGATTGCTCCGAACATCTCATTAAGAAATTAGTAATATTTTTGAAAAATACATGTAAGCTTAGAGAATTAATTTCCCCCTTAAAGAGCGAAGTTGTGCATGCACCACATAATATTATTAAACCTTAATTGTTATTATTTACATTTTTGATTGTAAGTAATTTTGTTCGCCAATTTTATCTATTAATTCGAGTTGCGTTTCTATCCAGTCTAAGTGTTCTTCTTCGCTATCAAGGATAGAACTAAATAAATCACGGCTAACAAAATCTTGAACAGATTCAGCGTATGTAATTGCATCACGTAATAAAGGAATAGCCATATTCTCTAGCTTTAGATCACAAGTTAACATTTCTTTGACATTTTCACCAATCATGAGCTTACCAATCTGTTGTAGGTTTGGTAGACCCTCTAAAAATAAAATACGATCAGTTAATTGTTCTGCATGTTTCATTTCATCAATAGATTCTTCATATTCATGCTTTGCCAATTTTTCAAAACCCCAGTTCTTGAACATTTTAGCATGTAGAAAGTATTGATTTATGGCTGTAAGTTCATTTGTTAATGCTTGATTTAAATATTGAATAATTTTTGCATCACCTTTCATTAAACACTCCGTGATTAGTAACAAGTTAGGTTTTAATAATACATGAGCAGTAATACTTTGCAAACAGTTCTATTTGCTTTTACCATGTCTTAATATCAAATTAAATTTGTGTAGTAGATGTAGAATTAAGTTCATTAGTTGTTGAGATAATGATTTCTTTTGCTAACGTTGCACATTTTCCACACTGTTGTGCAACACCAAGCTGTTTACATAGCGATCGTACAGATGTACAACCGTTTAAAGCTTCTTGTTTAATTTGTTTTGCAGTAATTCCACGACATATACAAACATACATAGTTGATGAATTCATTTTATGATAAGTTGTAGCTATTATAAACGCAAATGAGAATCATTGTCAAACAAGAATGATTTTCAATTAGCAAAATTTAGAGAATAAGTTTGCATTTCTAATAAAGCTTTTTTATTTTATACTGCAATTACTCGCCCAGGAACCAAGAAGCTCTCATAAGCGCTAGTAAAAAAAGGATGATCATACGGTACAAATTGCCAAATCAGTCCTGAACACCCCTGTAGGAAGTAAAACAAGTTTTCCTTAAAAAAAGCTTTGATAAATAAGTATAATACGTTATACTGCACAGCATATTTAACGGGAACTTTTTAGTTAAATTTATTATTGGAGAGATGGCCGAGCGGCTGAAGGCGCTCCCCTGCTAAGGGAGTATGGGACTTATACTTCCATCGAGGGTTCGAATCCCTCTCTCTCCGCCATTATCGCTTGCAATGAATAACCAGTCTGGTTATAATCGCCAGCAGTAAGGAACGTCACAATGCGCCCGTAGCTCAGCTGGATAGAGTACCTGGCTACGAACCAGGTGGTCGGAGGTTCGAATCCTTCCGGGCGCGCCATTTTTTCTTTTCTATCAAAAATTTAGACGAATGTCGTGATATTAATTTTATCCGCTAAAATTTTTTGTTACGATTTTGCTACTTTTGTATCCAGTACCAAGTAGTGTCACAACTCATTACATTAAGTTTTCATTTTCTTTATTAAAAATATTTTTCTACGCAGGGGCTTACCGTTGATTATTTAATGATGTCAATCAACTTATTAATAAGTCAAAGTATTTAGGTGTGAAGAAGTTGCCACGCCCCAACAATTGTGCTGGGGGTGTGGAAGCGTAAATTTGATTAATATCAGTTTTACTTAGAAGGCAGAAGTTTTATGTGCAATTAAGGCATACTTGGTTGCTGAAGGTGAGGGGGTTCATCTTCTTTGCAAGTTTCATTTTTTCTGGATCTGGCTTGTAAAACCGTGAAGTTAAGGAATGAAGCATGCAAGGAATGTGCTGTTCCTATATGAGTATACATGTTAAGCACGGCATTTTTTTGAGATAGTTTAGCTAACAAGGAATGAAGCATACAAGGCATACCTGCTGTTCCTATATGAGTATACATGTTAAGCACGGCATTTTTTTGAGATAGTTTAGCTAAAAATGCTTTATATTCTTCTGGAGTAGCATTTTTTATCCAAACTGATAACTCTAGAATATACTGAAAAAATTTTTCGTCTAATTTTGTCATTTCTATATATTTATTGTAGAGTTCTTGTAAACCTTGGGAATGAGACTTTTTAAGCTCATCAGGCTCACTAAATGATAAATTTCTAACTTGATTTAAATTAAAATCATCAAAGGCCGTTTCAACTAATTGAAGCATTTTTTTATCTACAATTTTCAGATTTTCCTCTATATTTGTCCACTCTGAAATAGTGGTGGGATAACCTCTCATGGCATCAATTCCTAATTTATTTTAATATTGAATTGTAAGACATCGATGATAACACAAATAAATGTAAAAGTAATAGATGCTTCCTTAAAGCAAGATTTACCAATGTTGAACAAGTTGCGAACTATAAAATTTATATGGGTGTCATCTTGAACCTTGACGTTATTCAGTAGCGTCATTTTTAGTGGCTTTTAGGTGACTCATGCTACTACTGAGTATTTTTTTTGCGCAGATAACTCCAGATTTATCGTTGAAGTTATCTGCAGTTGTTGTTTAATTAAGGCTTTATCACAAAAAATGCTGCACCGTGTTTGCGAAAAATATTAATTAACAATTCATTGCCCTTAGTCATTTGTGCAACCTTTTCAAGCTGTGACAGGTTATGAACTGGCTGTTGATTAACGGAGGTAATAACATCACCTGCTCTTAAGCCCGCTTGCCATGCTGGTGTTGAATCTGTTAAATGTAAAATTTTAACACCTTGTATAATGCCAAAATTTGGTACTTGCGCATCAAAGTTTTGCATGATTAATCCATATAAGAAAGGATTGTCTTTACGATTTTGTAAGTCAAACTTTCGTGGGTCAGTGGTAGTAAGTTTAGTTTTAAATACTTTACCTTTACGCAAAATCGTTAAATTAATATGATTATCTGCGCGAATTAAGCCAATCATATTCTTAACTTGGCCAGCGGTGGTAATTGTTTTGCCGTTAATTTCAGTGATGACATCTCCAATCTTTAATCCAGCTTTCGCAGCAGGGGAGCTTGCTGTAACTTGGGAAATGAGCGCACCTTTTGCATTAGGCTCATTAAGGGCATCAGCAAGTGCTGGCGTCAATGATTGCATCATAATGCCTGCAACACCACGA
Source organism: Legionellales bacterium (assembly GCA_002707205.1). Lineage (GTDB taxonomy): Bacteria > Pseudomonadota > Gammaproteobacteria > UBA1113 > UBA1113. The sequence continues at coordinate 45,885 of PAMH01000019.1, forward strand.
CCAACGGAACCATATTTGACAATTTGTTCCATGATGCTATATGCCATGTCGGAAGGTATTGCAAAACCAATGCCAATATTTCCGCCACTAGGTGCAAGAATTGCGGTATTAATACCAACTAATTGTCCTTTTAAGTTAACTAATGCGCCGCCTGAATTCCCTGGATTTATCGAGGCATCTGTTTGAATGAAGTTTTCATAACCTTCAATACCCAGATTATTACGTTGAAGCGCACTAACAACACCGGATGTTACGGTTTGATTCAGACCATAAGGACTGCCAATCGCAACCACAAAATCTCCAACTTGTACTTTGTTGGCATCTGCAAGTTTAATGGAATGTAAGTTGTTTGCGTGAATTTGTAAAACAGCAATATCAGAGGCGACATCTTGGCCAATAAGTTTTGCGTGATAACGTCTCCCGTCATTTAACGTCACTGTGATGATATTGGCTTGATCAGTTAAGTGTGCGTTAGTAAGAATATAACCTTTCTTGGCGTCAATTACGACGCCAGAGCCTAAATTTTCAAAGGTTTGACCGTTGGCTTGTGCATTTGGGTTACCTCGTTGTGCGGCAGGTTGAGAAAAAGGATCTGCATTTTGATCAATTTGCCCTTGACTAGTAATATTAACGACAGAGGGCATAACCTGCTTTAGCATTGGTGCTAAACTTGGCAATTTTTCACCTTGAACACTACTTGGCAAAGCTGCATAACCTGTTGAAATTACAATAATTGTTAGCATAAAACCAAATAGTTTGACTAATTTTGACATAAAATTTCCATAATCAATAATCTATGTCGAAATCATACAGCATTCTTAAGTAAAATTTAAGTAGTTATGGTGAAAATAAGCACAAAATTTATAGGTAATGAACAGTTCTTTGCTATGCTTAGAGTAAAGCTTGAATTTAGGCATTACTTTATGTTAACTAAAAAAGGGTTTACAGTCATAGGTGTTATCTTCATTGTGCTGGGTATTAATGGCTGTACAACAACAACGCCAGCCAATGATAATGTTGATATCATCACCTCTGAGGGTATTTATGCGGCTTATCCATACACTAGTATAGATAATAATGGATATGTAGTTAATCGACGCAATTCATACGGATATTTACCGATTTCGCGTTATCCAAATTATTCCATTCCAATTTATTCAGGCAGAAGTTACAATCCAAAATATTATTATGGTCGACATTATAATCCTTATGAATATCGTCATCGGGCTTATTATCCCAAGTATTATAATATTCGTGATAAAGGTAGCCGTGTATTCTCTCCTAGCTATAAATCTAGCCGATATCGTTAGTATTATCTTAAATTAGCAAAATAAAGCTTCTATTTTTTGAATAGTGCGCGGTTGTAAAAAATTGTATGGTGTAAGTATTATAGTAATAGGGTTGCTAAATTGATTTTAGATAAAAAACAAATAAATATGCAAAGCTCACAGCATCCAAATTACTGATGCCATGCGACCAGTTTGTTGTTCTCTTCTATATGAATAAAATAAATTGTCGTTTGTATAAGTGCAGTATTCACCGCCGTAAATATTTTTAATATTTAGTTGCATTAGCCTTTCAGTTGCTAGACCGTAAATATCAGCGTGCCATTTTTCTTTTGAGGTTTGTTGAAAGTATTTTTTTGTATTAAATCCTTGTGCCAAAAAAATTGATTTAACGTCATTACCAACTTCAAAATGTGCTTGAGAAATAGCAGGGCCAAGCCATGCATAAAGTTCCTGCGTTGGAACGAGAAGCTTTTTGATTGTTTGTTCAATAATGCCATGAGCAAGACTTCGCCAGCCTGCATGAATTGCTGCAACTGTTTTAGCTTGTTTATCCGCAATGAGAATAGGTAGACAATCTGCTGTCATAACCGCGCAAACCATATTTGTTTTATGGGTAAAACTTGCATCAGCATTTAAGGATTCAAATGGCATATCTAGGTCAAGTACCACTGTTGAGTGTGTTTGGTTTAACCATATTGGAGATGAGGGTAGGCCATAGGCTTGAATTAATTGTTTTCTATTACTTTCAACATTTACTAAGTTATCGCCAACATGTAATCCTAAATTAAAATATTGATAAGGTGGTAAACTTTTTCCGTTGATAAGACGCGTCGTTGTAAATGCTTTGACATGTTCAAGGGGCCAATTTGGTGTAATAATCATGCATCAAGTTCTTTTAGTAAGTTGAGTAATGCTTGAAAATCATTCGGTAATTCAGCCGTAAAAGTTTGTTGCACTTTGCTGGTGGGGTTGGTTAAACTCAGTTTTTTAGCATGCAAAGCTTGCCTGCCAAAGTTTTTAACGGCATTTTTTATAGTTTCATGACAATTTTTTGGCGCACGAAATGCACCACCGTAAATTGGGTCACCAATAATAGCGTGATCAATTGCAGCCATATGGACGCGTATTTGATGGGTGCGACCAGTTTCAAGTATGACTTTAAGATGCGTATAGTGTTGAAATTTATCTAAAATTCTATAATGTGTGACTGCACATTTTCCATTAGCGACAATTGCTTGCTTTAGTCGAGTTTTAGGATGACGCCCCATGGGTTTATCAATAGTTCCACCTGAGATTAATGCTCCTTTAACAATACATGCATACTCTCTATGAATATCACGCATTTGCAAGGCTTTGGTGAGAGTATGATGGGCTTCTAAAGTTTTAGCAACAACCAATAAGCCTGTGGTGTCTTTATCTAGACGATGTATTAACCCTGCTCTGGGTAATAATTGGGTTTCGGGAACATGATGTAGTAATGCATTTACAAGTGTATTGTCAGGATTACCGGCTGCTGGATGAGTAACCATCCCCGCGGTTTTATTAACAATGACAATACCTTCATCTTGATAAACAATATCTAATGGAATGTTTTGAGCAGACCAACGCTGTTCGTTAGCTAGTGTAATTTTAAGTTCAACAGATTCAGTGCCTATAACCTTTTGCTTTGCCGATGCCGGAGTACCATTGATTAATATATGACCCGACTTAAGCCAAGTTTGAAGACGACTCCTTGAATATTCAGGTAATAATTGAGCAAGAACCTGATCGAGTCGTTGCCCTGAATAATCTTCAGGGATATTAAATTTTGTCTGAATGGTTTGGTCTTGATTTTTCATAGTGTTATAATTCTACCCTAACTACGGAATGGAACAACAGCAAAGATGAAAAAAAAAGTAATATTATTGGCATTAATGGGCGGGCTAGTTACTGCTTGTTCAACGAATACAGATTCTCCTGCTCAAGCCTTTAAAGGGCAAAGTGCTAAACAAATTTATACCGCAGGCGAGCAGGCATTAGCAAAGAAATCTTATAAAAAAGCGATTAAGAACTTCGAAGGCTTGGACGCTTTGTATCCATTTAGTGAATATGAACAACAAGCACAATTAGAGCTAATTTATGCTTATTATGAAGATGAAGATTATGCATCTTCAGCTGCAGCAGCAGAAAGGTATATTAAACTTTATCCACGGAGTAAGAATGTTGATTATGCTTATTTCATGAAAGGAATGGCACATTATCAAACTAACAGAGGCTTTGCCTCCAAATATTTTAATTTAGACTTAGCGCAACGCGATTTGACTAATGCTCAACAGGCATTTAATGATTTTGGTACGTTAATTAGATTTTTCCCTGATTCTCCTTACAATAAAAATGCCAGAGCACGTATGATTAATTTACGTAACTTAATGGCTTTACATGAGGTGGAAGTGGCAAATTACTATATGCGACATGATGCCTATTTAGCTGCGGTGAACCGTGCAAATTATGTCTTAAAGCATTATCAAACTTCTCCTGCGGTGATACCTGCGCTGGGTGTGTTGGTTAAAGCATATCGTAAGTTAGGATTAGATGATATGGCTGATCAGACACTGACAATTTTCAAATATAATTACCCTAATTCGGAACTATATAAACAATTAGCGGGTAAACGTTAGTTATCATTTAACTCTATTAATAGATTTAGATTAAAATGCGATATTTCGTTCAAATATCGCATTTTAATATTTTACTGCTCGGGGGTGCAACATTTAAATCCGGAAGTAATTGGATAACGTCTTTCACGCCCAAAGGCACGTTTTGTCACTCGAACGCCGGGAGCTGCTTGTCGACGTTTATATTCTGTACGCTCAACGAGGGCAAGTACTTTTTGAGTTATTGTTTCGTCATAACCTAACTTAACAATATCATTAAGACTGAGATCATCCTCAACGTATTTTTGTAAAATGGCATCTAAAATTTCATAATCGGGCAAGCTATCTTGATCAACCTGATTTTCAGCAAGTTCAGCAGAAGGAGGACGTGTAATAATGCGCTCAGGTATGATTGGGTTGTTTGAATTAATATAACGCGCAAGTTTGTAAACTAACGTTTTGGGCACATCTTTTAATGGCGCAAAACCACCAGCCATATCGCCATATAGCGTTGCATAGCCAACAGCCATTTCACTTTTGTTACCTGTGGTTAATACTAAATAGTGTTTTTTATTTGATATGGCCANTAAAGTAACACCACGGCAGCGTGCTTGAATATTTTCTTCAGTGGTATCAGTCGGTAGATTTTTAAACTCGTCGCTGAGCATGGACAAAAAGGCATTAAACGCTGGTTCAATAGAAATTGTACTGTGAGAAATATTTAAATTATTCGCCAGCATATTTGCATCATCAATGCTCATTTGAGCTGTATAGCGCGAAGGCATGCAAACTGTTTCAACATTTTCTGCACCTAATGCATCCACAGCGATAGCCGCAACTAGGGCAGAGTCTATACCGCCAGATAGGCCTAGTACTGCGCCTTTGAATCCATTTTTACGAACATAATCAGTGATACCTAATTTTATAGCTTGATAAATATTTTCAAGATCAGACAATGGTGGTGCTAATGGTGAATTTACAATTAATTTATCTTCAATATAAACAGGCGTTAGTAATGTTTCGTAGTAGCCTGCATGAACGCGAATTTCGCCTGTTTTACTCATTGCAAATGAGCCGCCATCAAAGACAACCTCATCTTGTCCTCCAATATTAGCAACATAAATAAAGGGTAATTGATTTTCAAGTACTCGCTGTTTCACGATATGCTCTCTTTGTTTAGCTTTATTTAAGTCAAATGGCGAAGCATTAATGCTAATAATTAATTCCGCCCCAGCTGCTTTTGCTTTTTTACAAGGTTGTTTTTCCCAACCATCTTCACAAATAATGAGACCAATTTTAAGCCCTTTGAAATTGATAACACATGGATTTTTACCTGGAATAAAATAGCGTTTCTCATCAAAAACACCATAGTTTGGTAAACATTGTTTAAAATAATTTGCTTTTATTTGACCATGCTCAATGAAGCCTGCTGCATTATAAATGCCGGAGTCGGTTCGTTCAGGGTAACCAAGAATAATAGCAACATCAGTACATGCTTTTTTGATGATATTTAAGCTTTCATTAACTTGTTCGTATAAATCTGTACGAAATAGTAAATCTTCGGGTGGATACCCAGTTAATGCCAATTCAGGAAATATGATTAGATCGCTGTTATGTAGCTTAACTGCTTGATTTATATATTTAAGTATTAATTGTGTGTTACCACGAATATCACCGACTGTTGGGTTAATTTGTGCCATAGTAATACATATTTTATTATTCATTTTATGCTCCAATATTCTACCGTCTCATTAAAAAACATTGATATTAAAATGCTTTGCTATTCTTAAACTAGAAGTAGCAATTTTAAATTTTGCTTTTCTTATAATTATACCCAAACTACTTGCAAATGCGAAATCAGATGCCATTAGCTGTAGGTTTTGTGTTTTGTTTGGAATAAATGTCCACAAATGAAGTTGAAAGGTATGCAGGAAATAAACCCAAGCCATAAAAGTCAGCAATATCCATGGCAAGCACTAATTATATTAAACGTCTATCGATTAGTCGTATTTATCATATTGGTTTTATTGTATATCAATTTTTACTTAAATGAAGAAAGCTTCAGTATAAAGCATATATTATTTGGTGGTGCTGGCGTGGTTTATTTTGTTTTAGCGTTAGGCTTTTTATTTCAGAGTATAAAGCAACAAATACAATTTAATCATATTGCAACGATTGGTATTTTAAGTGATATTACTTTTTTTGCATTTTTAATGTCATTAAATCAAGGGCTACTAATTAACTACGGTATCTTAATGAGCATAGTTGTGGCTGCTGGCAGTGTCCTTGTTGTTGGTAGAGTTAGCCTGTTTTTTGCTGCATGGGCTACCATTTGTGTTTTAGTAACACAGTTTTATTATGCTTGGCATGCTGAAATTACGTTAGATGCCATGCAAAAAACAGGATTCTTATGCTCAACATTTTTTGTTATTGCGGTTATATCATTTAGTTTATCTAAGCGTATTCGTCAGGGAGAACAGTTAGCATTAGAACAAGAAGTCAATATTTTAACGCTTGAAAAAATTAATGCTCTGATTATACAAACAATGGAACAAGGGATTTTGGTCATAGACGATCAGGATAGAGTCGTTGTCAGCAATAAAGCAGCTTGGTATCTACTGGGGATTAATTATCGCGTAGGGAATCCTTTATTATCAGATATTTCACAACCATTAATGACAATAGTTGGTCAATGGAGAGAAGATAGCAATAATATAAATATACCTAATGCACTTCTTGAGCTTGGAATAAAACCAAAATTTACGGCACTTACTGATAATGAAGGTCGACGAAAAGCAACTTTGATTTTTATCGAGGATGAGATTGAAATAAGTAAGCAGGCGCAACAAATTAAATTAGCCTCGCTGGGACGATTAACCGCAAGTATCGCACATGAGATTCGTAATCCACTTAGCGCAATTATTCATGCAGTTCAGTTGATTGATGAAACAGCATTATCACAACAGCTTATCCGATTGATATCAATTATTAAGAGTAATAGTCGTCGCGTAAATCAGATTGTTGAGAGTGTCTTGCAGCTTTCGCGTAGAAAGATGTCTGTGCCGCAGAAGATTAATTTAAGTGAATGGTTAGAAGAATTTACTCAAGAATTATCATCTGGATATCGTGAGCCTATTTATATTGATGTGAAAACACAATTACAGCAACCTGAAATAATGTTTGATTCAAATCAATTAAAACAAGTACTGGAAAATATTTGTGAAAATGGATTGTATTTTAGTAAAAAAAAGACAGGGGAGTATAGATTAACGCTGAATATTCAAGAAGAACCTTATACTAAAGTTGTATACTTAGATATTTATGATAAAGGTGAGGGGATTTCGCATGAAGCGATGAATTATATTTTTGAACCATTTTATACAACAAAACCGGAAGGAACAGGATTAGGGTTATATGTTGCTAGAGAGATATGTCAGGCAAATGGCGCACGGATTACTTATTTAAATACTACAGATAGCGGTGGTTTTTTTAGGATTTTATTTTTATGATTATTTCAAAAAATGCTTTTTGTGGTGTTAAAGTTACAGAGTATGAAAGAGTGAGCTAACTTATGGAAAAAATTAAAGTATTAATTGTTGATGATGAACCGGATATTCGAGAGTTAACTTTAATGACGCTATCTAATATGCAATTAGCAGGCGTAGGCGCTGAGAGCATTGAACAGGCAAAAAAAATATTAGCGCAAGAACAAGTGGATATTTGTTTGACAGATATGCGTTTGTTAGATGGGGATGGTATTTCATTAGTTACATATATTCAAAAACATTATGAACATATACCTGTTGCAGTAATTACAGCCTTTGGTAATATGGAGCTAGCGGTTAATGCGCTTAAGGCCGGTGCTTTTGACTTTGTTAGTAAGCCTGTCGATATTCAACTTTTAAAAAATTTAATCCATGCAGCAGAAAAACAAGTTAGTACAAAGCCTTTAATGGCTAATCAGGTTCAACTTCTCGGTGATTCTTCGGCTATTATACAGATTAAAAGTCTGGCATTGAAAGTTGCTAAAAGCCAAGCGCCGGTAATGATCTTCGGCGATTCTGGTACTGGAAAAGAATTACTTGCAAAATATATACATGAAAATAGTGCACGTAGAGAAAAACCTTTCGTACCTGTGAACTGTGGCGCTATTCCAACTGAGTTAGTTGAAAGTGAATTTTTTGGATATAAAAAGGGAAGTTTTACCGGCGCACATACTGATAAACAAGGTTTATTTCAGACGGCAGATGGTGGCACATTATTTTTGGATGAAATTGCCGAATTGCCTGTGCATTTACAAGTTAAATTGCTACGCGCAATTCAAGAGAAAAATATAAGACCGTTAGGAGCGCAACAAGAAATTTTAATAGATGTACGTATCATCAGTGCAACACATAAAGATTTATTAACTGAAGTGCAGTCCGGTACATTTAGACAAGATCTATATTATCGTCTTAATGTTATCGCGTTAAAAATGCCAAAGTTGACCGATCATATTGAAGACTTACCTATTCTAGTTAAAAATTGTTTAGTTAAATTAGCGAAAGAACTAGATGTCGAATTGCCAAGTTTATCTGCGAATGCTTTAACCGCTTTAAAAAAATATAATTTCCCCGGTAATGTTAGGGAGTTAGAAAACATTTTATCTAGAGCTGTAACCTTGTGTGATAATAATCACATTACAGAAGAAGACTTAGCATTACCTTCAGTCGATATCGGAACTTCAAATGCGATGCATCTAGATGACAATGACAAAATTTCGACTAAACTCGATCTGATTGAAAAAGATATGATTCTCAAAGCATTAGATGAGCATAAATGGAATAGAACCAAAACGGCTCAATCTTTGGGCATTACATTAAGAGCTTTGCGTTACCGATTAAAAAAATGGGATATAGAATAATTTAAAATGAATAAAGCATTTACTTTAATTGAACTGTTAATCTCATTGGCTATTATTGCAATTATCCTTGTATTTTCTTTCTATCAGTACTCACAACTTAAAATATCTCAGGCTGAAAGTTTAATGGTACAGTTACAACAATTAGTCATTTATGCTCAGTTACAATCCATAAAAGAAAACACACCTATTACTGTCTGTCCCATTGATGTTCATGGAAAGTGTATAGATAATTGGACGCAACCAGTTATTGTTTTTACAGACCCTGAGAAAATACATTTAATTAAAAGGAGAAGTACTATTTTAAAAAAATGGGAGCAACAAATACATTTATCAGGGCAGCTTAAGTTTTCAGCATTTTCATCAAGTAGATATATTACACTGGTACCACTTGGATTAGCTGGACAGCAAAATGGTACGTTTATTTATTGTGACAACTCAACAGTAACGCCATTACATTATGGACTATCAATTAGTAAAACAGGCCGTACACGTCTTTTATGGCAAGATGATAACTATTTTGAAGAAGCAAATCGCTGCTGATGGGTTATTGCTTTATGACGGCATTGGACACTCGCCATTTTAATATGTGGTTTTACGTTTTTTTTGTCGTGTTTAAGCATTATTTAATACAAAACAACCACTAATCACTGACTTTATAATACTTAAGACTCTAAAATATTTTGTTTAAATTTCACATTTCTAAGTCATTTGGGCATATAATTACGTAGGAGGAATCATTTTTGTTAAAGTATTTGCGTGCATTTACTTCTATTGAAATTTTGATTACGCTAATTATTGTTGGAATTTTAACAACAGTTGGCATTATTGGTTTTAGAGAAGTAATACAAAACAACAAAGCTGTGACGACAAGCAATGCACTGGTTGCGAGTTTTGCTTATGCACGTAGTGAGGCAATTCAACAAGCCAGTTTGGTGAGCATTTGTCCTGCAGCAAATAGCAACTTGCTCAGCTGTGCTTCAAACGGAAATTGGGCAAATGGTTGGATTATTTTTTTGGATCCAACAAATACGGGTACGATCAGTGATACTGACAATATTTTAAAAGTTCACCAAGCGTTAGAACTAGGCACACAAGTTAATAGCAATTTAACGAGATTTACTTTCAATGCCTCTGGCTTTTTAATTTCTGGTGTTGATACAGTTAATATTTCAGCATCGGGTTGTACTGGAAATAATGGTCGACAACTCACACTTACCAGCACTGGCAGAACTGATATTGTGCAGTCTGCTTGTTAAAAATACCTGCCCGTGTTAAGTTATTTTTTTATTTTTACCTTCTAGGACTTGAGATGCTTTTTGATAATATTTTACAGACCATTGGTCAAACCCCTGTGGTAAAACTACAACATATTGGTGCAGATTTACCTTGTGAGCTTTTTGTTAAATGTGAATTTATGAATCCTGGTGGCTCAATTAAGGATCGTATTGGTTGGAATATGGTCGAAGAAGCAGAGAAGGCTGGGCGTCTTCAGCCAGGCGATACATTGATTGAGCCAACTTCTGGTAACACAGGTATTGGTTTAGCCTTAGCCGGTGCTGTTAAGGGTTATCAAGTAATTATAACAATGCCTGAAAAAATGAGTAAAGAAAAACAAATTGTTTTAGAAGCTTTGGGTGCAAAGATTTATCGTACACCAACAGAAGCTGCGTGGGATGATCCCGAAAGCCATATGTCGGTAGCAAAAAAATTAAATGATGAACTGCCTAATTCACATATCCTAGATCAATACGCTAATCCAGCTAATTGGGAAGCGCATTACCATGGAACTGGCCAAGAGATCATCGAAGATTTTGGTCAGTCTTTAGACATGGTTGTAGCTGGTGTTGGCACCGGCGGTACGATTACGGGTATTAGTAAACGGCTCAAGGAATTTAACTCAAAAATTCAAGTTATTGGGGTTGATCCATATGGCTCTATCCTTGGCGGGGGAGATGAGGTTAAACCATACCTTGTTGAAGGAATAGGCTATGATTTTTTTCCTGAAGTATTAGATAACAGTCTTATTGATCAGTATATTAAAATTAATGATAAAGATTCATTTGCGATGGCAAGACGACTTATTAAAGAAGAAGGTTTATTGGTTGGCGGATCTTCTGGTGGCGCAGTGTGGGCAGCATTGCAAGTTGCTAAAAATTTACAAGCTGGTCAGAAATGTTTGGTTATATTACCTGATTCAATTAGAAATTACATGAGTAAATTTCCAGATGATGCATGGATGCAGGCGCATGATTTATTATAAAAAGATATAAAGTTATAAGTAAATTTAAGCACTAGATTATTTTTATTTAGTGCTATTTATTTTGATGTTCTTTCTCAAGGTATGTTAGTGCTGCTTTAACCATAACGCCTAGCTGTCCCCAGCGCCCATCTTTATAAAAAGCACTTGTTATAGGGACTATGTCTTCTTTGACTTGCTCAAGCCTGTCTGGTATTTCATAGCCTTCAACATCATCAGGCTCATTACGCGAACATAAATTAGCAGGAGATGTCACCATGTGTAATCTGCACGGCGTAGGGCGCACTTCATATGCAGCACAAGCCCCATCGACTAAAAATGCACATGGTATTTCATAATGATAAAAATATTTACCATAAACACGTTCTGGCATTTTTAAATCACCGTGAAAAGGCTTGATAAATTTTTGAGTGGATTTGTAACTACTAAATACCTCACGCGCAAGCCTAGCATTTTCATGGATATTAGCAATTAATTTTTCCTGTGTCTTAGGGCGTTGTGCTTTTAACCATTCTGCCATTAGCAAGGCTTCTTCCCAAGAGATTTCTACGAGTAAATAGCAACAATGACTACACCCTTTGGTACAACTGATTTTTTTACCGGTTTGCTTAACATCACTTACAGCATCTTCGATCATAACATCTATGGTATGGAGTAAATGATTATAATTCCGTTGTTGCTGCATTTACTGTTTCCTTCTTACATCTTTATAGCAATAAGTGTTATTCTATAATCAATGTGTATAATTGCTATTGAAATCACATTTAATGGCACTATATATCTAATATATAATTTTCTCAAGAGGTACTTATGTTTAAACGAGTGGGATTACTGATTCTTACTAATATTGCAATTGTATTTGTTCTATCGATTGTTTTAAATTTACTTGGCGTTCAGCCATATTTGGCCAAGCAGGGGATTAATTATCAATCATTATTAGTTTTTGCTGCAATATTTGGTTTTGGTGGTGCATTTATTTCCCTATTAATGTCGAAGTTCATTGCAAAAATGAGCTTTAGCATTAAATTAATAAATCAGCCACAAAGCCCTGATGAAATTTGGCTTATTAATACGATTCAACGTTTAGTCAAACAGGCAAAGATAGGAATGCCAGAAGTTGGTATTTATCAAAGTCCAGAGCCAAATGCTTTCGCTACTGGTGCAAGTAGAAATAAAGCACTTGTAGCTGTATCGACAGGCTTATTACAAGCGATGACGCGTGATGAAGTGGAAGGCGTGTTAGCACATGAAATATCACATATTGTGAATGGTGATATGGTAACGTTGACACTTATACAAGGTGTTTTAAATACCTTTGTCATATTTTTTGCCCGCATTGCAGCCTACGCTGCCGCACAGTTTTTTTCAAGAGATGATGATGGCGGAATGAGCCAAGGTATATATTTTTTGATGGTAATATTATTTCAAATAGTATTTGGTATTCTTGCTACAGTAGTTGTCATGTGGTTCTCACGTAAGCGTGAGTTTAGAGCCGATGCCGGTTCTGCTAAACTTGTAGGTAAGACAAAAATGATCGCAGCCCTGCAGAAACTTGCTCAGTGTTATGATATGCCCGCTGATCCACGTGGTGCTTCAATTGCGGCATTTAAAATATCTGCTCATAGCAAAGTTGGTGCGTTGTTTGCAAGTCATCCACCATTGGCGGAGCGAATTAAAGCGCTAAACACTGAACGTGTTTAATCCTAATGACTTATTACAGATACTAAAGGCTAGGTAAACTATAATGCAACAGAACTTTTGTGAAAACACACTGGTTAAAGCAACCGTTGAGTATGTTAAATCTTTTTTTCTGAATGAATGTCCAAGTCATGACTTTGAGCATATCTTACGCGTTTACTATAATGCATTAAATTTACAAAAAAAAGAGGGAGGTAATTTATTTTTAATTGCCATGTCTGCATTACTGCATGATATGGAAGATTATAAATTATCTCACAAGCCTTCAATACGCTCTTGGCTTGAAAAAAATCATTTGCCAGAAACAGAAATTAAACAAATTCAAGAAATCGTTAATCGTGTTTCGTATAGTAAAAACTTAAACACACAACTTAATACGATTGAACAACAAATTGTTCAAGATGCAGATAGGTTGGATGCAATTGGCGCAATAGGAATTGCAAGAGCTTTTTCTTATGGTGGTGAGAATAATCGTGCCATTGTATGTGCACAGGCAGAACCTGTTTTTTCAAAAAAATTAGCACAAAGCTCAATCGCCCATTTTTATGAAAAACTTTTATTGATTAAGGATAAATTAAATACCAAAACAGCTAAAAAAATTGCAGAAAAACGTCATGCATTATTAATTCATTATTTAGAAAATTTTGATCAAGAAATGCAGTTTTCATCCAAGAAAGAAGTTGAACATAATTTTAAGCTAGAACCTGTGGGTTTAAATGAATAAATAGGCAGCAGCAATCCCTGTCATGAATCCAAATAAATGACCTTCCCAAGAGGTCTTCTCTGATTGTGGAAATAAGTTAAAAAATAAACTTGCTAGATAATATAACATGAGCATTGCAACAATAATTGTCATATAACTCGGCGTCTGGAATGCTTTGGTAATTAAAAAGCTCCAATAACCCATAATTAGACTGCTGGCGCCGATGTGAATAGCTTTACGTCCAAATAACCATGTTAATATGCCGCTTGTCACTATAATAAAAATACTGACATGAATAAAAATATCTTGTCCATAAACAGGAATAATAGAAAGCATAATAAATAATGGAATACTATTAAAAAATAAATGCTCAGCATTTCCATGTAGTATTGGTGCAAAAGGAATACCAATTAGCCCCCATGCAGAGCGAGCATAAATACCAAAGCGATTAAAATAACTACCACAAAGCCAGTTTATAATATTAAAGCACCAGAGAAATAGTATAATGAGCAAACTTATTTGCATATTGCTAATTATAATATTCAGCAGTACGGATACAGTATGTGCTATTTCAGTTAACAAAATTATTCTTCACCAAATTTATCATTAATTAAGGCAACGATACCCGCGACTGCATTCTTTTCATCTTCTCCAGTTGCAATAATTTCAAGCTCTGTACCTTTGCTTGCTGCTAGCATCATAATTCCCATGATACTTTTTCCATTAACTATTTTATCTTTTTTTTTAACTTCAATTAGACTTGCAAATTCATTTGCTTTATTGACAAATTTAGCAGAAGCTCTTGCATGTAAACCGAGTTTGTTAATGATTGTTATTTTTTTGCTAACCATTAGATGATTCTCCTTGGCAGTCAATTACCCCATCTTTACCACCACAAATAGCTTTTTTTGCCAATGCATTTAAATCTAAATTTGGATAATTCAAAACCTTAATAAGCATAGGCAAGTTTAGGCCTGATACAACTTTAACCATGCTGACTTTTTCTAATGCGATAGCTAAGTTACAAGGTGTTGCACCAAACATGTCAGTGAGTACTAATACACCATCACCATCATCGAGTTGTTGAATAAACTTTGTTAGTTTTGGAATAAGCGCCTCTGGCTCAATATCATAAGTAACAGCAACAGGGGTAATCGGTAAAGGTAACTCACCAAAAGTTTGTTGCGCTGTATTTAATAAGGCATCACCAATTTCTTGGTGGGTAATTAACAAAATTGCGACACTCATTTTAATTCTCTATGTCTTGCTTGTATATTATTATAACATGTTTGAAGTTGAGTTATTAGTTGTTCAGTGATAAAAACTGAGCGATGCTGGCCGCCGGTACAGCCAATTGAAATTGTCATATAGCAACGATTACTGCTAATAAATTTAGGTATCCATTTTTCAAGGTAAGTTAAAATATCATCTAACATCTGTTGGCTGGTATCATTATGACTTAAAAAATTAATAATAGGAGCGTCTTTTCCGGTAAATGGGCGAAGCTCTTGTTGCCAATAAGGATTGGGTAAACAACGAACATCAAAAACAATATCACTATCGATAGGTACACCAAATTTAAACCCAAAAGACTGAATAACCAATGAAATTTGCTGATTGTTTCTATCAACTCTATTTTTAACAACATCACGTAATTGATGTATATTGTAATGTGTCGTATCGATATGTAAATCTGCTAAATGTGCAATGGTAGTAAGATATTCTTTTTCTTTAGCTATTGCTTCAGCCAGTGAGGTTTGAGAGGTACTTAAAGGATGTTTTCGCCTTGTTTCATTAAAACGTTTAATAAGCGTTGCATTATCAGCATCAAGATAGATAATTTCACAGTGAATTTGCTTACATTTAAAATTTTTAATCAGTTGTTGAAAATGATCTGGACTATGCGGTAAGTTTCTAGCATCAATACCAATGGCTATTTTTTGATGATCTTTTTTTATGTGTTCTATTAAGGCGGGGATTAGTGGTGAGGGTAAATTATCAATACAGTAATACCCTAGATCTTCGAGCAAATGTAAACAAATACTTTTACCGGCGCCAGAACTACCAGAAATCATAATTACTTTCATTATCATTCAAAGCCTTTATGCTTAAACACAAACATTATACCCAAGTGATATTCAAAATGCGAAGTTTATCTCATTTTATGGCCACAAGGTCAAGAATTAAGTTTATTGTGATATTTAACGCTCATGATTTTTGTTAAGTAGATTATGTTGACGATTAATAAAATCTTCGCTTGCATTGTAACCCGTATTTTTCAGAATCTGATTTCTCACCGCACTTTCAATTAAAACTGATAAATTTCTGCCTGGAGCAATAGGAATGGTAACTTGAGGTATATTAACATCCAAAATATTTTGTTCTTTGTATACGCCATGCAACCTGTCAATTTTAGTGAGTTCTTCATTGGGGAAAATGGCAACTTTTACAATAAGTTGTAAACGTTTGTTATTTTTTATAGCACTATCGCCATACATTACTCTAATGTTCAGAATACCTAAGCCGCGAACCTCCAAGAAATCTTGTAATAATTCAGGACAGCTTCCCATAATGGTATCCGCATCTATTTTTGTAAAATCAACAGCGTCATCAGCAATTAAACGATGGCCTCTATTCACAAGACTTAGCGCCAATTCACTTTTACCAATGCCGCTGTCGCCGCGAAGTAGTACACCAATGCCTAATACATCAAGAAATACGCCATGTAATGTGGTTGTAATAGGATTATGGGGCATAGGCATTAATAAGTACGTTGTAAAGCGTGGCTTCATCTTTTGCATGTCTGACATGCTCTAGATTTTTATGATTACTAAAAATTTTGGCAATACTTGCTAAAAGTTGGAGATGCTCTTCATTTGACGCTTCAGGAATGACTAATGCAATGATGATATCAACAGGTACGTTATCTGATGCGTCATAATCAATGGGTTTATCAAGTTTGAGCACTAATACCTGAGGCTGGTTCAAATTTTCAAGCCTACAATGTGGAATGGCAATACCATGTCCCAGCCCCGTAACACCTAATCTCTCACGAGTAATTAAGGCTTCAAAAATATGTTTTTGCTTATGCTCAGGTAATGTCTCAGCAAACTTTTCACTGATAATTTCAAAAACCTTTTTTTTGCTTTGCGCACTTTTGTTATTAATGACTAAATCTGGTTTCAGATAGTCTTGTAGTTTAACCATTAAATCCACCGCAAGATGCTTGTTGTTATTAAAAAATTAAGGATAACGTGATTAGAAAAATTAGCAAGTATTTTATTCGTTTAAAAATTGCACGATAAATTAAGTTAATAATTTCCTGTTTGAAATGAAATAAAAGCTTTATACTACCTTTTGTTTCTCAATTAAAAAGAGAAACAAAAGATAGGTACAAACAATTTAAATTAAATAGCTATAGTTTAAATGCGTCACATTTGAAACAAATTATCTAATGACTTGTTTGTTTTTCTCGATGGTCTTTTAATTGCCTATCTAATTTATCAACAAGACCATCTACAGCCTGATACATATCTTCAGAGCTAGCATCTGCATGAAAAACTTTACCTGCGACATGAACGCTAGCTTTAGCAATTTGACGAAGTTTTTCTACTTCAAAAGTAACATCAATGCTAATAATGCGTTCAAAATGGCGTGTTAATTTCTCAAGTTTTTCAGTTGTAAATTCTTTTAAAGGATTAGTTAAGTCAACATGATGACCGGTAAAGTTTATTTGCATTTGTTTTCTCCTTTTAATCATTTACTAATAGATTAGCACTTCGCCATATAAATGAAAAGTGTTTTGAGTTCATTTTTAATGGTTTAGTTTCCTCCTATATTTTGTAGACAGAATACCAAGAGATTGTCTATATTTACTCACTGTTCTTCTTGCAATTTGAATACCATATTCTTTTTTTAATAAATCTGTTAATTGTTGATCACTAAATTTTTTTTCAGATGATTCATGAGCAATCATATTTTTTATTAAGCCGCTTACAATTTTATTTGAAATATGCGTATTATTTACTTGTTTTAGATGGCTTGCAAAAAAATGTTTAAATGGAAAGATGCCAAATGGTGTTGCTATGTATTTATTTGCAATAATCCTTGAGATAGAGGATTCATGTAAATTTAACATTTTTGCAATCTGTAGTTGTGTAAGTGGTTTTATTGCAATATTTCCTTTGGTTAAAAAATCACGTTGATAGGTAAAAATTGCTTGTGAAACTTCAAGTAATACTTTATCTCTATGCGCTAAACACTTAATCAGCCATTTTGCAGAATAGAGATTGGCTTTTAAATATTCTCGAACTTCTTTTTTTGCACGCGCGTGATTTAATAGCTGTAAATTATTCTTATCTAATGTCAGGACAAGGTGGTTTGAATTAAGTTTAATATGCCATTGACCATCAATTTTTGTCATATAAACATCAGGTTTAATATAATGGGTGCTATTTGAATCACTAAACGGGTTAGGCCTCATCTGAAGCTTTTTAATTAATGCTATAGCTTTATAGAGTGTTTTTTTATCTGTATGATATTTTTTAATCATAATATGGTCTTGAACTAGATTTAATGATATTAAATCATTTTTTATCAGCTTTTCTGCAAGGTTATATACCGTTGAGCAGGTGATTTTTTGTTTTTTATGGAGCTGATATAATAAAAATTCAGTGAGATCTTGGCAACCGATACCATTAGGGTCTAATTCGTGTATGATTTTTCTTACTCGCTCAAATTGTTGTTTTTTAAGCTTTATATTAAGGCTTTTTTTAATCTCATTAAAATTACCAATAAAAAAACCATCATCATTAATGCTATCTATGATATACCAAGCAATTGCTGTTTCCAGATCTGTCAAAGTAAAAAAATTGATTTGTGACATTAAATAGGCATGTAAATTGTGTTGACTTACGTCTTCAATATCCACCTGGAAACTTGGAGTATATTTTGATGTTTGATGCCATGATTGTGCATACCTATCACTCAATATATTTATGGAAGTATCATTGTTTTTCGATTCTACAGTTAGTTTTAATAAAGGATTTTCAGTAAGTTCAGTTTTTATTTTTTCATCTAAATCATCAGATGAAAGCTGCATTAATAAGATTGCCTGCTGTAAATCATGTGTGATGACTGATTTTTGATAAAGCTTTTGTTGCAATTTATTTTTCATTATTAGATTCTACTAAAATTATCAATCCGGGTTTTGGAAAAATATAATCAAACCTAGTTTAAGTTTAGCAAAGTTTAGTAAAAAAATTGAGCTTATTATTACAAATTAAAGTCATCGCCCAGATAAACTTGACGAACTTGCTGGTTAGTTAGAATATCTGTTGGTGAGCCTTCACAAATAATATTACCTTCACTGACAATGTAGGCTCGTTCACAAATATCTAAGGTTTCACGAACATTATGGTCGGTAATAAGTACGCCAATTTTTCTATCACGAAGATGGCCAATTATGCGCTTAATATCTATTACGGATATTGGATCAACACCAGCAAAAGGCTCATCTAGTAAAATAAAATCAGGGTCAATTGCTAATGCTCTTGCAATTTCTACTCGTCTACGTTCTCCCCCAGATAAACTAATACCAACCGCATCACGAATATGAGTAATATGAAATTCTTGTAATAAAGTTTCTAATATTTCATGACGCTGTTCTTTACTTAAGTTTTTTCTAAGTTCTAAAATAGATAAAATATTATTAGCAACGGTCAATTTCCTAAAAACGGACGCTTCTTGAGGTAAATAGCCAATACCTAATCGCGCACGTTCATGCATTGCTAAATTAGTAATATTATTGCCATTAAAGAATATCTCTCCGCCATCATTAGGCACTAAACCTACAATCATATAAAAGCTTGTGGTTTTACCAGCACCATTAGGGCCAAGCAATCCGACTATTTCACCACATTTTAATGAAATAGATACATTTTTAACAACTGCTCTGCCTTTGTAAGATTTTGATAAGTTTTGCGCTGATAGATTTGACATTTGTTTAATCCTTGAGGTTATTCTTAGAAAGATTAGCAGGCTGTATGACTATCGTAGTTCTTATGTTTTTCTCATTTTCATTTTGAGATTTCTTAGTGATGAGTACTTGCTTTTGTAGGTCATACTCAAGATGTGGCCCACTAATGTAATCTTTGCCTTGAGATACGGTTGCATCTCCATCTAAAATAACATAATGTTTAAGTGGAAAGTAAGTTAAAGTAACAGCTTTTGCAATTAACACAGGTTTATTTTTTTTGGTTAAGGTTTTATATTCAGCTCTTTGTTTTTTTGTTCCTAGCGCAATGGCTTTTTTAATTTGGTCATTTGCATCATTAAAAGTGGTTAACTTTTCAGCAGTAATATGGGTTGTTCCTCTTGTAATAGAAACATTACCCGTAAAAATACCAATCCCCGTTAATTTATTTATTTCAGCGGTGTCTGAGGATATATACATTTTCTGCTCGCTATCACTTGGTAATGCAAATACATGCTGTAGACATAAAAAAAATAATAAAAAACTACTCATGAGGTTGCGTTGTTTTTTGTTCATCATAAACACCTCTTGCTTGATTAAGTAAAATAACTCTTTTTTGCTTAAAATATACTTTCATACCAATTGAATGTACTGTAATTCCAGGTTCATTTATACTTACGGATTTATTTGTTTCTGCAAAGTTTCTTTTCGGATAAATAGTTAATGCTTCCGTTTTAATCGTTAAATTATTATTACTTTTACTTTGAGGCTCATGAATAATCACATTACCTGTAAGATGAATGATATCTGTTCCATTGATTGTTTTTCCTTGATTAGCTGTTACAAACCAAGGCGCTTTGTCATTTTTGGTTGAATAAATAATAAATTGAGGTTTAGTTAACACGGCACTATCTTTTTTAGGATAATGCAATAAATATGGGGAATTTAAGATATGAATAAGTTTTCCATTGCTATCAAATTCTTTGGAATGAACATTTTTGGCAAAAAAATTAGGATGGTTTTTATTAACATCAATAGTTGTTCGTTTAGATATCCCTGTTTCTTTTACTAACCAGCTAGTATAAGCAACGAGAAGGATCAGTGCTGCAATGCCAAATACTTTTCTCAGTCCAAAAAATTGTCTTAACATGACTATATGTATACGGCAATGAGTTGTTCCCAATGATTTTGGGCGTTTAGAATAGCTTCGGCAATTTCTCTGACCGCGCCATTTCCACCTGATTTTTCGGTTATCCAATCAGCATGTTTTTTAACGTCTTTAGCACCGTTTTGTACCGTGATACCAAGTCCTGATAATTTTATGAGCGGTAAGTCAGGTAAGTCATCGCCAACATAAGCAACTTGTTCGGGTTGTAGTTGCAATAGTTCAAGTAATGTATTGTAAGCTATTTTTTTATCGCTCTGACCTTGATACAGATGAGAGATGTTTAATTCCTTAGCGCGAGTTTCAACTAAACTAGAGCTACGCGCAGTAATAATAGCTGTTTGAATATTAGCTTTTTGTAACAACTTTATACCTAAACCATCCTGCACATTGAAGGCTTTTAATTCATCGCCATTTGCTGAGTGATAAATTTTTCCATCAGTAAGTACACCATCGACATCAAATATTATTAATTTAATATTTGTCGCTTTTTGCTCAAACATCTTAAACGACTCCTGCACGTAGTAAATCATGCATATGTATCACACCAATAACTTTTTGTGTATTCTCATCTGTTACGACAATCACGGTTATTTTATAAGTTTCCATAATTTTTATTGCTTCAATGGCAAGCACATGAGGCGAAATGGTTTTTACTGATTTGGTCATGACATCTTTTACTGGCGTCGTGTGAATATCAATGTTTTTATCAATCGTGCGACGTACATCCCCATCAGTATAAATACCTAACAATCGTTCATTATTGTCTAAAACAGTGGTCATACCTAAATTTTTCTTGGTCATTTCTACCAAAGCGTAACTTACAGTATGTGTTTCAGTTATGCGAGGTATTTGTGTACCGCTACGCATGACATCTTCTATACGTAGTAAAAGTTTACGGCCAAGTGAACCACCGGGATGAGACAAAGCAAAATCCTCAGTCGTAAATCCTCTAGCCTCTAATAGGGCTATGGCAAGTGCATCACACATAGCCAAGCTTGCAGTAGAGCTACTCGTTGGCGCTAATCCTAAAGGGCAAGCTTCTTTTTGGACGCTGACATCTATATTGATTGTGGCAAGATTGGCAAGAGAAGAATTTGGATTGCCGGTTAATGTGATAAGTGGCACGCCAAGTCGTTTAATGACAGGAATAATTGTTAAAATCTCATGAGTTTCGCCAGAATTTGAGAGTACAAGCACCACATCCTTGGTGGTGATCATGCCCATATCTCCATGACTGGCTTCGCTGGGATGAACAAAAAAAGCCGGACTGCCAGTACTGGCAAAGGTTGCTGCTGCTTTATTAGCGATATGCCCAGATTTACCCATGCCTATAACAACAATACGGCCTTGGCATCCAAGGAAATAACCACAGGCATTTACAAAATTATCATCAATTTTACTGGCAAGCGCAGAAACTGCTTGCGCTTCGATTTCAATGACGGCTAAGCCTAATTTTTTAATTTTTTCAATATCTTGCATGAATATTTACAATACTTCATAAGCTTTTTAACAATATGGTATATTAAAGCAAATTGCCAAAAAGCGCTATACCTTAGGAAATATAAGAACTTATATCCAACAAATTTAAAAACATTGCGTAAAATTTATTGTGGAGTTATCTAAGCAAATAAAAATTATCAGCATCCATTTTGCAGTCTTTATCTTTCACCATGATTAAATTTAAGCTAAACTGATTGAGTTATTTGAAATATATGGAGTTTCAGTGGAAAAGGATAATTTAATCTGCATTACAAACCTCAGTTTCACACGTGGGAAGCGAATCATTTTCGATGATATTAGCTTAAATATAAAGCGTGGGAAAATTACAGCTATTATGGGGCCAAGTGGTACTGGTAAAACAACATTATTACAACTTATCGGTGGAGCATTAAAACCTGACCATGGCAGTATTGAATTAAACGGTGATAATGTCTCAAAGCTATCTCAATCTAAACTTTATCAATTACGTAAACGCATAGGTATGTTGTTTCAATCAGGTGCACTATTTACTAATTTATCTGTTTTTGAAAATGTTGCTTTTCCGCTGAGAGAGCATACGCAACTTTCAGAAGAGCTGATTCGATATTTGGTTTTAATGAAACTTCAAGCGGTAGGTCTACGGGGCGCTAGGCATTTAATGCCCAGTGAATTATCGGGGGGGATGAGTCGTCGTGTTGCATTAGCAAGGGCAATGGTGCTTGACCCTGAATTAATGATGTATGATGAACCATTTACTGGACAGGATCCCATTTCGATGGGTGTGCTAGTTAAATTAATCAAAGAGCTCAATACAGCACTAGGAATGACAAGCATTATTGTCTCGCATGATGTACCTGAGACTGCAAGTATTGCTGATGAGATTTATGTACTGTCTGAAGGGAAAATTGTGGGTTCTGGTACACCACAGTTGCTTGCTACTGATAATAATCCTTATGTTAACCAATTTATGCATGGTTTACCTGATGGTGTCGTACCTTTTCACTATCCAGCCGATGAATATGTGCTTGATGTTTTTGGCGAGGAGTATTAAATGTTTAGATACATGCAACATTTGGGGCATACAACAATTTCACGTTTACATTATCTTGGACAATCAGCAATTTTTATTTTAAAAACTATTTTTCGGTGGCCAAAGCCAGTTAAAAGTTTTCCCTTATTAATCCAAGAATTATTTTCGGTTGGTGTTTTATCGTTACCCATTATTACTGTCTCTGGTTTATTCATAGGAATGGTGGTTAGCTTACAAGGCTATAATGTATTGAGTAAATTTAGTGCTTCAGAAGAACTAGGGCAGTTGATTGCATTGAGTGTTGTGAGAGAGCTTGGGCCTGTTGTTTCTGCTTTATTATTTGCTGGTAGGGCAGGTTCGGCTTTAACGGCTGAAATTGGATTAATGAAAACGACAGAGCAGCTTGCAAGCATGGAAATGATGGGGGTTGATCCTTTATGGCGTGTCATATCTCCTCGTTTTTGGGCCGGCGTGATTAGCTTACCTTTATTGTCGACAATTTTTTGTGCAGTCGCTATTTTTGGTGGTTATGTGATTGGTGTTCACTGGTTAGGCGTTGATGCGGGTGCTTTTTGGAATAATATGCAAGGTTCTGTTGATTTTAGACTTGATGTTTTAAATGGCGCTATAAAAAGTATTGTTTTTGGTTGTATTGTTACTTGGATTGCTGTTTATCAAGGAATAGCAACAATTCCTACTGCAGAAGGTATAGGTCGGGCAACAACACGCAGTGTTGTTTACGCCTCGTTAGCTGTTTTAGGATTAGACTTTGTTTTGACCGCATTAATGATGGGAGGCTGGTAGTTAATTATGAAATTAATTGAAACGTTTGTTGGATTATTTATTGTGGCAGCAGTAATTGCTCTATTTGTATTAGCTTTTAAAGTCAGTGGTATATCTCATTTAAATCGTCATAATACTTATCAGGTTACTGCAGATTTTGACAACATTGGTAATCTAAAACCTCGTGCTGCTGTTACCATTGCGGGTGTTAAAATTGGTCAGGTTATATCGATTGATTTAAACAAAGCATCTTACAAAGCTGTGGTAACTTTACAAATTGATGATAATGAAAATAATATCCCAATTGATTCACAAGCAAGTATTGTGACCGCTGGGTTATTAGGTGCAAATTATATATCTTTAACGCCTGGCTTTGAAGATACATTTTTAAAAAATGGTGATCAGATTGAAGATACTCATCCGGCTATTTTACTGGAAGAAATGATAGGTCAGTTAATGTTCAGTATGAAAAATGATAATGCAGATGCTGATAAAGAAGCCGTGCAATAAGTAACTTAACAAGGAGTTTTAAATGAAAAAATTATTAAGTTTTATGATTTTATGTTTTGGTTTTAGCACGATCGCGATTGCTGCCTCAACAGATCCTGTCGTGATGTTAGATAATACTTCATCACAAATGATTAATGCGTTGAAACAGAATAAAGCAACAATCAAATCAAATCCCAAATACGTTGAAGGATTAGCAAAAAAAATATTGATACCAAATGTTGATGTGCCTACTATGTCACGATTAGCATTAGGACGAAATGCTTGGCAAAATGCATCTAATGCACAGAAAAAACAATTTATGCAAGAGTTTGTAACTTTACTCGTAAGAACTTATTCCACGGCGCTTGCCTCTTATACGAATCAATCAATAAAATTTTATCCTGTGCGTGGTGGAACTGATGGTAAAAGCCGAGTACAAGTGATGAGTAAAATTATTCAACCGGGTGGCCCATCAATTCCAATTAGTTATCGCCTTGTTAAACGCGGTAGTTATTGGAAGGTTTATGATATGAGTGTTGATGGTGTCAGTTTAGTACAAAGTTTTAAATCTCAATTTGCTAATGAAATTGCCCAAGGCGGCATGAGTGGGTTATTGGCATCGATGCAGAAACATAATCAAACATTGGCTAAGAAATGAACGAAAGTAACTGCTTCATCCAAAATAATCAGCTTAAAATAACAGGAAAGTTGAATTTTGAGACAGTTCCTGTTATACAAAAGCAACTTTCAAGGTTGGCACCTTCCGGGGCTTTGTGGGTTGTTGATCTATCTGCTATTACATATAGCGATAGTGCCGGATTAGCCCTATTGACGGCGCTGTCACGTAGAGCGAAACAATGTAATACGGAAATCGAATATCGTCATGTGCCTGAACAAATGTTAGCAATGGCAAAAGTTAGTGGGCTTGCAGTAGTATTAAATCTAGGAATCTCTAATGAATGAAATTATCATTAAAAATAAAATAGAAGAGGCAATTGACTGTATTGATGTTCAAGTCATGGGCGACGGTTATCATTTTAATGTCATTGTGGTCGCAATAACATTTGAAAATTTATCACGTGTGAGACGGCAACAGTTGATTTATGATATTTTTGCTGAAGAAATTAAATCAGGTGAGTTGCATGCATTGAGTATTAAAACATTAACACCAAGTGAAGCAGCAAAGGTTTAGTCAATAAATTGTTTTACCAAAGTATATAGAGAAAAGTAAATGATGGATAAATTAATTATTAATGGTGGTCGCTCTCTTGAGGGCGAAGTAAGCATTTCTGGCGCTAAAAATGCAGCACTTCCTATATTAGCAGCAACGTTATTGGCAAGTGAGCAAGTTATTATTCATAATGTGCCGCATTTGCAAGATATTACAACCATGATGGAATTAATTGGTGGAATGGGTGTTAGTTTTATTGTCGATGATAAAATGACCTTAGAAGTTAACCCTAAAGAAGTATTTGGTCATATTGCACCTTATGATTTAGTTAAAACTATGCGCGCTTCAATTTTAGTTTTAGGGCCATTATTAACGAAATTTGGTAAAGCAGAAGTTTCGTTGCCTGGTGGTTGTGCTATTGGTTCACGTCCTGTGGATTTACATATTTCAGGTATGCGAGCATTAGGTGCGAATATTAATGTTGAAAATGGATATATTTACGCATCTGCACCAAATGGATTAAAAGGCGCAGAATATACTTTTGATATTATCAGCGTAACAGGTACTGAAAATTTAATTATGGCGGCAGTTTTGGCTCAAGGCGTAACGCAATTGAATAATGCAGCCAAAGAACCTGAAGTGGTTGATTTAGCTAATTTCTTAAATACCTTAGGGGCGAAAATTAAAGGCGCAGGTACTGATACGATTATTATTGAAGGTGTTACTGACTTAAAAAGTGGTGAGTATACTGTTATGCCAGATCGTATTGAAGCCGGAACTTTTTTAATTGCGGCATCTATCACATCTGGGCATATCAAATTAAAAAACACTTACGCACAAAGTATGACAGCTATACTCGAAAAATTAGAAGCGTCAGGGGCTGGATTAAATATTAGTCATAATGATATTGAAATTAATTGTAAACAGAAAAGGCCTAAAGCGGTTAATATTATTACTTCACCATACCCAGCATTTCCAACGGATATGCAGGCACAGTTTATGAGTTTGAATGCTGTTGCAGAAGGGACAAGTGAAATTGTAGAAACAATTTTTGAAAATCGGTTTATGCATGTTCAAGAATTACAGCGCATGGGTGCTAATATTAAATTACATGGTAATACAGCAGTATGCACTGGGGTTGAAAAGTTAACTGGTGCACCGGTAATGGCGACTGATCTGCGGGCTTCTGCTGGACTTGTATTAGCAGGTTTAGTGGCTGACGGTGAAACCATAGTAGATAGAATTTATCATATTGATCGTGGTTATGAGCGTATTGAAGAAAAGCTTGCACAATTAGGTGCTTCTATTCGTCGAGCTAATTAGGATTAATGATGGGCGTTTTACGCAGTGAATTAAATGCTTATTTTTCTGATATTTTGAAACCAGAGCTATTTAAAGATTATGCACCTAATGGTTTGCAGGTAGAAGGTAAAAATACCATTAAAAAAATTATTTCTGCAGTAACAGCAAGTCGATATGTTATTGAGCAATGTATTCACTTTAATGCTGATGCATTATTAGTGCACCATGGTTTATTTTGGCCAGGTGAATCGGCGGTAATAACCGGATTAAAAAAACAACGTATTGCTCAATTACTCAATCATGATATTAATTTATTTGCTTACCATTTACCGCTAGACGCACATAAAGAATTTGGCAATAATATTCAGTTAGCGCATTTATTTGATATTGATGTTATTGGTACTTTAGACCATAGTGCCAATAAACTAGGTTTAGTTTTTTATGGGCAATTATCAACAGCAATTAGTAGTCAACAATTTGCTGCTAAAATACAATCACAGTTAAATAGGGCACCATTAGTCATTAACGGTAATAATAAAATTATTGAAAAGCTTGCTTGGTGTACTGGTGCTGCGCAAGACGCATTGCAGTATGCAATTGATGCAGGGTTAGATGCATTTATTACAGGTGAAGTATCTGAACGAACCTACCATCTTGCGCAAGAAGCAGATATTTGCTTTATTGCAGCAGGGCATCACGCAACGGAGCGTTATGGCGTTCAAGCATTAGGAAAACACCTAACACAAGTATTTGATATTAAACATCAGTTTATTGATGAGCCAAATCCGGTTTAGTATTTTTATGATTATTTTCAAATAAATAAAGATAGTCACCATAACCTTTGGCTTTCATTTCTGAGACTGGAATAAACTGTAATGCGGCTGAATTAATACAGTAACGTTGATGAGTTGGCGCAGGTCCATCATCAAAAACATGGCCTAAGTGGGAGCCCCCAATTTTAGAAGATACCTCAGTGCGAGTCGTAAACCAACTCCGATCCTCACTTTCTGTTACCAGCTGTTTTGAAATGGGTTTGGTAAAGCTCGGCCAGCCTGTACCTGAATCATATTTATCGGTTGAACTAAATAATGGCTCACCAGTCACTATATCGACATAAATGCCTTGTGCTTTGTTATCCCAGTATTTATTTTTAAATGCAGGTTCAGTGGCATCTTTTTGCGTCACATTATAAGCTAGCGGCGTCAATTTTTGTTTAATGACTGCTTCTGGTGGTTTTTGATATTTTTCCATGGCATAAGCTCCTATTGTAGATAACATCAATGATAAAGCAGCACCTAGCATTAAAAATATTCTCATATAAATCCCATTGATAAATTTTATTTGATTCAGCATTTAAACTGGATGAATAACCAAAATACAATATTGAAATCAATCGCACTATTATCAATAAAGTGCAGTTTGCCTAAACTAAATATTTTATTGAATAGACTATAATTATAGCCAAAAATATAAAAAATCACTCACGGAGGAAATATGCGTTTTTTGGTTTTTTTAAGTATTTTAATATCAGTGGGCTTTCCTATGAGTAATTACGCAGCAACAAATACGTTTAAAACAGCAATATTTGCAGGTGGATGTTTTTGGTGTATGCAATCTGATTTTGATAAAGTACCCGGTGTCGTAAAAACCGTTGTGGGTTATACTGGCGGTACATTGGTAAATCCCAGTTATGAGCAAGTGTCAGAGGGTGGCACCGGACATTTTGAAGCCATAGAAGTGACCTACAATCCTAAGGTAACAAATTATAAAAAATTATTAAATAACTTTTGGCATAACGTCGATCCTACAGATGCTAATGGGCAATTTTGTGATAAAGGTATGCAATATCGTTCAGCTATTTTTTATGCAAATACAAATCAGCAAGCGATTGCAACGGACAGTAAACAACAGCTATTAAAAACCAAACGCTTTAAAAATATTGCAACCTTAATTTTACCCGCATCAACTTTTTATCCTGCTGAAGCTTATCATCAAGATTATTACAAAAAGAACCCTGTGCGTTATAAATTTTATCGTTATACCTGTGGACGAGATAAACGGTTGGCACAAGTTTGGGGGCAACTCAGTGAAAAATAATTATATTTTTAATGATTTATTTTTTCCATTTAATGTTGCAGCCAACACTGGGCTTTTGTAAAGTATCTGGTTTTTTATTCGCTAATATTTTATCTAAGGCTTTGGTTAAGCTGCTACCGGTTGTGGGTGTATCATTACCCGGTGTTGAGCCATCAAACTGTCCACGGTAAACGAGATGGAGCAATGCATCAAAAACATAAAAGTCAGGTGTACATGCTGCGTCGTAAGTTTTCGCTACGCTTTGTGATTCATCATAAAGATAAGGGAAATTAAAATGATATTTTTTAGCAAACTCAGTCATTAATTCAGGTGAATCATCGGGGTAGTGTGTAACATCATTACTACTGATTGCGATAAAATTTATGCCTTTTTCGTGATATTCCTTAGCAATTTTGACAACTTTATCCATGATATGTAAGACAAAAGGACAATGATTGCATATAAACATAATTACGGTGGCTTTGGGCGATTTTAAGTCGAGTAAATGAACGAATTTTCCTGTTGTGGTATCTAATAATTCAAAATCTGGTGCTTGTGTACCCAGAGGTATCATATTTGAAGGTGTTTTGGCCATTATTGTTCTCCATATGCAATGTTAAATTGTAGTATATACCTAAATTAGCCCAAACGTTCAATGACAAAAAACCTTTTTTTGAAATGAAATTTTAATTGTTTGTATCTTCGTTATTTGTCGCCATGATAAATCATGCTAGTTAACACAGATCCGCAGTGTATTAAGTGCTTATTAAGGCTGCTTTAATAATAAAGAAAGACAGATGAAGTTGTTTGTAAATACCTATTGTATTGTGTTCAAATATAGAGTAAACTGAAGAAAAGGTGGTTTTTTTTTAGCCACCTCTCTTTGTGTTTTAATCCGATTCAAAGGTGAATTAAATGGCAGATGATAAGAACAAAACGACAGTTGATAGTATAGTAGATCTTTTGAAGATTGACATAAAAAAACTGGAGAAGGAAGGCGAAAAAGCTACCTATAGTTATCCTGTACTCGGTAAGGACGTTAAAGAGATAGAGGAAGAACTGTTAAAAATTACATCTACTACGGTTCTTCAGCACTTAATTCGGATTTGTTCTGATAAGATAAAGGAGTGTAAACAGAAGGAAACTTCAGCGCAACTTCATGATAAAAATCTTCAGGGTTTTTATGATTACGTTGGTTATAACAAGTTGGTTTTTACATTTGAAATAATCAAGACCACGTGTGAAATGCGTCTTAATAATATTTTAGCTAATCATGCACTTGGTATGATTAAGATTAAAAATAGTTCACATGAAAGCGAACTTGCCGGTAACAAAAACCAACGCATGGAAAAAATTGGACAATATACGCAAAACTATCGTGATTACTCACAAAAGGCGAGAGAGAAAAAAAAGTATTACGAACAACTAAAAAGTGATCTTAATCAAATCAGTAACCATTACGAACCTTTACTTAAGGGTTCGCAAGAGGCGCGTAAATTATTAATCACGGATAGTGCAGTCGATGATTATGCAGATAAACTTTTAAGAGAAGAATTGTTTGAAGAATATGCACCAGCATTAGAACCTGTTGATTTTATTTTGATTTCTATTGAAACTGAAGATGGGAAACTGAAAGAAGAGAACATTAAACTACCTCGTACACTATGTGATAACTTAGCTAAGCAAAAAAATGAGTTTGGTAAATATAATGCTGATACCCAGCAATTTATAGTTACCTCAAATGACACTTTCGATGATATTGTACAAGATTTTCAGAATGTAAGTAGCGCATCAAATTTATTAGTCCAATTTGCTGAGCCGCAGGAAGACCAAACGTTAAGGGAATTACGTAAGCGAATAGCAACGCTCAGGAACAATTGGAGTACAGCCCGCAAAAGACTGACGCAGCTCAACAATAAAAAGGCGGAAATTTCAGAACAAAATACAGCAACCAGCGAGTATGCTAAAGCGACACAGGCAATGAAAGATGTAGAAAATTTGTATGGCCAGATTAAAAAACATCAAGAAATACAGAAGAATTTATTGGACAATAACGTTGTTCACAGTGAATTATCCGAAAAATATGATGATTCAGATAGTTATCAACGTATTGGTGCGCCTAAAATATTAGAATCTTCTGTTGAAAAATCTTTGTCTCAACTTTCTCGTATGACAGATGAGCAATTTATTGCTCATTTAAATAATCAATTGAATAGCTTGAATGAGCTCAGAGAAAATGCAGAATTATCTGTTTTTAAAGATAAAACCCCTGTTGCGTCTTATCTTGCTCAAATTAAATCTCAAATAACATTTTATGAAAGCGCAATAGCCTCTGAACTATTAAGACGCTGTGAGAATAAGGATACAAACATTGGGTTTTATCATCAACTTTGTACTTCTACGGGTTATTCTCAAGTTAAGCCGCTGCTTGAGCGCGTAGCTTTTACAGAAAGGCGTAGCTTACCCGCGCACCAGATACATAATTTCCGCGTTTACTTACAAAAAAGAAAGCTAGCGGCAGTCAATCAACAGCAATCATTGATTTATCAATTGAGAAGAGGGTTATATCGAAATTTTGGTTTTAATAGGATCGGTATTAGTGATGAGCAACATAATGAAAACATTAAAAATATAGCGAGTATCAAATATTTTCAAACACAATTAATTCAGCAGCAAGAAAAAGTTAGTTCTATTGATTTACTACTATCTGAAATTTTTGCACAACCTAAAATGTTTAATGCTTTAGAAGAGGCTTGTAAAGCGTTATTTAAGACTGGGGAGTTAAAACTAAAGACTGGGGAGAAGCCAAAACAAAAATTTAAAAATAAAGCTGAGTTTCGAGCACATATTAGCCAGCAATTTCACTTGTCGAGTGATGATAGCCTTATCAAGGCATTGCTTAAAAATAAAGCTTCGGCAACTTACCTAAATAAAAATACAGCGTTGAAAGCTTATTTAATAAGAATTTTTGAGACTCAAAAGGAGACAAAGCCTACTACATCGCAATTAATATTTTCCACAGAGAGTCGAAAATATTCTACTGCCCTAATTAAAGATTTTAATGAGCAGCAAGTAAAACGAGAAATGCCACCCCTTGTTACTTTTACAGACAATGAAAAACTACAACGTCGTATTCAAGCAAGTCGACAAGATGGTGTCATTAAGCATTTATTAGAGAATGAAGATAAAGAAAATAAAGAAAACTTTCTCGCTGATTTACGTAAAAAGGATATTTTACCACCATCAGAACCAGGACTAGAGCTGGCTGATGATAAAATAGTTAGTCAACTTAAAGCCGTTAACTTAGAGCAGCAAAATGCGCTTGTTACGTTAGCGACGACGGACAATGAGAATAAAAATAAATATTTTTATCAAGGATTGATTCGTGAAGTGTTACCGGAGCAACTCACACCTGATCAAAGAATGGATTATTATGAGGCATCTTTTAT
Organism: Legionellales bacterium; assembly: GCA_002707205.1. Taxonomy (GTDB): domain Bacteria; phylum Pseudomonadota; class Gammaproteobacteria; order UBA1113; family UBA1113. Next base: position 78,289 of record PAMH01000019.1, read on the forward strand.
TGATTTAATCAAAGATAATGATAATCAATATATGCTGAATAAATCTTGTAAATTATACCAAATAATTAATGAAAATCTCAAGCAACCAGATTCGCAAAAGTTAATTAAATTAATTGATATTGCCACGAAGATTTTAAAAAGCCAAAAATCATCTAAAGACTTCAATAGCGTTATTGAACTTTTAGCTCTTTTGCGTAAAAATTTAATGCAAGAATACGGCCAAAACTATGCTAACGTAGATGCATTAATAGGTCAGAGAAAAGCACTTAATAGCCTTTTTAATGATAATCGTTTTTTTAACAACTTTGTTACACGTTATTTGACGAATTCTAAGGAAAATATTAAAAATATATTACTAAACTGTAATAACCATCAATTTAAGTCGGGTATTCGCGAGACTATTAAATCACATGATGAGGCGGTTCGTGACTGGCGGAACGTAATTAACAAACTTAACGAAGACGTTGAGACTATTGAACAAGGTGATCTTCCTCTTAACTTACACACGTTGATGTATCAGGAGAAAGAAAATACAACCATATCGAATGCAAATAAAAAAATAGTTGAGTTTATTAAGAGTAATCAACCTTCATCTGAAGGAGCTCTAATTGCTAACTATTTGACTCAGCATTATAATATTCCTCATCAAAAACATTCTATTGATTTTCGTTTGAACTATATTTTCACGAACGATCTTAAGTATGTTATTAAACAATCATTGCAACAAAATGACATTAGCTTAACTGAATCACAATTTAACGCACTTGTCAAGGCTCTTGAAGAGAAGCAGAATCTTGAAAATGTACTGGAGAGTATTTCTAAATTGTCTTCTGATCCTTTATCTGAAGATGATGAGAATAAACTTAAGCCTTTAATTCAATCACAAATAATGTTGCTTGCTGAGTTAAGTAAGCTCGTCCTCATTAATAATAAAACTGAAATTTTGCCTTTATTTGCAGCTGTCGCAGATTATGATGGTATCGAACTTTTTTTAGGTAATTATTGGTCAGAAGCATGTGTCAATGAAAATCAAGCTCAAATAAAAGAAGGCTTTTTTGATTCTGAAGCTAAACGAATTTTTGATATTATTATTGGCAATAAGCAAGAGAAAAATATTTGCTCGTTGGTTGATAGTAAGATTGAAGCTTTAATTAATAAATTTAGTGAAGACCCTAGCCTATCATACCATGATGATACTGATAGGTTTATAAGAACATATGCAAAGGATTCGCAGTTACTATATCGCTATCGAATTATCAGTGCAATTCGAAGAATTAAGTTATTGAAAAAAGCGCTGCTCGAGGTTAATGAAAAAATAGATGACGCAACATTAAATAAAGAGAATACCGATGATAAGATACGCTCGGAATGCAAAGAGAATTTGTCTAAAGCAATGTCGAAGCTTGGTGACACTGTAACAGATGTTCTGGACGTGATACGTTCTATTAAAGACATTGAAGACATTGAAATGCCTGTAGAACTACGCACGCAATTGAATGACTTAGCGAATGATATTTTAGCGCCGATGAAACCTCAAGCTATAAATGCGACGAACGAAAGTTATAAGATCTTTAGTCCTGAGAATATTGCGTATTTATTGACGCCATATAAATCTGGATCTTGTGTTTTTAATCCGCCGAAAATTTTTGAGGCGATTGATACTGTAGAAAAATTTGTAACAGATGAAGAGGCCAAATCCGCTTATTTTGATTGCAAAAAAACATTGCTCGTTAAAGGGGTTCACTCTGTCAAACAATATCGAGGCCTCGCTAGAGAAAATGATATTAACTCATTAAATTGTGGTGTAGTTGGAAGCCAAATTAATCCTTACACAATGAACTTGAGGACGATATGGGAGAATTTTAAAGAACATGCCATTAAACACCAATTTGACTTAACTGAGCTTTTTGAAAGCTCTGAAAATAAAATATCACTTAAGAATTTTTATCCTTCTGTTGGTCAAGCAGATAAAGAATTAGAGTATCAATTGCTTTATATTATCTTGTTAGACACATTAGGCAAAGAAGAAGGGCTTGCGGAGAATGCAGATAAAACATTAAGTGCGTATGCTGATAGTGTTATAGTGAGACTAATGAATAAAGTCTCAGAGCCAGTCTCGTACCTATTAGACCAGCAATCTGAAAATGTTGACGGTAAATATTCTCTTCAAGCAAGCCAAATATCTAATATTATTCATTTAACGTTGAAAGAAATTTTAACCGAGTATATTTCTAAAGCAGACGTTGCGTTTAGTTCAAACGTACTAGAAAGATTGGAAGATTATATTAAAGACGTCAACAATCGTTTATTTGAAACCAGTTTGGCACAATTTAACTCATTTTTAGTACAAGAAGGTGATAACGTAGACACTGCATTTTACTCTGCATTTAAAGCAATGGCAGACAAAAATGAAAAAATAGCAAGCTTATTTTACCTAGGGTTGATTAATGCAGTTTTACAGCATAAGAATAATTCATCAGCTAACAATGACGACATTTTAAAACTTGATGGATTTGTAACAAGTAAATTGCTTAAGGATATTTTGGAATATGGGCAACTGCTAAATATCGACAGTGACATTTCGTTCGATGAAATTAATGCTGAAAAATACCTAAATTCTTTTGTGACAAACGAGAAATTAGATGATACAAGTCTTGATTATATTAAGCTAATTTTATCAGTCCAGCCGGAACTGGTTTTTGATTGTTTAAAAGAACAGCTTAAAAGTGCTTTAAGTAATCAAAATTCAAAAGGTAATGCGTATTTAAATTTCATCAAGCTATTACCAATAATGCTTGAGAAAGAAAATACCAAAAATGGCTATCGACAGGAATTACAATCGATTTTCAATAAGTTCTACCAAGACAATAAAAAACTAATCAAATTGACAGAAAGTTTTGTAACAATAGACTTATTATCAACGATGAAGGTTGATAACAAATTTTTGGTTGATACAACAAGTTTAGGATATGTTGTTAGCGCCTTTGCAAAAAATATCTTGGGAGCTAAATCGTACAATGTTGAAGCGTTTATAAATTTAGTTGAGACGGAGTTTAAAGTCCTTCAACAAGATAAGTTTAAAGATAAAAAATTTACTTTCAATCAGTTTAAACAGTCTGTTGCGCACTTAGTTTTAAAGACTTATGAAATTGAAAGCTTAACTAATGTGTTTAATAACTTCGAAAACAACGAACAAGCGTTATTATATCCTGTATTAACAAAGTCGCCTGATGGACAGGCTCTAACTCATGATGATTGGTTTAAGCGCTATATTATTGCTCATTATTTTGCTGATAAAGAGACCATCAAAAAATGTCATATTCAATATCTCAATGTGCTCATTCAAGCAGTAGATTCTAATGAATTTAATCAATCTGCAATACAAAAGCAACTTGAAGAAATAAATAAGCAAAAAGTTAGCAATTTCTGGACATGGGGTACGGTTAATGATTCAGATCCAAGGTATGACTTAAGACAGTCGCTTGAGAGTTTGTATGCCCAAACGATGGCAGATTGGAATAGTTCGATTGATAGCATGGATAACTTTAACAAAGTTGAAGAATATTTATTTGGTTTTAGATGTTCTTTATTGCGTGATTACGCACCGGATTTATATTTAAAGCTTTTAGCGCAGTTTATGCCGAGATTTTCAGTAAAATTAAATAAACCTGATATTGATAAATTACTTAGTAAACTTAATCTAGGTATATTAACGGAATATAAGCCAAACGAGTTGTTTGTTCCAGACTTTAATCCTCTGTTCTCAACATTGAAAGATTTATTTAACAAATTTAATCTTCCTTCTAGTGATGAAGAGGTAAGAATAGCTGAGGATGCTCCTATAGTGACGTTAAAAGAGAATAATCAATCTCATTACTTTTCTGATTTAGCAAGGAGTTTTGAAGCAGGGGTTTATACTGCAAAAAATTTACTTTCAATTTTTATTGAGTACGTTAAAACTAAGTTAGGGGAATTAACGAATCATTTAAACAGAACCTTTGAAGCGCTCAATATAGATGATTATCTCAGTGAGTTTATTGATAACTTAAAGTCAATCTTAAGAATATGTGGTATTAAAATAGAACAAAATGTAAAAGATATATTGAGTAACATTCAATCCGTAGTACGTGATTTGTTCAGTGAGGTACAACAAGCGCTTAATATTCAATCATTAAAACTAAATGCTTTTAATGAATTTTTCTTAAGCGTTCCTAGTCGTGATAATCAAAATGCCAAGCAGGAACTACCTGTATTACTAGCTACTTTACTTAAACGTTCTGGTCTACAAGAAGAGAGCGAGGATTACAATACACTGAGAGATGATATTGAGTCTTTGGTTAATTCTCAAAACGCTTTTGAATCCCCATATTTATTTAATGATTTGAAAAATAAGTTTGATAAATTTCAATTTATTAACCACCAAAATGAATTACAGTATATTGCTGATATTAAACTTTTCAATGAGCTAGATAAAACAAAGAATAAATCTTATACTGCGATGTTAACTTATTTTAACTTATTAGCAGCAACGTCATTGCACGAAAGTATTGATATATCCTATATATCCAGTTTGCTTGAAGAAATAAATGAAAATTACACAGTTAGCAATTTTTGGAATGATGCATCATGTCGTGAATCATTTTCTGATTTAATGCAAACAAAAAATAATAGATTAAATGAATATTTTTTCAGTAATGAGGGATTGAAAAACATCAATACTTATCAATTGGTACGTTGTTTAGCTAATGATGAGGCGCATGACAATTATTTGTTAATCATTATTACTACAATGCTATTAAATCAAAATAATCTAACAGCAGTTAATNAATGGTTAAAAGCTGCAAACGATAAAGAATTCATGGCGTGTCCATTTATCTTTAAAACAAACAACGGAAAAGATCGATACTACCAGTTTTTGCATGGTGAATTAAAAGAAGGGCGTTGGACAGCAGGATTGGACGTTATTGCTCGCCAATTTATTAATCGAAACTATCAGTTGGATAATAAAGCAAAAGAACTACTACGTGCATTAAACATAGCAAGGTTTAAGCGTGTACTCTTAGATGACAAAGATCCTATTGTTGATGTTAAAAATGAAGAAGGCGTGCAATATTTACAGTCTGATAGTAAAGTCTTCTATTATGATGAAACTAATACAAACGAATGGATATCGGATTTGTTTATTGTTTCGTCTGAAGACGCTGAAGCGTATACTGAAATCTACTTTTCACATTTAACTAAATATATTAATCCAAATACACTGCGTGCTATTTTGTCGAATAATTTTAAGGAAAACATTCATTTAATATGGAGTCAAATTTTTCAAAATTTTGATTTTGAAAAGTTTGTTCGGGACTTAGATGCACCAGACAGTAGTCTTTCAACTTTTTTAAGTACAGCTTATATTAACTTGCCTGATTATTTTACGGAGCATTTCAAGAAAAAGGACGAAAATTCTGAGGCCTTTAAGTCTTTTAATAATATGCTGGCTTTTTTGCATTCATTAATGCATTGTTATAGTCTAAAGAAAGCGAACGATAACTCAGTTTATCAATACAAGAAAATTGAAGCAAAAAATAATGACTTTTTATTTACTTTGGCTGAACTTGAAGGATTGATTGAAAATCACGGAGATAAAGTTATCTCTCAAAGTTCCCCTAACGAAGTAGATATACTGAGTAAAGCAATAAACAACAAGATTCTTGAATTTCATGAAAAACAAAACGAGAGTCTTCAGGCTCAGCTAAATGCAGGTACTCATCATAAACGTGAGATTGACTTTTCTCAGCTGGCGAATAGGCAATTTAAAAATAACACTGCCGAAGAGAACAGTGCCACTTTTTATGCTTCGATATGTGAAATCCAAGCTAGTTTGACGGGGCTTAATCCATCTTATGATAGTGATGTAAAACAAGAAGTTAATTTAACGGACTTAGTGAACGATTTAGTTTCTATTACTAATCAGTTTAATAGATTAATGATTGATTCATGCTCGGTTGGAGCCATAGACTCATGGGAAAACATAAATATACAGTCTAATATAGGGCCATTAGAGAAGATAATCTCGATTGTAAAATTACTTCTCAAAGATGAGGGCTTAGCAAATTTAATGAGCGATCTCTATAACAATAATGGGGCTGCTAATATTAATGACCACATCGAACAGTTGAAAAGGTTATGGGGTAACAATCATGAATTTAATAGTTATTCTGAATATGTAAATTCAGTCGAGCAAAATAGCGGTGCACGCGAGATGAGAGTCAAATACGTGGCTTTTAAGCTTGCGGAAAGAAAACTTCAAGAATATATCAACAAAAAGCTTGTGAAATTGGAAGATGTATTTTTTCCTTATTTAGAGAGTTCTAAAAAAACGCATGAAGAATATGTTAATGAATTCATAAAACGTTATTTTGACGTGAATGACCAATTAAATAGCTTGCAACAGCTTGACCTTGAGATTGATATGGCAAAATATAAAGCTGTCGGTGCCCGCATTTTGAATAAAGAGCTGCATAATCATTTCTCTCAGCTCAATCAACAATTAAAAGAAATAATCGCAGGTGAGCGTTTTATGATCACGCTTAAATGCGAGCCGCTGTGGTTAATTGTAGAATTTTATCAATCATTTACTATACAAAGTGAAGAAAAAAACACGTTGTTAATGACATTAAAAAAAGCGATACACTTACATGCTTCCACTCGTGAGATTGGGCTTGGTAGTGGTAATGATGTATCTAAAAATAAGCCTCAGGGTCCATCGGTTATATTATTGAGCCTGCAAAATGCTTTAGAGAATAATCAATATACAAATGTGAAAGCGTTTAAAAATATTTACAATTATTCCAAGGTGCAAGAATATACGGCGCAAGAAAAGCTATTCCAATCGGCAATTACAGCCATTGATAAATTAGTGAATCCACAGAACGCGACAGAGGAAAATTTATTATTGCTTTTTAATAATGCGATTGATGTAATAATAAAGGTAGAGCATCCTGAGATTATTCGCCTCCTTCGTAAGCATCTTATTGAGCGCTATAACAACAAAGAAACGTTGGCGAGTCAACGCTTAGTTATCAAGCAGCTCATGGACAGTTTAGGCATTAACTCCAAAAACAAAGAGGAAGATGATCTCACTAAAGAAAATAATTACCTTCTAAAATCATCAGAGAGCGATATTAAAGATAAGATTAAAGGAATTACAATTGCGTTTAGGACTTGTGTGGCATTTGAAAAAGCGCATGTTGCGTATCTAGAAGCATGCCAGAAATATGGTGAGCTTGATCCAAAATGCGATTCAGTTTCAAAACAGCTTAAGTTGGCTAAGCAAAATTATAATTATTTCTACAGTGAATCTAGCCAGATAAGGGAGCGTATTAATTTATATAATCAAAAGGTCAGTCGCTTACAAAAAGAAATAGACATGAGGACTACGGCTGGATATAGTACGTTGAATCAGAAAGCTGAGCTTTCTTCGCTTCAAAAAGATCTTAATACGATGAACAAGAATGAAACCTATCAAGAATTTCTTGAGGCAGAATGCTCATATAATATACTATTAAGTGAACAAAAGGACTTGAAAAACACACGCCAAGCAATAAAACAAAATAGTAAAGAAGCATTAAAGTGCTTTTTTAAAGCAATGCAAGAGATCACTTTGTTATATCCTATAAGGAATGCTGGGGCAAACACAGATAATGATTACGAACTTCTTAATAACGCATTACGTAATTATCTTCATGATTCTGGGTTTGTTGATATTTTTAAAGATATTATGCGTTATCTGTGTGTTGAACTGCATTTTGTACAAGGAGAGGAAATAGCATTATTATTTACGAAGTTACAAATCGAAGTTGCTAAAGCTAATGGTCATCCTGCTGAGGATAAATTGTGTAGTACTCAGAATACATACATAAATTTTTCAGTTGATGATTATACTGTGGATGGTAAGGGTTTTTATACTGAGGTATTTTCAGAGGTATTTCATTATCTTTTCCCCCATTTACTCGAAATTAGCAACCTTGATGAAGATGATGCAGATAATGCAGATAAAGTATTATATTTCAATAACCTTGTTGATACTTTAGGCTTACAATCTGACATTTTGGACATTGCGAAACAGGCTTACCATGGTACATTGAAAATTAGTACTGCCCTTAAACCTGAGGAAAAAGAAAATAACCAAGGAGATACTAATTCGCTATCTATGCCAAAATCTCCTGTATCGGCGCCGGAGCTTAACAACAGTTCTGGAGGAGCATTTTCAAGCAGAAATCAACTTGTGGAATGTAAATCTTTTGATGAATTTATTTATAAATCAAAAGAGAGCGTCGGAAGTAGTACTAAAAACCACGGCCTTTTCGATAAAAAGAAAGCTCCTGCTTCTAAGACTGATACTCCTCAGGAACGAAGCGTGGGGTTCAACGTAACAAAAAAATAATAAGTCAGCGTGAATAATTGATTTTAGCTTGGGACTTATCACGGCTTGTGCTTATCGCCAAGCCGNGTTTTAACAAAATAGTTTTGTTAAAATATCAAGGTTAAAATAGAATTATGAACGTATTAATAATATATTCAAATACCTTTAATAAAAGCAGTAAAAGTAGTCTTGACCAATGTTTTTTTGTATTAAATATTCTCAAAATAAAGTATGATTTCTTATGCCACTAGTGTCTGTCAGAATATTTAGTTTAAAAAAAATAGCTTATTAAGTCTGTGTTAAAAGTGATAAGCTATATAGCGGCCTAAAATGTCTAAATTTCAAAAAACCTTGCATAGAGATATTGTTTAGGTATAAAATGTAAACTATTGAGTAACTATTTTACATATGAGTGAAATATTATGAGTAAAAACAAACAAATAATAAATGGCCACAATATTGTTTCAAAAACTATGAACGAACAAATTAATCAAGCAATTAAATTTTTAGAAAATCATCATGCATTTATTAAGGCTGAAACTGAAAGCCAGCAGATTTTTGATGAATGGAAACAGGTTTCTAAAAAAGCATGGAACATGCAGAAGATGCATGAGATTTTAAGTCAGGCTTTTAAAAGTGAAAAATTTGCATTATTGTTCCTTGATGCTGTTTGGGGTAAAGGTTATCAGGTACGTTCTTCCAGTCCTGCTTGTTTAAGCAATGGTGATAAAGATCCTATTACTCAATTTTTATATCAGCCAGGGAATGATTTGGTAGTTCAAGCGATCCTTAAAATCAAAGATAACTATGAAGCATTAATTGCTTCTTTTAATGATTATGTTGAAGGACAATATCAAGCTGCGTTAAACGATTTATCCAACGGCATGAAGCAGTTATCTCAAAATCAAGATGTACATTCTCAGCAAAGACTAGAATACGCAAAGACGATAAAATTTAATGTTGAAGAATGTATGAAGGATCCAAAATCCGAAATTACGCGTGCTCATGCAACTCAAGCGCTTCGATTGTCATCACAGCTTGTTAAGAATAAGAACGACGAGACTAATAGCATTTCTGCTCGGGTTGACAGTAATGATTTTAACCATATTATTTCTCCGTTTATCACTGCAAAAAAAAATAGTAACGCCAAAAAAGCGGGCATTGCAATGTTTGGTTTAAGCATGTTTACTATTGCTTTAGCGCCTATCTCTTTTTTTGCCGTTGCGCCTGCCATTGCCTTTCTTATGTCTGCCGCATTAATTTTAGGTGCAGTTAGCGTGATTAGTTCATCGGTACATAATTCTGAAAATGACAAAAATAACCAGCTTCAACATGCGAGATCTCTTATTAATGGTAAAAATAACCAGCCTCAACATGCTAGTTCTTTTATTAAGGATAAGAATATTAAGTATCAGAAACAGCAACTTACTTGTTTTTTTAACCAACTAACAGAAAAATGCAACACTCAGCAAAATCCAGTTCTAGACAAAGAGTTGGATAATTTTGCAGCGCCCAAAGTACGCCTAAAGGGCTGATGATCTATTCTTTTTGATAAAAAAGACAGTTGCGTTACTGTCTTTTTTCAGTAATAACATAATACCAATAATCGCAGAAATTAAAGAGCCAATAACAATTGATTGGCGCACAATATTTTCATATGGGGTATCAAAAAACGCTAGTGCAGCTAAAAATAAACTCATGGTAAAGCCAATACCTGTAAGCACAGAGATGCCTAATAATTGACGATAATTAGTTTCATCAGGTAAATGCGCGATACGCATTTGGATTAATAACCAAGAAAAACAAAATACGCCAAGTCCTTTTCCAATAATCAAACCTAAACTGACGCCAATAAAAACAGGTGATGTGATTTGCGTTATTCCAAAAGAATGAAAGTCTATGCCGCCATTCATAAAAACAAATAAAGGAAGGATCATAAAGGCAACCCAAGGATGCAAAATTTTTTCTAATCTTCGTAAAGGGGAATATATTTTATCTTTGGCGTGCAAAGGAATAAACAAACCAACTATCACGCCCGCCAGTGTGGCATGGATATTGGACTTAATCACACAAAACCACATAAAAATACCAATTAAAATGTAAATTGCAATTTTGCGAACATTGAGTAAGTTACATATCAGTAACGCCAAGATGGCAAGTCCTGTATATGCCAAGGCAATATAAGATAAGTTGTTGGTATAGAAAATAGCAATAATAATAACTGCTAAGATATCATCAACAATTGACAAAGCCACTAAAAATGCTTTAAGTGCTGGAGGCACGCGCGATCCCAGCAAGCTTACAATGCCTAGTACAAAAGCGATGTCTGTTGTAATGGCGACAGGCCAACCTTTTATGGTTTCTAAATTATGTTGATTAAATAATAAGTAGATAATGGCGGGNAATGTAATACCACCAATAGCTGCAATAAANGGTAAGGNTATTTTTGATAAAGAATTCAACTCGCCTTCAAGGATTTCACGCTTCATTTCCAAAGCTAATAGCATAAAAAAAATCGCCATGAGGCCTTCATTTACCCAAAGTAATAAAGGTTTGGTTAGTAAGAAATTGCCGACTTGAAATCCGATGGGTAGATCAGCAAGTTTGTTGTATAAGGGTAATAATGTACTGTTACTAATAAGTAATGCACATAACAACATTGCAAATAATAATAGGCCAGATAATGCTTGAGTGTGAATAAAACGTTTGGTGGTCTTTGATATCATTTTTTTTCCTTGGGATTAATATTAATCACTTGTGCTTCAATTTCACCTTTAGATAATTGAATTGTTAGATTATCTTCAAGTTTTACATCATTAACATCTGTGACCAGATGATTGTTTTTATTTTTGATAATAGCATAGCCGCGTGTTAGTGTTTGCAATGGACTTAAGGTATCGAGTAGCTGTACTTGATGTTTAAGCTTTTGTTTTTTTTGTTCTAGTGTTAAATGTATTATTTTGATTAATTGTTGTTGGTAAAATGTAATGCGTTGCGTTAATGGCTTAATCTGATTGATGGGTGTGTAACGCAATAGTTGGTGATGTAATTGTACTAAATAATTGTATTGATATTTATGATGGTGTTTCATTGCGAAAAGTAAACGATGATTTAGAGTGTCAATTGTTTGTGCGCGATCAAGTAATTGTTGTCTTGGATCTTTCAGTGATTTTCTTAGCCAAGTGATAGTTTGTTGATATTGATTGATAATATCCATTATTGCGGTGTGTAAATTTGTACGTTGTTGAAAAATTATTTTATGTAAATTTTTTTGCGATGGGCTTACCAGTTCAGCTGCTGCGGTTGGTGTTGCCGCTCGAATATCTGCAACAAAGTCAGCAATGGTAAAATCTACCTCATGGCCAACGGCACTGACAATAGGCAATAAGCTATCAAAAATTGTACGGGCGAGGGACTCATCATTAAACGCTTGTAAATCTTCTAATGAACCGCCGCCACGTCCAACAATTAAAACATCACATTTTTGATCTTGATTGGCCGTAATAATTGCTCGTTGTATTTGTGCAGCAGCTTCTTTTCCTTGGACTAATGCTGGATAAATAATAATAGGAATACTTGGAAAACGACGTTTTAATGTTGTTAATATATCTCGAATGGCAGCACCTTTAGGTGAAGTAATGATTCCAATACATGTTGGGAGTGCTGGGAGTTTTTTTTTATATTTTGGTTCAAACAATCCTTCAAGTTGTAATTTATTTTTCAGTAATTCAAATGCGCGTTGCAATGCACCATCGCCTGACTCTTCCATATATTCAGCAATCAATTGAAATTGACCACGTTCAGGATAGAGGCTAACTTTCGCTTTGATTTTAATGTGCGAGCCATTCTTAGGTGTAAACTTTAAATAACGATTAAAACCGGCAAACATTACGCAACTGGCTTGTGCTTTTTCATCTTTTAATGAGAAGTACATATGCCCTGAGGGATATTTTTTGAAGTTGGATATCTCACCTTCTATCCAAATTTTAGGAAACTCAGCTTCCAACCATTTTTTTATACTTTGGTTAAGCTGACTAATTGTCCATGTTTGTTCCATTGAGATGACCTTTTTGCTGCTACATTTAGTTTAAATTATTATAACAACAGAATGGCATCACATTAGCATGAATAATTTAATTAAATGCGTAGATATTACTTTCTTTAATCGGCGCATTATGCTACCATTTGGCGTTAACTTTTACCAGTTTTGGTCATGGTTTGTCCACTTAAAGTTAACGAGGTATTTATGTCCCTACGAATAAAACAAGAAGCATTAACCTTTGATGATATTCTTTTAGTTCCTGCCTATTCTGAAGTTTTACCCAAAAATGTATCGCTTAAAACACAATTAACAAAGAAAATCACTTTAAATATTCCCTTATTATCCGCAGCAATGGATACGGTAACGGAAGCGCGTCTAGCAATTGCCTTAGCACAAGAAGGTGGTTTGGGCATTATTCATAAAAATATGACCGCTGAACAACAAGCGCAACAAGTAAAAATAGTGAAAAAATTTGAAAGTGGTGTGGTGAAAGACCCTTACACAATTTCTCCAGAAACCACAATTCGAGAATTATTATCTATCAGTAAATCTCATGGTATTTCGGGTATGCCGGTCGTTGAAGGTAAACAACTCGTCGGGATTGTTACGAGTCGTGATATTCGTTTTGAGCAAATTTTAGATAAACCAGTTTCTGCTGTTATGACGCCAAAAGAGCGATTGGTGACAATCCCAGAAGGCGCTAGTCGTGAGGCGGCATTAGATTTATTTCATCAACATCGTATCGAAAAATTATTGGTTGTTAATAGTTCGTTTCAGTTGAAAGGTTTAATGACAGTTAAAGATATTTTAAAAGCACAAGAAAAACCATTTGCTTGTAAAGATGAGCAAGGACAATTACGTGTTGGTGCCGCTGTTGGTGTTGGGGCGGATACGGATGAGCGTATTCATGCCTTGGTTGATGCTGGTGTTGATTTAATTGTCGTTGATACAGCACATGGGCATTCTAAAGGTGTGATTGAACGTGTTAAATGGGTTAAAAAACATTATCCTGATTTACAAGTGATGGCAGGAAATATTGCAACCAAAGATGCTGCATTGGCTTTAGTGGATGCAGGTGTTGATGCCGTAAAAGTCGGTATTGGTCCTGGTTCTATTTGTACGACGCGTGTAGTCAGTGGCGTAGGTGTTCCTCAAATATCTGCTGTGGCAGAAGTTGCGCAAGCGCTACAAAAAAAGGGGATTCCGTTAGTTGCTGATGGGGGGATTCGTTACTCGGGAGATATTTGTAAATCGATAGCTGCCGGTGCTAGTGCTATTATGATTGGCGGACTTTTTGCTGGTACAGAAGAAGCGCCAGGTGCGGTTGAGTTATATAAAGGACGCACTTATAAGTCTTATCGAGGTATGGGTTCATTAGGGGCTATGTCACAAACACATGGTTCTAGCGATCGCTATTTTCAAGAAAGTTCAGAGGCTGAAAAACTAGTTCCAGAGGGCATTGAAGGTCGTGTCCCTTATAAAGGTAGTGTTTTAGCAATTATTTATCAGTTAATGGGTGGATTACGTTCTGGCATGGGATATACCGGCTCAAGTACCATTGACATAATGAGAAAAGAGGCACAGTTTGTGAAAATTACAGGGGCGGGTATGCAGGAGAGTCATGCACATGATGTCACCATTACCAAAGAAGCACCAAATTATCCAATGAATAGAGATTAATCCACTTTAGCCAACAGAACTTGTGCGCTACTGCTATAAGTTCTGTATTATTCAATAGAGAACAATATGAATATACATCAAGAAAAAATATTAATTTTAGATTTTGGTTCACAGTACACGCAATTAATTGCACGACGAATACGTGAATTAGGTGTTTATTGTGAATTACATCCATTTGATATTACACCAGCGTTTATTCGTGATTTTAATCCACAAGGAATTATTTTATCAGGTGGACCCGAAACGGTCACTTCACTAACAACGCCGCGTGCACCACAAATCGTGTTTGAATTAGGATGCCCAGTATTAGGTATTTGCTATGGTATGCAAACCATGGCGGAACAATTAGGTGGAAAAGTTGAGAATGCTGCTGAGCGTGAATTTGGTTATGCAAAAGTGGCATTACATGGGCATTGTCCATTATTTGAAAAAATTGAAGATAGCTTCGAAGATGGAAAGGCATTGTTAGATGTTTGGATGAGCCATGGTGATCATGTAACGCAAGTGCCAAAGGGTTTTATGGTTAGTGCTTCTACAGATAATGCACCTATTGCGGCGATGGTGCATTTAGCTAAGCAGTTTTTTGGATTGCAGTTTCATCCTGAAGTGACACACACTAAACAAGGCGCAAGAATATTATCTCGTTTTGTACATGACATTTGTGGTTTATCTTCTTTATGGACAACCAAAAATATTATTGAAGATA
>PAMH01000020.1 GCA_002707205.1 Legionellales bacterium
CCCAGACTCGTTGATAGCTTCATATGTAACTCCCTTTGTTTTTTTGGTTTAAGGATTTTACATATTTATCAACGAGTTACAACCTTTAATCTTATCCTATTTTTTGTCGTGGCCAGAGGCATAACTTATGGAGTGATGATTAAATTATCATCTATTAACCACAATAAAACAAAAAGAGACGACATGGATATTAGCAAACTACTTGAGTTCATGGTTAGTAAAGAAGCATCTGATCTTTATCTAACAACTGGCGCGCCACCGCAAATTAAAATTTATGGCAAAATTATGTCCTGCGACCTGCCTGCGCTAAAGTCTGGTGACACCGCCATGATTGCACACAGTTTAATGTCCGAAGAGCAAACCCGACATTTTAATAAAAATCTAGAAATGAATTTAGCTATTTCACAAAAAAATATCGGGCGTTTTCGCGTTAATATATTTCAACAACGTAGCGAAATTAGCTTGGTTATTCGACACATAAAATCAGTGATTCCATCAATCGCAGAGCTTAATCTTCCCCCCGTATTAAATCAATTAATCATGAAGCAACGTGGTTTAATTTTAATTGTTGGTGCAACATCTAGCGGTAAATCAACCACGCTAGCTACAATGATTGAACACCGAAATCAAACAAGTGCGAGTCATATAATAACCATAGAAGATCCCATTGAATACATACATACACACAAGAAATCACTGGTAAATCAACGTGAAATTGGTATTGATACGTTAAGCTATTCTCAGGCATTGAAAAACACTTTACGTCAAGCACCTGACGTGATTTTAATCGGCGAAATACGCGATCAAGAAACGATGCAATATGCTATTAATTTTGCAGAAACTGGACATCTTTGCCTATCAACCTTACATGCAAATAATGCAAACCAGGCTTTTGAGCGGATTATTAATTTTTTTCCACAAAACGCACATCAACAGCTTTTGTTAGATTTGTCATTAAATACCGTGGCTATTATCTCTCAACGACTTATTCCCTCAATTGAGGGAAAGCGCGTACCTGCTACTGAAATTTTACTTGGAAGTCCTTTAGTCAAAGAATTAATAAGCAAAGGTGAAATTAATGAGCTTAAAGAGGCAATGGAAAAATCAAATGATATAGGTATGCAAACTTTTGATATGGCACTGTACAATCTTTATCAAAACAAAATAATCAGTGCAGAAGATGCATTAAAATATGCTGACTCAGAAAATAATTTACGCTTAAAAATTTCCTTATCAAAAGGATCATCACCCCACGCAGGTGATGACTTATCACTACAAAATGAAAAAGATTAGTATAATATTCAATATTGATGAATAATCCAGTACACGATTGTGCTTACTAAATCACTGAATACATGTTGAGAGTGGAGAACTAATATCATCTGTACCTAAAGGTCGTAAAATTAATCCCACACCGCGATCATAATTTTTGGCTTGTTCTATCTTTTCTTCGCTAGCCAGCTGCTTTAACTGCGCTTGAGAAAAGCGACAATCCACTTTNCGTCCGGCAATACTATAAATAACGTGACATCGTCCTTTTTGATATCCTTTAATCGTGACTGCATCTGCGCCAGCCTCTATCGTACCTGGCTCACAATTTTTTAAATGACTTAGATAATCATAGGATGAAAAACCTGCTTTTTGATTAATACCGTTACGCGTACTAGGCACATCTTTAGATTTGGTTGTAATTGGAATAGCATCATTCGTTGATGTCTCTCCAACTGCTGCTGGGCTTAAACCAGGGTTTAATGTTTGATTTGAAAGACTACTGGGTTTAGTGACGTCATTACTCACATCAACAGCTGCCGCATTGGCAAAAAGACTAACATGCAAACATAATCCAATTATGCCTAAAAATAATACTTTTAAACTTCGCATTTTATATACCTTTACTACTGCATTAACTATAAGTATATAATCAAAATATAAGATTTGTAGTTAACTGCATCTATCCACAGAAGCTCAAAATAGCTTCGACTATACAAGATTGACAGGAAACTACCCCCAAATACAAAAATTTGTTAAACTTAACGCAATTTTTTTATTAGGTAAATTTTCATGAATAATCACTATCTTTTCACTTCAGAATCTGTCTCTGAGGGACACCCAGATAAAATTGCGGATCAAATTTCAGATGCCGTGCTCGATGCTATCTTAGCGCAAGATACAGAAGCTAGAGTTGCTTGTGAAACAATGGTAAAAACAGGCATGGCTTTAGTTGCTGGTGAGGTTACCACAAATGCATGGGTTGATATTGATGAGATTGCACGACAAACCATCAAAAAGATTGGATATGACAGCTCTGAAATGGGCTTTGATTGGGAATCTTGCGCGGTAATGACAGCTATTGGCAAACAATCAGCTGATATTGCTATGGGGGTTGATGAATATGAACAACATGCACAAGGCGCAGGCGACCAAGGTTTAATGTTTGGCTATGCCAGTAACGAAACTGATGTATTAATGCCTGCGCCCATCACCTATGCTCATCGTTTAGTGGAAAAACAGGCTGAGTTACGTAAAAACGGTACGCTTTCATGGTTACGCCCTGATGCTAAAAGTCAAGTAACATTTATCTATGAGAACGGTAAACCTGTTGGCATTGATACGGTCGTACTCTCAACGCAACATCATCCTAATATTGCTTATTCAGATCTACAAGAAGCAGTTATTGAAAACATTATTAAACCTGTGTTACCTGAAATTTGGCTGAGTGATAAAACACGTTATTTAGTTAATCCTACGGGCAGATTTGTGATTGGTGGTCCTTTAGGCGATTGTGGCTTAACGGGTCGTAAAATTATTGTTGATACTTACGGTGGCATGGCTCGTCATGGTGGTGGTTGTTTTTCAGGTAAAGATCCGTCTAAAGTTGATAGAAGTGCAGCGTATGCGGGTCGTTATGTCGCTAAAAATATTGTTGCTGCCGGCCTTGCTGAACGCTGTGAAATACAAATTTCTTATGCTATTGGTGTTGCAGAGCCAACCTCTATCAATATTGAAACTTTTGGTACTGGCAAATTACCTGATGAGATGATCACAAAACTCATCCAAAATCATTTTGATTTAACACCCAAAGGTATTATTGCCATGCTTGATTTAAAACGTCCTATTTATCAGGCAACTGCCGCTTACGGACATTTTGGTCGTGAAGATGAAAACTTCCCATGGGAAAAAACAGATAAAGCTGAACAACTAACGAAAGGAGCTTAAGATGAGCCAAGATTTTAAAGTCAAAGATTTGAGCTTAGCGCATTGGGGTCGTAAAGAGATAGCTATTGCAGAAACAGAAATGCCGGGGTTAATGGCACTACGTGAAGAGTATAAAAACCAATTCCCCTTAAAGGGCGCAAAAATTGCCGGTTGTTTACATATGACTATTCAAACGGCAGTGTTAATTGAAACATTAATTGCGCTGGGTGCTGAAGTACGTTGGTCTTCTTGTAATATTTTTTCGACTCAAGATCATGCCGCTGCAGCAATGGCAGAGGCTGGCGTGCCTGTCTTTGCTTGGAAAGGAGAAACTGAAGAAGAATACCAATGGTGCATTGAACAAACTATTACTGGCCCTAATAATTGGTATCCTAACTTATTACTAGATGATGGCGGTGATTTAACCTTACTGATGCACCAAAAGTATCCTGAATTGCTTGAAAACATCAAAGGCTTGTCCGAAGAAACAACAACAGGCGTGCATCGTCTTTACGAAATGGCGAAAAAA
Source organism: Legionellales bacterium (assembly GCA_002707205.1). Classification (GTDB taxonomy): domain Bacteria; phylum Pseudomonadota; class Gammaproteobacteria; order UBA1113; family UBA1113. The sequence continues at coordinate 3,725 of PAMH01000020.1, forward strand.
GGTGAGTTAAAAGTGCCTGCAATTAATGTCAATGATTCCGTGACTAAGTCTAAATTTGACAATCTTTATGGTTGCCGAGAATCATTAGTCGATGGTATTAAGCGTGCTACAGATGTCATGATCGCCGGTAAAGTTGCTGTTGTTTTAGGTTATGGCGATGTTGGTAAAGGTTGTGCACAATCCTTGCGGGGTCTAGGAGCGCAAGTTTGGGTCACTGAAATCGATCCTATCTGTGCATTACAAGCTGCGATGGAAGGTTATAAAGTCGTAACTATGGATGAAGCAGCAGATAAAGCAGATATTTTTATCACAGCAACTGGCAATTTACATGTTATCTCCGCAAAACATATCCAACAAATGAAAGACCAAGCAATTGTCTGTAACATAGGACATTTTGATAATGAAATTGATATTGCTAGTCTAAAACAATATGAATGGGAAAATATCAAACCACAAGTAGATCATGTGATTTTCCCTGATGGTAAACGTGTGATTATTTTAGCACAAGGACGTTTAGTGAATTTAGGTTGTGCAACTGGCCATCCAAGCTTTGTTATGTCTAACTCATTTACTAATCAAGTTGTGGCGCAATTAGAACTATGGAATAACAATGAAAATTACAAGAATCAAGTGTATGTCTTACCTAAACATCTCGATGAAAAAGTCGCGCGTCTGCATCTTGATAAATTAGGTGCTAAATTAACAACATTAACATCTGTACAAGCTGAATATATTGGCATTGATGTAGAGGGGCCTTATAAACCTGACTATTATCGTTATTAAGTATGCGTGTTCCTCGAATCTACCAACAAGGCACACTCGAAGTTGATAAGACCTACGAATTATCAACTTCTGCCTCACATCATCTCTATAAGGTTTTACGCTTAGCGGTTAATCACCCCATTATCTTGTTTAATGGCGATGGTCAGAATTATTTAGCTGAAATAACATCTTTAGGCAAAACCGTTTTTGCTATTGTTAAGGCTATTGAAAAAAATCATGTGGAATCCCCCGTTAATATTCACCTAGGTCAAGTAATTTCCAAAGGTGATAAAATGGAATATACCGTACAAAAAGCAGTTGAACTAGGCGCAAATGCAATTACACCGCTTTTCTCATCACGTTGTAATATTAAATTAAATCCTGAACGCCAATTAAAAAAGCAAACTCAATGGCAAATGATTATTGAGAATGCGTGCCAACAATCTGGGCGTAGCAGCGTACCTAATTGTCATACACCAACTAATTTGTTAAATTGGATTGTCAATATTGATTGCCAATTAAAAATTATATTAGACCCAACCGGCAGCGTGCAATTAAAAAGCTTACCTCAACAAAACATATTAAGTATTGCTTTACTCGTTGGCAGTGAAGGTGGCTTTTCTCAGGAAGAAGTCAATTGTGCAAAAACGCACGGGTTTACTGCGGTTAACCTTGGTCACCGTATTTTACGCACAGAAACCGCAAGTGTTGCCATGCTTGCTATTTTGCAAGCATGGTATGGTGACCTTTAAACCATTTTTCTATAAAATCAATGTTGAGAACAGACCGTTCCCAACCCAACTGGGGTTGTTAGTTGCTTACATCTTTTAAAAGTCTCAGTGCTGCGAGAAAACATACTATACATCTCAGGGCTTTTAGACGCAGAAAATGTATTTGGGAGTCTTTTTTTCACTTTATCAGTACTACCAACACCATTTTTTTGTGGTTGTCCCTTTAACTGCTTCTCTGTATATGAGTGCATTGCCTTTAATGATTTAATTAAATATAATATTTTAGACTGCTTAATAAATAACCTTTCACGCAAATTTAATTGTTTTTCTTGTGATAAGAAGCCTTCAGCCTGTGGCAAAGTTTCATGCTGCTCCCTTAAAGTAGCTTCCATTTCCTGATAACAGCTTAATAATAATGACGTTGCATTTTCTCGCATACGCTTTGATGTTTGTAAATGTTCCATGCCACGAAATACCTTATCCTCACATGATACTTTCCCTGATTTAAATGAATTCCCTTCTGAAACTTTTGTTTTAAAACCATCGCTTTGAATTTCAGGACAAATGTACGGATTGCCATTATCAATTTCACATAAAAGTAAATTAGAATCATTACTTATACTGTTTTTCATTCCATTTGTTTGACATATTTCCGATGCCTTTCTTTGAGTTTCAAAAAATATCTGATAATAAGCCTCGCCAGGTTTTTGGCTAAAGTCATTAAGCGTCATGTTTTGAAGCTGATAATCTTCGATTAATGCCTCCACAAAATTTTCCGATTGCTGTAAATCAAATTTATAATGACCTGACTCATTGGTCAAACAGTCTAAGTTAGCTTTAGCATCAAACCATGCGTAACCTGAAAAAATAGCAGGTTTACCAGCGATTAAATCACTATGTGTTAGTGCAAAAGGAATGCTATCCTCACCTCTCTCCATTATTTCAGGATCAAGATAAAATTCTACAGTGTTATCATCTTTATTCTTAGCCACTACGAATTTGAATTTTATATTCATGAAATAATCTAAAACTTTTAATTTTTCAAACCAATTAGTGTTTGTTAATGTTAATTGGTTATTTTCAATTTTAATATCTACACGATATTGCTCAGAAGAAACACTATATCCATAATCAGGTTGTGCGCTATCAATAGACTGCGATAAAGCCGTAGATTTTTCAAGAGCATCACGTTCAAATTGATAGGATAAACCTGATGTTTTGGCTATAGCATCGAGTTGCTCATTTATGATATCCAATGCTTTAGCCGAATTTTCAAATGTGGTCTCAAAAAACTCACCCTCCAATAACTTAAATTTTAACTGGTGCTCTGCTTTATATGCAACATCCAGTTCTTTTTCTTCGACTTGACTTAACTTTGATTGTTGTGATTTTTGCAAGTTTTCTGGACTTTAGCTGTCTGACTTACTCGTTGTATTAGGTGAAATGTCTTTAGTGCTAGCGTTAAATAAAAGGGCTGAATACGTACTGGCAGGTGTTTTGGTGTCATTTAGCATATTATTATTCTCAAAATATTTTTATAAATGTTGTTATGTTTAACCACCTAATCCTTAGCAGAAAGTTAATTTGTGCAAAAAAAATCAATTAACTGTCATTCAATCCATGTTGCTTTAAGTAGCATACACTACTGAATAGTTTATTATGATAAACAATCCTGATGAGTAATACAAATTGACTATTACCAATAATAATTTTTTAGTGAAAACGTAACATTTACAGCTTATAATTAATGTACTTAAAATTGTAAAAATCATGCGAATTTATAAAAAAGCTTGTTATTCAATTGAACTTTTTGATTTTAAATCATATTCATCCTATCCTAATGAATCATAGCATCATCGATTAAAAACTTGCCTCATTAATAATTGCTTAAGTTTTGCTTGTTAAGCTATGCAAAAATAATAATTAAATGACTTATAATCATGGCAACCAATCCAGAACTGAATAGAGATAATAATCAAGATAATTCAAGCAAAGCTTATGTATTAGCAGGCCTGATTACTTTTGCTGCTGCATTTGTATCAATGGCTAACTCTGCTGTCTCAATAACCGAAGCAACTTTTAGTACATCAAATGATATCGAATCAGAGATTGAAAATCCAAGTGCAGATGTCTGGCATGACATTAACATCACTCTTCTATTTTTTATTGCCCTTTATGCTTTTTCAATTTTTTATCAACGTTTTACCAAAAATTTTTATAAAATTAATGCGACTATGCAGGAAAGGCATCAACAAAATCAACTATCGGAGGAAAATCCACTATTGCCCGGTACTGAACAAACATCTACTGAAGTTCAAGACAGTGAGGCTGGTGAGCAAAGGGTGAGTGAGATTGATCAACAAAGTCTGAATTATGTCATTTATCGTAAGCCACCACGAAGCGCGTTAGAAAACGTGATATTAGCAACAGCAAGCTTTGCAGAACTTTGGTTAGGTACAATAGGTACAGACACGCTTTTTAATGGTATCGCGAATTTTTTTTTCTCATCTGTGTCAATGCCAGTTAAACTCTTGCTTGGTGGTGCTAGTCTAATCTTTGGTGCAAGCAACGCTAAAATTTTTCATTCAATACAAAAATTTCAAAATAATTTTTATAATGAAAGTGCTTTATTTTATCAAAAAATTGACCAAACGTCCTCCCCCTATAAACGAAAATTAAAGCGTTATACCGCAAAAATGCTTAATTTTGCGATTGTCTTTCTATCACTTATCGCTAATGAATCTTCTGACTACACCACGTTTGAATTTGCCGCAAAATTAATTGAATCTGTGTTAGACTGGATGTTTAAAATTAATACGGAAGATAATCAAACAGTCGGTATTCTTGTTTCTTTATCACTCCTCTTGCCATGTATCATCATCGCAGCAAGTAAATATCCTAGCTATAAAGATAAACTTGATGGTGCGTTCTTTTACTGGAGCGGTGGGAAAGTATTTAAGTCAAAACCCTCAACCACGGACAATCACCCTCATGAGGGTTGCCTTAGTAAATCTGCTGATATTGCAAAAGCTCTTTGTAGCGTTGAATTTCTCCAATTTCTTTGCTCCAGAGAGTTTATATCTAAAGATAATGTCTTGACCGCGCTCAACAAAGTGACTTATGCTAATGTGCTTGTTATGAATTTTTTTAAAAACTTTTTAAATGTCTATTATCATAGTTCAAAGTTTACAAGCTCCATTCCTAGTTCAATGATAGCCCTCTTTTTAAGTTTAGTGAGCTCAATATTAACAGCTGCACTGTTACATAAATCAACAGATGTTCCAGAAACACTACAACAACCTGCGCCAGATAAAACGGAAAAAACGTCTATTATTTCTCAACTCCAACACTGTCTATTTCCACAATATGAAGAAATTGAAGAACTAAAGAAGACTCAGATAGAGATAGGTGGTAGTCCGTTCATAGTATAGTTCAAGTTCCTCTTTTAAAAGTTTGTATTTTAGAGGGGGGCATTGCTTATTGACGGACTTAAGTGCAATAAAACTTACACAAAACCTGGTTTAAGTAAAGATTGTTAACCTAATTTTTCTACGCATTAAAACTTAATAAATTATGCTAATATATTAATAAATGGGTTTATGCAGATGGAGTCTTTCGTTGAAAAATACAGGATTTAGTTTATTAGAAGTCTTATTGGTTTTAGCATTAGCCGCTGTTGTGAGTATTGTTGCAGTTCGTTATTATAGCGAAGTGAGACAAACACAAAAAATCACTACTTTTACATCGCAACTAACAGGCATTAGCAGTGCCGTAGAAAAGTGTTTTGCAGGCAGCCAAAATGGAGGCACCAGTGATTGTACATCATTCACAAATTTAAAAAATGCAGGTTATCTCTCTGACTTCTATGCAACTTCACCTTGGAGTACCGCTATTAAAATTAAAATTATTAATCAAAATCAAGTAGCAATCACCTCACAAATAGATCACAGCGCCTGTAGCAAAGTTGTTTCTCGACTAAATAGTGTTGACTCATCAAATACAGCAAGCATACAATGTGGCCATCCTACGTCGAATAATATCACTTACATTTACACAATTAATTAAATACGCTTATTTTAACTTAATACCTATTGCCTTCAACCTATCTTTAATTGCTGGATGGGTTGAAAAAAGTGATGTCATACTTGAACTACGTAAACCCGCTTTAGTGGGGTCATATAAATAAGCCTGCTGGCGCACACCTTCATGCGCAGTCTGGTTAAATGCTTTTTGGTACGCATCATGATTCGTTTTATAATCCGCTTCTATTTTTAATAAGGCTTTCGCCAAGGGTTCATTATCTCGCATCAGTTCAACTGCGCCTGCATCAGCCATATATTCACGCGTTCGACTTAAATACATCATGAGTAACATCGTTATTATTGGTAATACAATGCGTATAATATAAATAATAATAAATAATTTATTGCCCTCTCGACGATCACGATTCCCACCAAATAACATACTCCAAAATAACATATCAATAATAATCAACATTAAATTTGCCAAAACGGATGCCGTTAATGTCAACTTAATATCAAGATGTCTAATATGGCTAAGCTCATGAGCCATCACAGCTTGTAACTCACTGCGCTCCAGTTTTTCAAGCAAACCTCGGGTAATAGCAACCAATGCTGATTTTTCACTATAGCCGCTGGCAAAAGCATTCATATACGGCGCATTAATAATAAAAACCCGTGGCATATAACGCAAGCCAGCTGCTACTTTCATCTCTTCAACAACGTTGTACAACTGCTGTTCTTGTAGATTACCTGAGTTTGGTTTAATTTCTTGATAATCTGTACCCATAAAAATAATTTTATCGTGTAGCGTAAAAGTCACCAATAAAGAAATAACAGCAATTGCAAGCGTTATCATGGTTGCAATGGGCGGCAGTTTCAGTGTAACTAACCCTATAAAAGCTTGAGTAATTGTTAAATGAAATGCATTATTACCCGCATCAAAACGCGTAGTTGACGTTTGCAAATAAATATCAATCAATAATCCCAATAAAACATATAAAGCAACAAAACTAATAATCACAACTTGAGTTCTACGACTATTTTTACGCAGCTGCTGACGCCAGTCAGCAACGCCCGCTTTATATTGCTTTTTATTATTCATTTGCTTACAACTCTACACGATAATCTTCTGCTGATTGTCGTTTTTCATCATCAATTGCCCAGTATTTAAAATCTTTATCAAGTGCACTTTTAAATAGACTAACCACAAACGATTGAAAAAAAGACTTTTTCTCTGCATTGTAGCGTTCAATACTGTCATTATACGCTTGTTTTGAAAATGCGAGTTTATTTTCAGAATTGACAATTTCTTCTTGTAACTGCATCGCATTTTTATCCGCCTTTAAATCTGGATAATTTTCAAAAACGACATTAATCCCTTTCGCAATGGTTGAAATTTGGTTCTCTGCTGCCATTCTTGCTTTCTCATCGCCAGCCTTATCTGCAGCTTGTGCTTGATTTCTCAACTTAACCACATCTTTTAATGTTGTTTGCTCATAGTCCATATATTTTTTTACAACATTGATTAATGACTCAAAGACTTTCATTCGTCTATCAAGTTGAATATCAATTTGTCGTTTATTATTTTGAATAGCTTCAATAAATCGGATTAATTTATTGTAAATACCAATTGCCCATAAAAATAATAATAAAACAATAATGGCAATAACGATGAGTGTTGTCATGTTGATTCTCCAAACGCATAAAAAGGTAAAACTGCCTTAACAAGCTTTACCCACACTTTATAATTATATCCAAGCCACGCCGAAATGCGAAGTTTTTGTCTAATTAAAAACATCACTATTAAAATATCAAAAAAGATTGATATTATTATTACGCAGTTACACCACCATCTATCGGAATAAGATTACCAGTCATCCAACTTGCCTCATCTGAACTTAACCAGCCAATTAAATTAGCAACCTCACTTGATGTGCCTGCACGCCCCATTGGAATAAAAGACTCAGCATTGTTTAGTAAAGTCTCGGTTTGTTGATGCTGGTGCATTAAGGGTGTGTCAATTGGAGCCGGACAAACTGCATTGATTCGAATGCCTTGCTGTGCGTACTCTAATGCCGCACACTTTGTCAAGCCATTCACGGCGAATTTACTCATACCATACAGCGCACTCACTTTGCTGCCTTTAAGACCTGCAACGGATGAAACATTGACAATAGCACCATGCTTTTGAGGTAACATTAATTTAATTTCTTCTTGTAAACACCGCCAAACGGCTTGTTGATTAATCGTCATAACTTTATGATATGCATCAATCGATACTTCATGAAAATTAATCCCCATCTCACCTGCAATACCTGCATTATTAATTGCAATATCTAATTTTCCGTAAGTTTTTTGAATATGTGAAAATAGTGCTAATAAACTTTTCTCATCCGCAACATCCATTTGTTGATAATCAACGGTCTCAAGTAACGTTTTTTCTTCAGTACTTAGATGACTTAAAGTATCAATTGCACGTCGACCAGTTGCGATAATTTGCGTATTCTTTGAAGCATAATATTTCACACAAGCAAGACCAATGCCTGAATTACCGCCAGTAATTAAAATAATTTTTTTCATAGGAAACTCCTCATAAGGTTTTAAATAAGTGACTCTTGAAAAAATAATTAAATCAATGAGTTAAATAAATTTATTTTGATAAAAGATTTATAAAATAATCATCAGTTATTGCAAGAAAAAATACCTAACTGGCATTTTCCAAACTTCTTGTTACACTATTAATAGGATGTATTCCACGATACTTCCTAATTCACCCTCACTAGCGTTGCCCGTGGCAGCGCTTTTTTTATGGCGAAAGTCGCTCTAGTGACCACTGTTGATCTTTAAGAAAATAATGAAAACGATCATGTAAACGTGAGTTTCTTCCTTGAAAAAACTCAACACTAAAAGGAATCAATTTATATCCCCCCCAATGAGATGGACAAGGGATATTATCTGATTGATATTTTTTTTCTAATGCGCACATGCTATCTTCGAGTATTTTCCGATTAACCAAAACATGACTTTGTTGACTGGCCAGCGCACTTAGTTGGCTACCTCTTGGCCGCGATTTAAAATATGCCTCGCTTTGTGCGTACGATATTTTTTCAAGTCGTCCACGAGCGCGAACTTGTCTTGCGCATTTTGACCAGTAAAAATTTATAGCGCCTTGTTGATTATTTGCTATTTGCAAACCTTTAGTACTGTGATAATTCGTATAAAAAATAAAACCATCACTTGCCAGTTCTTTTAATAATAAAACGCGAGTATCAGGACAAAGTTGTTGATCAACTGTTGCTAATACCATTGCGGTAGGATCTGCATCTTCTACACGCCTTACTTCATCAAACCATTTTTGAAACTGCAACATAGGATCAGCCAACATACTTTGGCGGTTAAGCCCTTGATCACCATATTCACGTCGGATTTCATGATATTTTTCCATACTGTGCTTTATTCCCACTTAATATCCAATTCTTTTGCAGCTTTGACATCATCTAAACGTGTAATACACATCGTATGCGGTGCAGATTTTACAACCTCAGGGCTAGTTTTAATCTCCTCTAAAATATTTTCCATCACCGTAATGAAACGATCTAAATCAGCTTTGGCTTCTGTTTCGGTAGGTTCAATCAATAGGCACTCGGGAACTAATAAAGGAAAATAAGTTGTTGGCGCATGAATATTGAAATCTAATAGTCTTTTTGCTAAATCCATGGCATTAACACCGTGTGCTTTTGTTAATTTTTGTAAACTCACGATAAATTCATGTGATGCTAGACGTGCGGGATAAGCGAGTTCATAACCCAATGCACGTAATTGCGTTTGTAAATAATTTGCATTTAATGTAGCAAAATCACTAACACGGCGTAATCCTTCTTTACCCAACAATCTTGCATATAAATAAGCACGCAATAAAATACCCGCATTGCCCATAAAGGTTGATAAACGACCTATGGTGTCTGGACAATCAGTTTCGTCTATCCAGTGATAATGATCATGATTTTTTTCTACACGTGGTACTGGTAAATAAGGTAATAATTTTTCATTGACTGCAACAGGCCCTGAGCCTGGGCCACCACCTCCATGAGGGGTTGCAAATGTTTTATGTAAATTCATGTGCATAACATCAAAACCCATATCACCAGGACGCACTCGTCCTAAAATAGCATTAAGATTTGCACCATCATAATAAAGCAATCCACCGGCATCGTGTACAGTTTTAGCCACGACTTCAATATCTCTTTCAAAAACACCCAAGGTCGATGGGTTTGTTAACATAATACCTGCTGTTTGCGCACCAACTGCCGCTTTTAATGCATCTAAATCCAAGTCTCCATTTTTCTTAGTGGGAATTTCTTTTACTGTAAATCCACACATCACCGCTGAGGCAGGATTTGTGCCATGCGCAGCATCTGGCACTAAAAATTCCGTACGAGCATGGTCATTTCTTGCTTGATGGTAAGCTTTGATCATGGCAACACCGGCAAACTCACCCTGCGCGCCAGCCATCGGCGTTAAACAAACACCTTGCATACCTGTGACATTTTGTAAAATAGTTTGCAACTCATACATACATTGCAAAAAACCTTGGCTATTAATTTCAGTTGCTAGCGGATGTCTTGCTAACAGACCGGGTAAAGATGCATAACGGTGTATCCCTCGTGGATTATATTTCATGGTACAAGAACCCAAAGGATAAAACTGTGTATCAATCGAAAAATTCTTTTGTGATAATCCAGTATAATGTCTAACAACTTGTAGCTCTGAAACTTCAGGAAGCTTAGGTTTTGTTTTACGTAAAAACTTTGAATCAAAAACACTAGTTTCATCTGTTAAATGCGGTAATTGAGCATGCGCTAAACATCCTTCGCTACTTTTTTCTATGATTAACATGCTACATTCTCCTCAAGCGGATACTGATTTTTTTGCATTTGCAATTGATGAATCACATCAGCTAACTGGTCAATATATAAAGTTAAGTCCGTTACTGTTTTAGTCTCTGTTGTACAAATCAATAAAGGATTTGAAAGTTCAGGATAAGCTTGGCTAATATCCACGCCTGCTTCTATACCACGTTTAGCCATCATATTTCTAACTGTTTTAACACAGACAGGTAGCTCAAGCACTATCTCATGAAAATAATTCGATGTGAATTTTGGCGTTAAGCCTAATTGTTCATTTAACATTTTAATTAGCGCTGTCATATTTTGATGACTTTTTAAGGCAATACGACGCAAGCCTTCATAACCCATTAAACTCAAATAAATGGTTGCTGCAGTTACTGCTAAGCCTTGATTGGTACAAATATTTGAAGTCGCTTTTGCGCGCCGAATATGTTGCTCTCTGGCTTGCAAGGTTAATGCATATCCAATTTTTCCTTCGGTATCCGTTGTTTTACCAATAATACGCCCAGGCATTTGTCGAATATATTCATGCTTGGTACACATAAAACCAAAATAAGGCCCTCCTGAGGCCAATGGAATACCTAAAGACTGCCCTTCACCACAAATAATATCTGCGCCTTTCTCGCCCCATTCACCGGGTGGCGTAATTAATGCCATAGCAATGGGATTTACCACAGCAATAAGTAGAATATTATTTTCGTGTGCCCAGTTTGTTATTATATCCACGTGTTCTAGTTGCCCAAAAAAATTAGGCTGTGAAATGGCAATGGCAGTAATTTCTTGTGTTGCGTATTGTTGTAACTGCTCAATATCAATTGTGCCTTGCGCTGGTAGATAATCAACAGCACATATTTCTACTGCTTGTTGACCAACAATACTTTGTACAACGTTGCGATAAGAAGGATTTAAATTTATAGGCAATAAAACTTTATGTTGTTTTTGTTTACGTTGAATTCTCGCTGCCATTAACACAGCTTCTGCGAGTGCTGATGCACCATCATATAACGAAGCATTAGAAACTTGTGTTGCCATTAATGCTGCCATCATACTTTGATATTCATAAATGAGTTGTAAGGTACCTTGACTGGCTTCAGCTTGATAAGGTGTATACGCTGTCATAAATTCACCGCGAGAAGCAATATCCCACACAGCAGCTGGGATATGATGCTCATATGCACCCGCGCCATTGAAACATAATTGATATTTATCTTTAACTTCAATCTGTTGCATTAATCGCGCAAGTTCGGCTTCCGAAATTCCGTCATCAATATTGGGTAATTCGGTGATTTGTAGATGCGATGGGATTTCGCTAAATAAGTCATCTAACTGCTGTTTTCCGCATGCGGCTAACATTGCTTTAATATCTTTTTCCGTGTGTGGAATAAATGGCATATTAACCTCACCTATTCTTCAGATTCAACTAATTCTTGGTATTCATCGGCGGTTAGTAAATTATCCATTTCACACACCTCTGATAATTGAATTTTAAAAATCCAACCGTCTCCATAAGGGTCGCTATTAATTAATTCTGGTGAGTCAGATAAGTTTTCATTCACTTCAATAATCTCACCGCTCACTGGCGCATAGATATCCGACGCAGCTTTTACAGACTCAACAACACCGGATTCGTCACCGGCACTAACAATCGTACCTACCTCAGGCAACTCGACAAAAACTAAATCCCCTAAAAGACTTTGCGCGTGTTCTGTCACACCGACAGTAACAACACCATCTTCTTCCATACTTGTCCATTCATGACTTTTTACATAACGTAATTCACTTGGGATGTTGCTCATTACTAAACTCCTATATTATTCAAACATTTTTTTACCATGTCGAACAAAAGGCAATTTAATGACTTTTGCTGCATGTTGTTTACCACGAATTTCAATAAAACAGTTTTGACCAATATCGTCAGGGACTCTTGCCATACCAATACCTACACCCAAAGTTGGAGAAAAAGTACCACTAGTGATAACGCCCATCTCACCAGATGCCGTTATTACTTTTTGCCCATGTCGCAAAACGCCTTTGCCTTCTAAAACAAGCCCTACCATTTTTTGTTTGACGCCCTTACTTCTTTGAAGTGCTAACGCTGCACGACCTGAAAAAAGTCGCTCTTTGGGTTCCCATGTAACCGTCCATGCCAGCCCTGAATCTAGTGGCGTATTTTTTTCAGTCATATCTTGGCCATATAAATTTAACCCCGCCTCTAAACGCAAGGTATCTCGCGCACCTAATCCACAAGGTTGAATGCCAGCGCTTAACGCGGCCGCCCAAAATTCATGAATTTGAGGCGTTGGTAAAATAATTTCATAACCATCTTCACCTGTATAACCGGTTCTTGCAACAAATAAATCGTCTGCTTGAATAAACTCAAAAGGGGTTAGTGTGCTAACTGCATCTAATTGTAACGGTGTTAAAAAGGTATGTACTTTATCTCTTGCTTTAGGCCCTTGGATAGCGAGCATCGATAAATCCTGGCGCTCGTGCAAACCCACAGAAAAATCATTCGCAATTTTATTCATCCACGCTAAATCTTTTTCTCGCGTTGCCGCATTTAAGACCACACGATAATTTTGCTCATCGACAAAATAAATCAGTAAGTCATCAAGAATGCCACCGTGTTGATCAAGCATGCATGTATATAATGCTTTACCGCGACTTTTTAATTTATCCACATCGTTGCAGACTAAGTATCTTAAATAATCCCTAGCAGCAGGGCCTAGCACATCAACAACTGTCATATGAGATACATCAAATATGCCAGCATCTTGACGCACATGATGATGTTCCTCTACTTGAGAGCCATAATGGATAGGCAATAACCAATGATGAAAATCAACTATTTTTGCACTTGCATCAAGGTGCGCTTGGTATAATGCAGTTTTATTTGCCACCGACTTCTCCTTGTGAGTTTTGCATTGTCAATCACCTGAACCATTATATACCTAGTCATAAACGTCTGCAAAATACGATTTTATTTATAATTAAGCATGTTAACGAGTTTGACCCATCAACAAACTACTAAGTAATCAACAATAAATGTTTAATTCATGAACACTGTTGCCGTTTTGTTACTTTTCGTTACATAAGGTTACAAATATTGCTGTTTTTTATACAGTTATGTTACTCATGCCTGCTACAGTTTAAAAATACCTAATTCACTTAATGTGTTACCGGTATCGCGCTTACGCCACCCTAGCGGTGCAATTAAAGCTATAAAATGCGCTAGCGCCCATCACAAGGAAGTTAAAAATAATAACAAATTAAGAGAGGTCATTTATGCCAACTGAAAATACCGATATGCTAACTGAAAATACCGAGCAAAAAAATTTACCGCATGATTGGAAAAAATCTTTAGAGAATGCTATCGAGGTTTATTTAAATACAATAACACCGCGATCATCGATTTGCAGTTTTTTTGGTAAACCTGAATATACTCACGCACACAAGTCGGCTTGTAATTTAATAAGCTTAAAACTAAACCGTATAGAGAAAGGATTAGCTAGCGCAAGAACAGTTAGAGCATTCACCTTATTTATCGCGTTGTATTATCACGCTAAAAAAAATAATAGTCAACGACTATTCTCAGCACTTAACGAACAGACGCCTGAAATTTATCGCGAAGACATTAACGCTATCGTATTACACTTTACGCCAACTAAAAAAGCAATTTTTCTCGACAGTGATGCGAATAGTAGTGAAAATTCTTCTGCACCAAAAAAATTCGAAGAATTTGTCGCTGAAGTATATACCGAAAATAAAGAAAGCCCAGCACCCATTAATAATATAGCTATTGAATTAGCAAATGTCATATTAGAACTTTCAGGAAGCAATAACTTGATTAAACACAATCAAACTAAAATAGAGAGCATGCAAACATCTCAACAAAGGTCTCAACACAGTATATAACCTGCCTATTAATATCTGGCCATATAGCAAAAGCTACGCTACCCCTTTAATATTTTAAAATTACAATGGTAGCGTAGTTTTTCAGATTTATAATATCATTACGATAAAAATATAATATTATTGCTAATCATTTCCACTATTGCGGAACTACTCTCTATCCATCATAGGCAGTTCCACACGAGCAACTAAACCACCTTGTNCATGATTAAATAAANNAATCTCNCCACCATGAGCTCTTACAATATCTCTCGCTACGGCTAAACCTAAACCAATACCGCCAGTTGCTCTAGAACGTGATGCTTCACGATAAAAAGGTAAAAAAACCTTTTCTAATTGCGCTTGCGGTATCCCTTGTCCGGCATCATGAATTTCTATCACATTTTTTCTATGTGATTGATATAATCGGACTGTTGCCGACTGACCATATTTGACGGCATTATCAATTAAATTTGCCAACATTCTTTTTAAGGCAAGTGCGCTCCCCATGTAAGGCACTTTTTTTAAAGTTCCTTCAAAAGTTACAGATTGACCAATCTCCGCATAGTCATCGCACATTGATGCTAATAAAGAACTTAAATCCAAAAGCTTTTGTTGTTTTTGATTCATATCTTCTCTTGCAAAACTTAATGTTTCCGCAATCATCGCTTCCATTTGATCTAAATCATTGTTCATTTTTTCTTGTAAAGTTTCATCTTTAATATACTGAGCACGTAGTTTCATTCGCGTAATAGGTGTACGTAAATCATGTGAAATCGCTGCAAGCATTTGTGTTCTGCCAGCAATTAAGTCACTAATTCTTTCTTGCATTTTATTCATTGCATGCGCAGTCGCTCGAACAGGTGCAGGACCATCAATTTCAAGCGGAGATACTTTTAAATTCACCCCTAAATGTTCTGCAGCTTTAGTAAATCTTTTTAACGGAACCGTGAATCGATGAATATTCCATAACGAAAATAAAATGACACTGGTTAACAAAACTTCTAAAATTAACATGAAAACTTGGAAGTGCCATGAAATAGGTTCAATATTTGCAACGATGTTTAACCATTGATTACTAGATAATAAATAAGATAATTTAATATTAGGTGATTGATCAGAAATCTTAATCAAAACACGCCATAGACTAATTTGTTGAAATCTTGGATGATATTTTGGCTCATCATCCAATGAAACATTGATATTCGGTAAATTCAAAGCTTGCGTGATTTTTAGCTGTTGATCAAATGGGGTATTCTCTAATGTTTGAATTAAATTAATCACTTGTCTTGCAATGACATCACGATTAATTCTAAATTCTGCGGTATTATTGCGTTGAGAATAAACAAAAAATAAGGTGATTTGTGTAATTAACACAGCACCAATTGCTAATAATACTACTTTACCGTACAACCAACGTACGACCTTTATCTTTTTAGGCTTAGCCATGTTGTACTCTTTTTTTAACCGGCGCCGTAAACATGTAACCACCGCCTCGAACTGTCGTTATCAATTTTGGATTTTTAGGGTCATCTTCAATTTTTTGACGTAAACGGCTAACTTGAATATCGATACTTCGATCAAAAGGCCCAGCTTGACGGTTATGTGTAATTTCCAGCAACTGATCTCGACTTAGTACACGCTTTGGCCGCTCTAAAAACGTCATTAACAATGTGTACTCACCTGCGGTAATACTAATTTCTAAATCATCTGGTGACATTAATACACGTGTTGCCGTATCAAGCTTCCAATTCACAAATGTATAAATTTCAGTATCAATATGCATTTCTTCTTTATGACTATTTTTAGTCTCTGCGGTACGCCGCAAGACTGCTTTTATTCTTGCAACTAATTCTCTTGGATTAAAAGGTTTTGGCAAATAATCATCAGCGCCCATTTCAAGCCCAATAATTCTATCCATATCTTCACCATTTGCCGTTAACATAATAATAGGGATATCTGAGGTTTTTCTTATTTTTTGACAAACGGTGAAACCATCTTCTCCAGGCATCCTAATATCCAAAATAATTAAATCAATATAATTACAAAACTTTTAAT
>PAMH01000021.1 GCA_002707205.1 Legionellales bacterium
CCACCACTAAACGCAATACATAGGCGAGTAATAGCCGGAAATTTATTAAGCAATGACGTTATTTTAGACGCAATCATGTGACGTTAGTCAATTAAACCATATTGCATTAAACGTTCATAACGCTTACTGATCAAATCATCCGTAGATAACAATTTAAGCATTTCTAATTTAAGCGCTAAAACCTGTTTAAGTGTCGCATACATTTCTTTAGGATTGCGATGTGCTCCCCCCATAGGCTCTGGGATAATTTCATCCACAAGACCTAATTTATAGATACGCTCGGCATTAACACCCAAAGCATCAGCTGCTTCTTCTGCTTTTTCAGCGCTCTTCCATAAAATTGAGGCGCAACCTTCAGGTGAAATGACCGAATAAATACTGTTTTGTAGCATAAGGACTTGATCACCAACACCAATGGCCAAAGCGCCACCTGAACCACCTTCACCAATAACGGTACATATCACTGGTGTTTTCAGAGAAGCAAGTGCAAACAAGTTTTTTGCAATAGCTTCACTTTGGTTATGTTCTTCAGCACCAATACCAGGATATGCACCAGCTGTATCAATGAACGTAAAAATAGGTAGTTTAAATTTTTCAGCCATTTCCATTAAACGTAGGGCTTTGCGGTATCCTTCAGGATTTGCCATACCAAAATTTCGTTTTACTTTTTCATTTGTTTTGCGACCTTTCTCTTGCCCCATCACGATTACAGGTTGACCTTCAAACTTTGCAATTCCACCAACCATTGCCAGATCATCTTTAAAGTGACGGTCACCATGTAACTCATCAAATTCAGTAAAAATATTATTAATATAATCCAAAGTATGAGGACGATCTGGATGTCTCGCTAATTGCGTAATTTGCCATGGTGTTAAATTAGAAAATATCTTCTGCGTCATTTCTACACATTTTTTTTGCAGATTTTTAATTTCATCAGATAAGTCAGCACCCGTGCCAACATGTCGTAATTCTTCAATTTTATCTTCTAACTCTGCTATTGGCCGTTCAAATTCTAATACGTTGTGCATAATACATTCCTCAACAAAGCACTGAAACGATTTTTTGTAAGTTTACCATAAGTCCGAGTTACGCAAAACCTTAAGCGGGAGCGATAATAAACGTCCTGAACTTGAATATACTTCATGAGTTAACATAAAGCGTAATAATGACACTTAACCCTCCAGCATCAAGATTTTTGATACTAATTGTGCCATGATGATGTCTAATGATATCTTGCGTAATTGCTAATCCTAATCCTGAGCCTCCTGTTTGGCTCGAACGTGCTGAATCCACACGGTAAAATGGCGTAAATACTTTTGATAATTCATTTTCAGGGATCCCCGGTCCGTCATCATTAATCGTAATGATAATCTTATTATCAACAGTTGATACATTTATTTCTACCTGCTTTGCATACTTAACCGCATTATTTATCACATTCACAAAAGCCCGCTTTAGCGCAATGGTTCGACCTGGAAACAGTACCTTATTTTCAGTAGTATTAAATTTAACCTGATATCCTTGATCTACCTTATCGTCAACTAATGACATTAGTAAAGCACTGATATCAACTAGTACAGAAGGCTCATGGCTATTTGCTTCTCGCGTAAAGATTAAAATTTGATCAATCATTTGCTCCATTTCATCAAGTTCTGTTACAAGGTCTTTTGCTGCTGCTTTTTCTTGCATCATACTTGCTTGTAATTTCATGCGTGTAATTGGTGTACGAAGATCATGAGAAATCGCCGCCAGCATTCTTGTTCGATCATTAAGCAAGGTTGAAATTCGTTTTTGCATTAAATTCATAGCTTCCGCGGTTTCTTTAACTATGGGTGGCCCATACTCTATCACCGGATTGGCGTTTAAGTGTATACCTAAGTTATCAGCCGCTTGTTTGAATGAACGCAAAGGTCCAGTAAAACGCTCAATGTACCAAGCAAAGAAAAACAACATAATGGCCATGATTGTTTCCAATCCTATGATAATAGTTTGAACAATAACGGCGGTTTTATCAGGTTGAAACAGAAAATTAAGCCATTTACCATCACTAACAGCAATAGAAAGTGCTACAGTTTGTTCATCCTGATTAATGTACTGGTCTGATTTCCAAACTTCCCCACGTTTAAGGATTAAAGGATATTCAGGCGCAGTAGAAACAGTCACAGATAGATCATTTTGCTGAGAAATTTTCGCGATTCTTGCCATTTCTTGAGATGGATTAATTGAAATAAGATGTAAGGTATCCAATATCTGCGACTCAATTCGCTTTTTATATGCCAAGGTTTCATTATGTTTACTGTAAACCGTATAACCAACTAGGGCAAATAAATTTGCAATAATCAAAAAAGCAAAGATAAATAATACCCACTTGCCTGAAATAAATGCCTTTATTTTCATAAATTAACTATCTTTTACTACGTCTGCACTCAATAAATATCCGCCACTCCGTATTGTTTTAATGAGTTTGGGATTTTTAGAATTATCATCCAATTTTTGACGTAACCGACTAACACGCACATCAATACTGCGATCGTAAGGGCCTGCTTCACGTCCCTCTGTAATATGCAATAATTCATCACGGCTAACGACCTCAGGCGCTCTTTCGGCTAACGCTTCTAACAAACGATATTCGCCATCAGTCAACGTAACTTCAGCACCCTCTGGGGATAATAAAACACGTTGTAATTTATTAATTGTCCAACCATTAA
Source organism: Legionellales bacterium (assembly GCA_002707205.1). Lineage (GTDB taxonomy): Bacteria > Pseudomonadota > Gammaproteobacteria > UBA1113 > UBA1113. The sequence goes on from PAMH01000021.1 coordinate 2,709, forward strand.
AACGTAATAACGTATGTGGGACATGAAAGTTGACTGTACTTGCTTGCGAACGCCTCAGTATCGCCTGTATTCGCGCAAGTAACTCTTCTGGATTAAAGGGTTTAGTTAAATAATCATCCGCACCTAATTTAAAACCTCTAATACGACTTTCATCCTCTCCCATGGCTGTTAACATTAAAACAGGTACTGGATTATTTTCCAAACGTAACTGTTCACATATTGCAAAACCATCCTTACCCGGCAACATAATATCTAAAATAATTAATTCAACTTTATGGGTAGATAAAATAACTTCCATTTGTTCTGCATTTGCTGCCGAATAAACTTGAAATCCATGTTGGATTAAAAATTTACCCATTAACTCCGTGATTTTAGGATCATCATCAACGATAAGTAGCTTATTTAAAATCATTTTTGTATCCTGCTCTGCCATGCTTGCTCCATCAATTTGTATATTTTTGTACCTATTTCATGCTTGCTAATTTTAACAAAGTATCAAGCATCACTTAAGTCTATAAAAGTTAAAGTTGTTGATGTACAGATATTCTTGATACCATGTATTGTTAGGAAGTACAAGATACAGTGTCATTCATCTAATCAGGAAAAATTATGGGTAGCAACTTTAATCAAGTAAAACAAAGTATAGTATTTGATTTAACCTTCATTTTCATAGCAGCTATAACTTTATATCTTGGGCTGATTCTTTTTTTACCGTTTCAGTCACAATTAGAAACATCAGCAATGCTCATATTACAAAACATGTTAAGAACACAGAATTGGTTAATACCAAGTCTTAATGGCGCTAAACTTGTGTCGCAACCACCTTTTTATTACACGATAACAGGTCTATGGAGTAAATGGTTTGGATTAGACTTTATTTCACTGAGATTATTTTCAATGTTTTTTGCGCTTGCTAATCTCAGTCTCAATTATGCGCTCATGCGTTACATTTTTAACCGCACTGCTGCAATTTTATCAACTGTTATATTGGCCAGTAGTTTTATATTTACTAAATTTGCCGTACTTGTCAGTCCAATGCAATTTAATTTATTTCTATTTTCCAGCGTGCTTTATGCCTTTGTTATATTGCTATACTGTGAAGCAAAAAATATTAAATTTTTCAATGTCATTTTTTGGTTAGCTTTAAGCTTATTGACACTTACCGCTAGTATTTACCTATCTCTGATGTTTTTATTTGCGCTGATAATTTTTTCGTGTATTTTAACGGATGTCTATTATTTAAAACGTTTACATACTATACGTGGTTACTTAATTTTTACTGCTATTATTCTTGCTTGGATGACATACTTTTATGTACATGTCCCACACTTTTTTAAATTTTATTTCTTTGATTTTCCAAGCTATATTTTACTAAATTTATTAAATAACAATCATTTTTTTAATTGGTCCATCATTTTAAGTTTGCTTATTGGTTTTATGCCATGGACAATTTTTATCGTTAGCACAATTTGGTATAATTCACCAAAAAATTGGGCGGATAGAAAAAAAGAAACCTTAAATATATTACTATTCACTTATAGTATCTTATTCACCTTAGCTTTAATGATATTAAAAATAAATAACGCTTGGCTTATCTTATTATTACCGGCATTGAGCTTAATGACTGCAAATTTTTTAACCCCCAGTGTTTATCTCAAACGATTACCACTCAAATCACAAACAACTGAGATTTTAATTTTTTGTTTAATTATTATCACGGCATTTATGCTTTCTCAATCATTAAATAATTTAACGTTTAAAACCTTTCAAACAATTATTCATAATAAATATTATCAATACTTAATCGCCTATATCAGCATTATTGCCCTTACTACTTGTCTAGCACTTCGTTATCTACGGGTTAAGGCGATGATCGGTATGATTATATTACTCACCATTGTCACTTATGTATTAGGTTGCACAATTTATAAATTTTACCCTCGACCAAATGATAATTTACCCATAGCACAATATTTATCCACAAAAATAAAAACCAATGACATCATTGCCGCATATCATCAGTATCCAGCAGATATCGCACAGAAATTAAATAAAAATATTGTGATAATCAGCTGGCGCAATCAGCCTTTTTACAGCAAACACTATCAAACTAATAATCAATGGCTAACAACAGAGCCAGCCTTTTGGCAAATTATTGAGCAAAATCATAAAAAAGTATATCTATTGGTACCAATAACACTTTTTGAGCAAATTAATTTTAAAAAATATCATTTAAAACTTATTACAGTATCAAAGCATTATGTATTAATGAGTAATTAAGCAATGAATAGAATTTATTATCTTGATAACTTGAGAGCTTGCGTCATGATACTGGTTGTGCTTTTTCATGCTATGTTACCATATAGTACACCAGATTTTTATCCTTATGTATTGCACAGTACAAAGTACCATGTCGCAATAGATTATATTATGTTACCCATGCATTGTATTATGATGCCAATTTTTTTTCTATTATCTGGATATTTTTCGCATCTGATGTTTCAAAATAAAGGGCAAATTTACTTTATTCGGGAACGCGCTGTTAAATTAGGTATTCCCCTATTAATCGGGATGATTTTATTTATTCCGTTACATTTTCTAGTTTACTTACAAACATTTTTGCCACACGTAGATAACATAGCGAGACATCAATCAAAACCACTATCAACTATTATTGGTTCAGTTTTCGCCACCGATTTACATAATGGTTCCATCTATCAAATTTTCTTTAATCCAGAATACTTATGGTTCATTTATTATCTTTTAATTTACTGTACCATTAGCATATTTTGTTGTTGGGTAAAGCAAAAAATAAATCTTAATTATGTACTACCACAATTGAGTATTATCCCACTATTGCTCATATCTGTTGGGTTATGGGTTATATTATCAAGCTTTAACCTGCCTTATATCTTAACTCCCATCACATTGACGCCCAGTATGCAGCCACTAATTACTTATGGGGTTTTCTACTTACTGGGTTGGTTTTATTTTTCACAGCCAGATAACATGTTATATTTCAAAAATAATTATTTAATTCTCACACTCGTAGCTAGCATAAGCCTAAGCATATATGCTGGACTAATGCTTAAATATTATCATACTAGCATGATTAATTGGTCTTATCAGGTCACTATTCCAATAACATTTTTCCTCGTCATCTCTATGATGTTTATTACTCACGCTTTCATCGGTTTATTTGCAAAGTTTTTAGATTTTTATCATTTTATCTTGGCTTACTTGGCGAGAATTTCATACTGGACATACTTAATTAAAATTCCTTTTTTATTGATTTTACAGTATTTTTTAATTAAAACGACAATCCCCATTATATTTCAACTTTTGCTTGCTTCTCTGGGGGCTATCTTATTAAGTGCTGTGAGTCACCAATATTTAATAAAAACTACCTGCTTGAGAAAAATTTGCTAAGTTTACAAACTTACGTTAATAAAACCTTAAGTTAGCTTCCTTAGAATTAAAATAACGCCATGAACAGTTGAGAAAAAAATGACCTTGACACTTAAAGAATACCCTGGCAAAAGACACGAAGATGCAAAAGATAATCATCATTTTACAGTAGGTGATTCACATGGAAATACGCTTAAAATTTTATTTACCTTATTTCACTTAGACTTAATAAAATTTAAGGAAAATATCGACCAAAAATTAGAATATGAAAAATTCGTTAAGGCTTACAACACATTAGATTTTTCAGAGATCCGTTTCAATATGAAATCGCAAGAAAAACAAATTATCCTAACGACGGAAGACAAAGAAACTATTAAGGACAGGCTTGAAAAATTTAAAAAAGCTCTTTCAAATATTGAGATTGTCGATGCTAAAAAAACATCTACCTTTATTGGTGATACCATGCATGACCGCGGTAACAATGATTATCTCACTTTACTATTATTAGAAAAATTAAGTACAGAAAAACTTAATTTTGAAATCATTTTTTCAAATCATGATAGAGAATTGATACTTTGGTACCTAGATAATAAGCAATATTTTGCAAGACAAACAGGGCTGGAGAATGCAGCAGCGCCCGACCAAAAATCCACATTTCAAAACCAAAAACGCTCATTTTTAAACTTAAAATTACTTATTGATAACGGTATTGTTGACGAAGAAACAATACACGAATTAATCCAAAAATTTTATTTACCTAAGTTAAAACTCATTGATTATGCATTAGACAATAACAATAACTTAACCATTTACACGCATGCACCTATTGACTTACGCGTGATTAAATCACTTGCAAAAAAACTAGCAGTCATTTATCGAGATACATCAACGTTAGATATTGCAGCAACCATTGAACAAATTAACTTGAAGTTTTCAGCATTAAAAAATAACCCTCAAGAAAAGGAAAATCTTAAAAAATTACTTTGCTCAACACAAGCTATTTATTCTAAAGAGAATTATGATCCCGATGATCCTATTACGGCCATCAGTCTAAATAGAGATATCATAAACCTACAAAAAAAAACACAATTAGGCGGAAAAAACATAAATTATATTGTTGGTCACCTTGGACAATGTGAAAAGGAAGATATTGCACTATTAAAAGAAAAGAATATTACTAACTTAGATCACGATAATTATCTTGGACACAGCCAAAGAAAAAACAATGAAACAATTAATGACCAAAACCAACAATTTAGATTGGATGCAAAAAAAGAAATATGCAAGCTGAAATTTGCTCCTGAAGAAGTCACTGAAATGTTAGATACTTATCATAATATAAATGTCAACCGCGCATTATTCTGTGCAAATGTGCTAGGTGGCGCTCTGTTAGGTGGAAGTTTAGTAGGGCTGGGTGGATTAAACTTACCGGGAATGATTGCGGGTGCTATAGCTGGAGCAATAGCAGGCGCCGTTATTGCATGTATTTTACATATAGTCAAGGTAAAGCAGAAAAAACAGTATAAAAAACAAATGTTTACCTTATTTAATCCACCTGGAGGTATCTTAACGAAGAATAATATACAAAGTGAAGGTACACAACCAAAAAGTGAAGGTACACAACCAAAAAAGCATAAGTGTCAGAGTGCATGTTTGTAAGTTAACACCAAGCTTCATTACAAAACTACTACATACAAACTATTTTAATGTTGACAAATATTAAAATAGTAGAAAATTGAGGAAGGGGGTGTTCACAGAACTGTAAACACCCCCTGTTAAATCTATCAACAACCTCTAGAAAAATAACCACAACAAGCTAAGCCATTCTTATTTATCGATTGCCAACGATAGCGGATACCCGTTACTTTTAGTCTTATCTTTAGTTTTCCTTGATTTTTCACTTGAACTAAATAGACTTTTTTTAACGATGATTTTTTTTACATCCGCTATATGAAAATCCTTTTTAAATAAATTTAAAAATCGTTGTATTATATTTAAATTATTTTTCATTAAGGATATATAGTCATTTAAACTTATGGAATTCAAACTAAATTCTTCTGAGTTTTTCGTAGACTCATGAGACTGTTTTCCATAAATAGAATTAACGAATTTTTGCCTTTTTTGTAAAATCCTGTCGTAGCGCATTTCATCAAACCTACTTTCAATTAATTTCTTTTTATCAGCATCTTTAAGAGCCACATTTTGCTTAACAAGCGCATCAAATTTATCATCAGATTTAGTTATTTGATTGATGGAAGATACCTCATTTAAGGCATGATTAATAATTTTCTTGAGCTTTCCTTTTTTTAAGGGCAAATCATTTAAGCGATTTACCGTATTCTCAAATTTTATTATTACCTGACTATCATTATTCGTCAAAATTTCTTTTAGCATTGACATTACTTTATGAGCTATACATTGGTGCGTATGTTTTGAATTTTCAGCAATACCATATTTAATAAAATACTTAGTTACTGCTGCCATTAAATTAAGTGCCCATTCTAAAAAAAATTTTTCATCGCAATATTTTAACTCATCCTCAGTTAAAGATATATTTTGATCAGGAATTTTTAATTCCAATTTTTCCTGTTTATTGATAAAGGTTTCAATTGCAGTGTAATCGATTTCTTTATTACTAACTTGATAAAAGGATGCTTTGTTTATATTGCTATTAAGTTTTTCAATACATCTACTCAATAAGTAATCAGCCAAATAAATTTTATGCGCTATTTTTTTAAATACTTGTTTATCCACTGCACTGCCATCGAATTGATTCAATCCCATCACAAAGTATTCATAATTATCAGCATGCGTTGGCGTTGGCGTTGAGTTTGATTTTTTTGCGCTATGAAGAAGATAACTTTTCATATCAATTTGAGATTGAATGTTTAATAGTTTTTTATAGGTATCATCATCTAATCTCATAACTATATTATTTTTTTTAACATTAATAAGCATTAAGTTATTAATTATTTGTTTAATATTTTTTGTATTGAGTTCTTCCTCAATCTTATTTTTCAACTGATAAGAAGTATATTTTTCACTCAAAAAATTATAAAATAAACTAGATTGCTCTAACAGCTGCGATGCATCAAATTTATCTCTTTGTATTGTAATTAATAACTCGTTAAATCTCTGATTTAAAATTTGTTGAACATCATAGGTGAAAATATCTATGTCGAATCCATTCGATTGAACAGCCTTTCCTTCTGGCTGCGATAGTTGTTTACTATCTAACATCATCGAATCCTCATTTTTTGCTTAAGAAAAACTTAATAGGCAAGCATGCTACATTTATTTTAGTTAATAATTTTTTTTTTTCATGTCACGTGACATGAATTTTTACATCTGATTTGCTAGTCTTTTGATTTATTTGCTAAATAAATTTGTAACAATTTTGTCATCTCTGATTTTTCCAGCTTATAGTTAAAATGACACAAAGCGTCACAATATGACCTTTTTGTATGCATCATCGTATTTATTGGATTGCTAAATGATAAAATTATAAAAAAATTTAAAAATAAAAGTCTAAAAAAAACAAATATATAAAAAAAAACATGCTATATTTATCAAAGTTGGTATAAATCTTGATTGTTTATACAGTGGACAAACTAATTAATTTTCTATTTTGCTGAATTAAAGGAGACGGACATGAAAGCCCATACAACTAAAGGTTTCACATTAATCGAATTGATGATTACCATCGCAATCGTTGGTATACTCGCCGCGATTGCTATTCCTTCCTATATTAACTATACCAACAGAGCTCGATTTGCTGAAGTTGTACAAGCAGCAGGCGGTGTTAAAAATGCTGTAGCTGCTTGTATTTCGGCAACAGGTACACCAGGTGCAGCAATTACAACTTGCGCTAATGGTACTAACGGAGTCCCTGCAGCAATTGCTAATGCGGCAGGAACATCAAGTACCGCCTCTGTTGCGGTTGCAGCTAGTGGCGTAATTACCGCGACAGGCCAAGCTCCAGCGCCGGCATTGACCTACATTCTAACCCCAACCTATCAAGCTAATGGTACGATTACTTGGGGTATAACAGGCACTTGTCAAGGACAAGGCGTGTGTTAATGATTTAGGGCTTTGTGCTTGTACTCTAAAAGCCAGCTTAATGCTGGCTTTTTTTATCCTTTAAAAAGCGAAATTAAATATCTTAGTCTATGATTATAAAGATAATTACTAAATACCATAACCACCTTATTTATATTTGATAAAAAATTAAGCAATCAGCAAATATCCAGAGGATTATAAATTTGACTGACAAAATTACCGCAACAGATCTTGGCGCTTTAGTTGGGCTACCACGGCGTTTTATATTAGAGGGGTTACTTTCTGAAACCGAAGCCATTCAGGCTATTAAAGCCGCAAAAACTAAAAACCGTAGCTTTGTGCATCATCTTATTGTTGAAAAAATACTAACCTCTATACAAGTTGCCGAAATCTCAGCTATTGATTTTGGTTTACCACTATTAGACTTAAGCGTATTTGACTACAGCCTCGCCCCCATTGGTTTGGTCTCTGAAAAGCTAATTATTAAGCATCATGCCGTGCCTCTCATAAAACGTGCAGACAGACTTTATGTTGCAATTTCAGATCCAACAAATGTGATTGCTTTAAGTGACTTTAAATTTCATACAGGGTTGAATACTTATGGTATTTTAGTTGAAGATGACAAACTCGTTCATATTATCGAGCATGTGCTTAGCCAAGAAACAGAAGCCGTACTTGGTGACTTGAATGATGCAGATTTAGATGATATTGACTTATCAAGTGAAATTGAAGAAGAGGAAGTTTCAATTTCTGAAACGGAAGATGCTCCTATTGTTCGCTTTGTGAATAAAATTCTCCTTGATGCGATTAAAAAAGGCGTATCAGATATACACTTTGAGCCTTATGAAAAAGTTTATCGTATTCGCTTTCGCAGAGACGGTATTCTGTATGAAACTGCAAATCCCCCTATTAACTTAGCTAATCGAATCACCGCTAGAATAAAAGTTATCTCTAGAATGGATATTTCCGAGCGGCGTGTTCCACAAGATGGTCACTTTAATATGGCTTTATCAAAAAGCAATACTATTAATTTTCGAGTGAATACCTGCCCTACGACTGCAGGTGAAAAAGTAGTAATACGTATTTTAGACCCATCAAAACTACAATTAGGCATTGAAGATTTAGGTTATGAAGAAAATCAAAAAAAAGCATTTGTATCCACCATTCATAAACCTCAAGGAATGGTATTAGTAACCGGCCCTACTGGTAGCGGTAAAACAGTTTCGCTTTATACCGCATTACACATGCTCAATACGCCAGAGAAAAATATTTCAACCATTGAAGATCCGGTTGAAATTAATATACAAGGCATAAACCAAGTACATGTTAATAACAAAGCTGGTTTGAACTTTGCATCAGCACTACGGGCATTCTTGCGTCAAGATCCAGATATTATCATGGTGGGTGAGATTCGTGACTTAGAAACAGCTGAGATTGCTATTAAAGCTGCTCAAACAGGACATTTAGTTTTATCAACGCTTCATACCAATAATGCACCAGAAACACTAACGCGATTAGTTAATATGGGTGTAGCGCCATTTAATATTGCCACATCAGTCAACTTGATCATTGCTCAACGATTAGCAAGGCGTTTATGTAAACATTGTAAAGAAGAAGAAAGCATCCCTAAAGAAGCATTACTTGAAGAAGGGTTACTAGAAAATGAAATAACCGATCTTAAAATTTTTGCACCTAACATAAAAGGTTGTGAGCATTGTAAAGCAGGTTACAGTGGCCGTATAGGTATTTATGAAGTATTAAAAGTGACTCATTCAATTGGTGAAATTATTATGCGAGGCGGTAATTCTATTGACGTTCAGCACCAAGCAATTAAAGAAGGTCTACAAACTTTAAGACGTTCTGCCCTAAAAAAAGTCATGGAAGGCATTACAAGTCTTGAAGAAGTTAACCGAGTGACTAAGGATTAACTATGGCAAAAAACAAGCAAACTGTCTTTGACTGGGAAGGTAAAACGCAATCTGGCGCGGTGGTTTCTGGAAAAATGCCGGCAACAAACGCTAATATTGTTCGTGCTGAATTACGCCGACAGGGTATTATCGCTAAAAAAGTTAAAAAACACACCGAACCCTTATTTAGCTTCCTTAGAAAAAATAAAATTCAAGCAGCAGACATTGCAATATTTACTCGCCAACTATCGACCATGATTGGTGCAGGAATTCCAATTGTGCAAAGCTTAGAAATATTGGCACAAGGTCAAGAAAATGAAAAATTTCAAATCTTACTTAATAATATTAAACAAGATGTAGAATCAGGTAACCGTTTATCTGTTGCACTAAGCAAATATCCCAAATATTTTAATCCACTTATTTGTAATTTAATTGATGCCGGAGAACAATCCGGCTCTTTAGATATTATGTTAGATAAAATCGCTGCCTATCGTGAAAAAATTGAAAGCTTAAAGGGTAAAATTAAAAAAGCTTTATTTTATCCAACAGCTGTCATTGTTATTGCAGCTCTTATTTCCTCGGGTATGTTAATTTTTATTGTGCCACAATTTGCTGAAATTTTTAAAAGTTTTGGGGCAGATTTACCCGCTGCAACACTCATGGTAATTAAAATTTCTGAATTTATGCAATCCTATTGGTATGTGATATTAGGTGCTATAGTTGCTATTTTCTTTGCGATTAAAAAAGGTAGAGAAAAGTCAACAACTTTTGCTTATCGGCTTTATAAATATTTTCTTAAAATTGTTGTTATTGGACCCATTTTAAAAAAAGCAGCAATTGCCAGAATCACACAGACGCTATCAATTACATTTGCAGCAGGTATGCCATTAATCGAAGCACTTCAAGTTGTGGCAGGCTCTGCTGGTAATTTACTTTATACGGAAGCACTAACAAGAGTTAAAGATGATGTTACAAGTGGGCAATCTGTACATGCCGCCATGCATGGTGAGCCACTTTTTCCTGCAATGGTTATACAAATGATAGCCGTTGGTGAAGAATCTGGAACATTAGAATTTATGTTAAGTAAAATTGCTGACTTTTACAATGAGCAAGTGGATAATGCTGTTAATAGCTTAAGTAGTCTATTAGAACCTGTTATCATGGTGGTATTAGGTGTTGTCATTGGAGGTTTGGTTGTCGCAATGTATTTACCAATATTTAGGCTAGGCGGCGTGGTTTCAGGCTAAGGAAATGTAAATGTTACAAAACTCATGGATTTTTATCATCCTTTTATGTCTTTTTTCTCTTATTATTGGTAGTTTTCTTTCAATGTTAGTTTATCGTATCCCTATAATACTATTTCGCCAATGGCATGCAGAATGCCAATCTTTTCTCTCGGAATATCAGAATAAATTTGCCAATAAACGAAAAATGAATATCGCACTTCCCCGCTCCCATTGCCCCCATTGCCAGCAAACGCTTCGCTGGTATCATAATATTCCACTGTTTGGTTACCTGATACAAAAAGGTAAATGTGGATTTTGCCATACATCTATTGCGATTAGATATCCTTTAATCGAGCTTGCCGCTGCTATTCTGCCTTTAATCTGTTTTATACAATTTGGCAATACGCTCGTTTTTTATTTTTCATGCATTTTTTCTTGGGCGCTTATTTTACAAACCTATATCGATATCGAGCATCATATCATCCCTGATCAAATTACTTTACCAATGCTTTGGTTTGGTTTATTAATTAATCTACAGCATACCTTTACTGATATTCAATCAGCAATACTCGGGGCTGTTATAGGTTATCTTGGATTATGGCTTTTTGCTAGAATTTTTCAACTTATTACCAAAAAAGAAGGGATGGGACACGGGGATTTTAAATTACTGGCTATGCTGGGTGCATGGTTAGGCTGGCAGTATTTGCCGTTTGTGGTGTTACTAAGCTCTTCATTAGGTGCTATCATTGGCATAGCTATTTTATTTGTTCAAAAAAAACATAAAAATACCCCTTTTGCTTTTGGTCCTTATCTTGCGTTTGCTGGCTGGATAGTACTTTTATTTGGCCAACCTATTACACAGTGGTATTTTAATTTATTTTTAGGATAGAAATGTTAACAATTGCAATAACAGGTGGTATTGCTTCAGGAAAAACAACTGTAGCTAATATGTTCAAAGAAAAAGGCATTGCTATTATAGATATGGATATTATTGCACACCTACTGGTTATGCCAACAAAAAAAGCCTATCAATCTATCATTCAACATTTTGGCCAGTCAATTTTACTTGAAGATAATACGATTAATCGGCGTATGTTACGCGAAAATATCTTTACTAACCCTTCTGAAAAAATTTGGCTTGAAAATTTATTACACCCATTAATTCGAGAACAAGTTCGACGTGAAGTAGAGCAGGTTAAGTCTGCTTATTGCATTATTGTTATTCCGTTATTAACAGAGAACTACCCTTATCCTGGCGTAGACCGGGTATTAGTTGTTGATTCGAGTGAGCAAGACCAATGCAAAAGAGCAATGCTACGAGATAATATGCCCCAAAACCTTGCCAATGAAATTATTACGCAACAAGCAAGTAGAGAGCAACGTTTAAAATATGCGGATGATATTATTCTTAATGAAAATAATATTCAACAATTACGACAAAAAGTAGAACAGTTACACCAATACTATTTAACGTTGAGTAATCAGCATAACTAGATACTTTCTATTCCAATAGTTAAAATCATCGTTTTTTGCGTACTCTATCAAACACGATAATTTCATATGTACCACTATTACTATAAACAACATTAACCTTTTCTGGTGTTCCAGCATCCACACGCAAATAACCTTCTTTGCCTTTCTTTTTTATAGACATTCGGGTGTCAATATTTTTTGAATAAGATTTAATGCCTTGTTTATTTTTACTTTTAGGAGGTAATATGTCCCATTCAAAAAATATTTTTTTAAATTTAGACACACAATAACTGAAAGCAGGTATGTGATTTTGGTGTTTATCTAATTTTTTTTCATCCCAAATTAATAACTTATTTCCTACTAACCTAGTATTTTTAGTATTTTGTGCCAAAATAGGATTTTTAGAATTGGACAGTATATTTTGAATTAATAAACTTTCTTCCGACACTTCATTACGCGCTATCTCCGTAGTATTTTTCATTAAATTGCTTTTTGTTTTTGATCTTTTACGCACAGTAGAATCACTAGATTTATTGCTGGCTGTACTTTCAGTAACAGACTCTAACTTATTTATTGGGTTTATACTTGTCACTGGCGTTCGTACTGAATTAACTAAGTTATTCAGCTTATTAATTGTAGAGCTAAACTCTCTGTCACTAATATCTTTTTTAACGATGTTATTGAGAGTACTTGCATAGCTTATGATAATTAGACTATCTTCAACTGTAATTGTTACATAATCACTAAGCCAGTTTTTTATAAGTCCCTGTATTTGATTAATTATATCTTGGCTTTTCGCAACAGTAGGTGTCAAAAATAACAAGATATTCACAAATAACTCCGTATTTTCAAACTTAAAATAATAATCGGTATGCGAGATAAGTTTGTAATCTTCTACTTTAGCATTAATTGGTGTAACTACTCCCTCTTCTATTTTTTTCAATTGATTTATGTTGAAATTATCAATATAAACCCTTTTTTCATTATAAAATTTAATTGCCGTGTCTAATTCATTTTCTTCTATTTTATTTGTTAACTTACAAAGAAAATACCACATGGTATCACTTTCAAATTCGACTATAGTATTAAAAAATACTTTCATTGTATACTTTAATAATCGATCCTTTTTTATATCTATATCTTTTTTTGGAAGCATGAAATATAATCTATTATTTTTAGAGTCATCAAATTTAATTTCATTGTCCGATATATTTTCATTGTCCGATATATACTTAATACGGGCTAAGTATGTAATAATTTGTTCTTGAATTTTTGATACTTGGTCATTATTAGATTCATTTAAGCTGCAACTAACTTCTGAAATGCAAACTCTCATCATAGAATCCATTAGAGAAAAACTGCTCAACAATAGTCGCTCAATGCTTGCTTCTTCCGCACGACCACCAATACCTAACATGATTAAAATACAATGTGTAAATAGTGTGAATAACATTGATCCGAATGCAATACCGTACAATGAGATAATATTATTTTCATATTTTTTTACTGCAATAGATATTTCATCGGGTACTAATTTTAAGGTCTTATCAGTAAAGGTAAACTTTATATGATTTTCTAACTGTTCTGTTGTGTAAATATCTTTGTGAGCATCCATTGTGCCTGTTTTTTGTTTAGAATGATTTGAGATAGCAATACTTTTATCTACACGCTGTATAATATAATCGAAGACCTTATTTTGAATAATTTCAACGATAATATAACTCGGAATTGCCAAGAGTAACAAATAGCTAAAAAAACCCTCATCACTTGACTCTGCATAGTTATCAGAATGTGTCAAGTTTGAGAGAGTTAACTCAGAAAAACTAAGGATAAAGTATGAAAAATATAACAGCAACAAATAAATAAAGTTAAAACAAGCTGCATAAATATGCGGCTGAAGATGATCAACTTCAACTAATATGTCTTCAAACAAACGTAATTCCTTCAGCGCATTTAGTTTGGCTTGATCCCTCTTCATTGATGTATTATTTAACGCTTTGTTTGAACGTCTACCGGAAGATGTAGAGTGTTTTTTACTGGGCATATTATTTTTCTTTATGTAATTATAATGGTCGCTTATAAAAGTACTGACTAGATCGATATTGCGATAGTATTATTTTTTGACCATTTAGTCAACTTCAATAAATGAAGATAAAGGATACCAACTAGTAGATAATTTTTCTAACCAAGACCAATCTTTAGATATGGAGGACAAAACCTGATTAGTTTTTCCTAAAGCGCCAGCTAATGCAACTATCGTGTTATCATCAGAAATTATCACCTGAAATGTATTAATTTTATTGGTTAATTCATTGATATCTTTAGTATAAAAATAGGCAAAATCTAAATGCTTTAAATTTAATTGTTGGACTGTAAAAATAGTTACTTGATATTGTTCACATAATTTAGCTAGCCATGACAGATAAGTTGGTGTTGCTAATAAAGAAACATCTATGGCAAGAAATAACTGTTTATTTTTAACTGCGGGTAAATCACCGGCTGCGATGTAAGCATCTTTGCGCATAATTGTTTTAGGTGTTAAGTTCATAAGCTCAGGTAATGCCATAAAACTGCTAAAATGTGTTATATCCTTTGGTAAGGACTGCAAATCAGTTAAGCACTGCACTGTTGGAAAATATTTTTGAAACCAATTCCTAATGATATTATCTGGATGATATACGTAAAGTATTTTTACCTGCTTTGATATTATAGAAATAAAACGTGAAAATAAAATAATATCTTTAATGTTCCCATCGATAATTAATAGTGGAATATCTTTTTTATTAATTTTCTGCCATTGAGGAATGTCTAATTTTATTTGTGCCAAACAAGAAAAACCTTTAGTAAACCATGACCATGCTTTTTTATACTCACCCGCTTTTAATAAGTTTATAGCATAACTTTGCATCATTAATTGAGGTTGCTTTGCATCGATAATTGCTTTTAAATAATAAGTTTCCGCTAATTTGTATTTTTTTTGTTTAATTTGCAAATTAGCGAAGTTAGCATAAATTTCTGTACTTGTAATATTTTGTGCTATAAGCTTTTCTAATAGCTGCTCTGCTGCTTTATATTTTCCCATATCTTTATAAACACAGCTCAGGTTATTCAAAACCTCAATATTGTTAGGATCGGACGCTAATATTTCATGATAAATCATGGCAGCATTATCATATTGTGCGTCAAAATAATAACTATTTGCCAACAGAAGCTTTGTGCTAAGTGTGTCTTTTATTGCTAATATTTTTATATAAGTTTGTATTGCTTTTCCATAAGCTTTATTTAATACATACAAATCAGCTAGCTCTAACAAAAGAGAAGTATTATTCATCTGAATATTTATTGCCTGCTTATAGGCTAGTTCAGCAGATTGAAAATCACCCAGCCCTATATAAGCTTTTGCCAATAATTGGTATGCTTTAATATTTTTATTAATTGCTAACCATTGGGTCAAATAATCAATAGCTTTCGCATACTTTTGTGTATTAACAAGTAACTTAGAAAAACCATATAATGCAGAAATATTTTCTGGCTCTATGCTCAAAGTCTTTAGAAAACAACTTGCTGATAAATTAAGTTTATTTTGTAAGGCATATACTTTTGCTAAATTTATTAATGGTTCTACTTGCTTGGGAGCAAGTTGATGCGTCTGTTTTAGATAAATTTCAGCTTGTTCTTGATGCCCAGACTGACTTGCAACCAATCCAGCTAAATGCCATACACGATAATCTTGATGATAAACTTCTAACAATGGAAAAACAGCATCCCTAGCTGCGTGCAAATTTCCCGCATGCAGATTATTGACAATACCAACTAATTGTTGTGTTAACATTCCTTTCTCTCTGTTCATATCATTATCAACTTATCATTATCAGCACGAATATTTTGTACCTTCATTCATTAAGTCTAGCGTATTATCATCAAATAACGTTAAATTATCTTTTAGTTAAATACACCCATGCATTAATTCCTTAATCACTTCTTGATTTGCCGGGGCAAATAAGTATTGTTCTAAGCTATGTGCTGAGACCCACGCAATATCTTGCCCCTCCATCGCCTTGACATCCCCATTAAACGACTCAACCTTCCATAGATCTAAGGTAACAGCCATATCTGGATAAACATAATTTATTTTTTTCCATGCTTTAGCTTTCATTACATTAAGATTAATTTCTTCAAATAACTCACGTTGTAAGGTCTGATAGGCTGACTCGCCAAGTTCTAACTTACCACCAGGAAACTCCCAATAACCACCTAATGTTTTATTCAATGGTCGTCTTGAGATTAATATTTTCTGATGCTCGTTAAAAATAATTCCTGCTACAACATGCAAACTTTTTTGTTCCGTCACAACACTTATCTCTGTTTTATGTTTAATTAATTTGTCCATGACAATGCTTATACTTTTTACCTGAACCACAAGGACAAATCTGATTACGGCCAATTTTTTGTTCCGGCTGACTAACTTGCGCGTCATTTAGCATTGATTGATTATCATGAATCAATGCTATATCAGTTTGTTGTTGACGTTCGGCTTCCAATAAGGCTGGATCTTCTTGTTGCACTTGGATTAAACATAATGCACTCATCACATTATGCTTTAGGCTATCTAGCATGGTGGAGAATAAATTAAATGCCTCACGCTTATATTCTTGTTTTGGATTTTTCTGTGCATAACCTCGTAAATGAATCCCTTGACGCAGATGATCCATAGCCGCTAAATGATCTTTCCAGTGAGAATCTAAAGTGCTTAATAAAATTGACTTCTCAACCTGACCAAATATTTCTTTACCAATTACCTTACACTTATTCTGATAAAAAACATCCACTGCATCAACTACTTTATTAAGTACCATTTCATCTGTAATTTCATCATTTGCTTCGACCCACTCATGTAGTGGCAATTCGATATTATATTCACTTTTTAGTTGGCTCTCTAAAGCTCGAATATGCCATTGTTCATGAAAGCTCTCATTAGGCACATGTTCATGTACCAGCATTTTTATATCATCTCGTTTAATTGCACTAATAATTTCTGAAATATCATCTAATCCCAAAATTTCATTGCGTTGCGCATAAATCACTTTTCTTTGGTCATTAGCAACATCATCGTATTCTAATAATTGTTTACGAATATCAAAGTTATGACCTTCTACTTTGCGTTGGGCATTTTCAATAACTCGCGATAGCATTTTTGATTCCATTGCTTCACTTTCATCTACACCAAGTCTATTCATCAAACCTGCTAAACGCTCAGACGCAAAAATACGCAATAAATTATCTTCAAGTGATAAATAAAATCGGCTACTTCCTGGATCACCTTGACGTCCTGAACGACCTCGTAATTGATTGTCAATCCGTCTTGACTCATGTCTTTCAGTGCCAAGTACATGTAATCCCCCCGCATCCAATACTTGTTTATGACGAATTTTCCAAGCTGCTTTATGTTCTGCAATTTCAGCTTCACTTGGTGCTTCTAACATAGCAAGTTCTTCGTCTAAATTACCACCAAGAACAATATCTGTTCCTCGCCCAGCCATATTTGTAGCAATAGTTACGGCACCTGGTCTACCCGCTTGAGCAATAATATGCGCCTCTTGCTCGTGTTGTTTTGCATTCAAAACACTATGTTTAATATTGGCTTTATTGAGCATGTTTGACAAATATTCAGAAACTTCAATAGATGTCGTGCCGACTAAAACCGGCTGTTGGTTTTCTTGACACTCTTTAATTTCATCAATCACTGCCGCATATCTTTTTTCAGCAGTCATATATACCTTATCGGCATAATCAATACGCTGTACTTTTCTGTTCGATGGAATAACAACAACTTCTAAACCATAAATTTGATGAAACTCATAAGCTTCTGTATCTGCAGTACCTGTCATACCGGATAACTTATCGTATAGGCGAAAATAATTTTGAAAAGTAATTGATGCTAATGTTTGGTTTTCAGTTTGAATTTGCACGCCCTCTTTTGCTTCTACAGCTTGATGCAATCCATCAGACCAACGACGACCTTGCATAAGACGCCCAGTATGTTCATCAACAATAATAACTTCATTGTCTTTGACGATATAATCTACATCAACTTGAAATAGAGTATGAGCCCGTAAACTCGCAGATAAATAATGCATGATCGTGATATTTGTAGCATCATATAAACTTGTACCTTGTGCCAAAATGCCTGCTTTAGTCAATAATTCTTCTACATGCTGATGACCTGCCTCTGTAAAAAATGCCTGTTTGTTTTTTTCATCTAAAGTATAATCACCAGCCCCATCTTCTTCTTTTTGCATCGTCAAATGCGGAATGATTTTATTAATTTTAGTGTAAAGTTCAGAGCTATCATCTGCTTGACCTGAAATAATTAATGGTGTTCGTGCTTCATCAATTAAAATAGAATCAACTTCATCGACAATACTAAAAAATAAGTCTCGTTGAACTTTATCAGCTAATGAAAAAGCCATATTGTCACGTAAATAATCAAAACCAAATTCATTATTTGTGCCATAAGTGATATCTGCACGATAAGCTGCCTGCTTTTCGGCATGGTCCATACCAGGCACATTGATACCTACAGTTAAACCAAGAAAAGTATAAATGGGTCGCATCCAATCTGCATCACGTTTAGCCAAGTAATCATTTACAGTAATAATATGCACGCCTTTTCCAGCAAGTGCATTTAAATAAGTAGGTAAAGTTGAAACTAAGGTTTTACCCTCACCTGTTAACATTTCTGCAATATTCCCCTCATGCAGCACCATACCGCCAATTAACTGTACATCATAATGGCGCAATCCCAGCGTACGCCTTGAAACTTCTCGCACAGTTGCAAAAGCCTCAACTAACAAACTATCTAAACTTTCACCCTGTGCAAATCTTGTCTTAAACTCATTTGTCTTTTGCTTTAGTCCCTCATCTGATAAAGCTTGATAATCTAATTCCAACGCATTAATAAGCTTAACTTTTCTCGCTAGGCGTTTAATTGTCCGCTCATTTCTCGAACCAATAATTTTTTTTACAATAGTTGCTAAAGCCATAAAAGTGTTTTTCCCTTAATCAATTAACAGAACTAGTGAATATTTTCTCATCATACAGTACAATGAATATTTGATATGATATACATTTTTGAGCATTATGGCCATTAAATCACATAAAAGCATTAAGCAAATTGCAGAATCAAATGCCTCAAACTTTAGCAAAATCCTAAAACATGTTGCACGACTGGAAAAAATGAACCAAGCAATTAAAGCATTACTCTCGCCAGAAATGGTCGCGTACTGCCAAGTCGCTAATTATCGTGAAGGACAAATCATACTAGAGATCAAAAATGCCGCAATTGCAACGCTTATTCGCTTTCAGCTGCCTAACTTATTAAGCAAAATCAGACAAGACCCCACACTTGCTGGAGTAACAAGTATTTCATACTACATACAACCCGCTATCAAAAAACAAATACCAATATTACCACTTGTAAATAGAAACTTAAGCCCTAAAAACGCGCAATGTTTGAACGATATTGCTGCGGGCATTAATGATCCAAAACTTAAAAGCCTTTTGATTAAACTCAGTCAACATGCCCAAAAATCTTAATTATACTTGGTTAAAAATTGACACGTTCTGCAAATTTGATAAGATTAATCCCAAGGAATTACAGGGCTAGGAAATGATATGAAAAAATTTAACTTACGCATGCAAATCATTCTTTTTCTAATTGTACCTATTGCACTCCTTATTCTCTTTATCTCTATATTTGCAAGCTATGAGAAAATAGAAGAGTTACATCAAGATTTTGAACAGCGAGGTTATTCTTTAATCAATCAACTTATGCCCTCCAGTAAATTTGGATTATTTGTGACAAACTCACATATGCTACAGACGCTCACTAATGCTGCCTTAGAAAATCCTGAAATCAGTGCCGTAGGCATTTATGACCGAACTGGAAAAATACAGGCTTATTCAGGCCCTGATAGTTTATTCAAGGCAACAATCAATAAGCAAGTTAACAAAACTAAAATTTTACCTAAAGATGATTTTCTAGAATTTATCGCACCTATAATTGCTCAATCACCAAACGAAACATTAGGTATTAATAACATGCAAAGGGTAGATAATTCAGGTGCTATTATTGGTTGGCTTGTTTTCTACTTAGATCAAAAAAATGTTTTAGTTAAAATATATCAAGTCATCGCATTTAGCCTTATTGTTAGTTTATTTGCCATTATCGTTCTGATCGTATTTTTTATGTATTTTGACCAACGCTTTATTCAACCGCTACTCGCGATTGTTAAAAGCTCACGATCAATTGCACAGGGTAATTTGATGATACGCACCACAACCCCTGCTCAATTTGAATTAAATTTACTTAGTCGAGCAATTAATCAAATAGCAATTGAGCATGCTGAAACTAAAGCACAGATAGATCAAACAATCGCAGATAGCACCTATAATTTAGAACAAAATATGGCTTTATTGATTGATGAAAATCATGAGTTAGAATTAGCAAGAAAAGAAGCCATTGAGGCAAATCGCTTCAAGTCGGAATTCATCGCCAATATTAGCCATGAAATTCGTGCACCAATGAACGGTATCCTTGGCTTTTCAAATTTATTACTTGATACTGAACTGCAATCACATCAACAAGATTACATTAAAACAATTCAACGCTCGGGTCACAATTTATTAGCTATCATTAATAACTTACTAGACTTTGCAAAAATTGAAGCAGGTCGGTTAGCTTTAGACTATGTGCCCATGGATATTAGAGAAACGATAGAAGATTCGCTGCAAATTCTTGCGCCGCTCGCGCAAGAAAAAGGATTAGAATTAATTGCAGATATTAATCCGGATATTCCATTAAAATTAATTGGTGACCCACTACGTATAAAACAAATATTAACTAATTTAATTAGTAATGCAATAAAATTTACTGAACACGGTTATATTTATGTGTACAGTACACTGATAAAAACTATCGAACAAAAAGTCACATTAAAAATCGCAGTACAAGATACGGGAATTGGGATTCCTGAAAATAAACAAAATGAATTATTCCAAGCCTTCTCACAAGTGGGGCAAAGCGTTAAAAATAATATGGGCACTGGTCTAGGATTATTAATTTCTAAAAGATTGACACATTTAATGGGTGGTGATATTGGTTTAGAAAAATTTCCTGAACAAGGATCAAACTTTTGGTTTACTTTTGTCTGTGACAAACTAGCAGCAACTGATCATGCATTTGTATTTAAACGACTAGTCAACACTAATATTTTATTGTGGGATTCAAATCCAAAAGCACAACAAGCGCTAGTTAATACAATGCAATTATGGAACTTAAATATTACACAGGCAAATAATTTATCTGAAACACTAGAATTACTTAACAAGCAAAAATTCCATGTTTTATTACTTGGTAGTAATACACAGCAATCCTTGGAAAACTTTATTCATGATACCATCTCGCCAATTACCCAAAGATATAAATTACCTATTGTTGCCTTGATCAATACAGCAGGACAAAAATATACGACAACTTTATTAGCGCATGGGATATCTGCTTGTATTGCTAAACCTATTTACCCACAAAAATTATACAATGAACTCTGTAAACTGTTATCAGAAGCATCCCAATTAAAAGCTTTACCCGATAATAAATCTAATTTAAAACCACCTGCAGGTAAACGAATAAAACAAGCGCTTATCATTGATGACGATGCTGCATGTCGCATGCTACTTCAAACACTGATTGAGCAATTTAACTATAATGTTACGCTAGCTGAAAATGGTAACCAAGCTATCAGTTTATGTGAAGATCGCTATTTCGATGTGATTTTTGCGGATATGAATATGCCTGGACTCGATGGGATAACCACAATTAAACGTATTCATCAAATCAAACATTGCAAGAAAATTCCAGCAATAATACTCAGCGCTGATATATTAGATGCTCACCACTCTAGCATTAAGGCTGCAAATATTTATAAAACGATACTCAAACCGATAACAATTGAAGTGCTTAAAACAATCCTTTCTGAAATTGAAAGTATGGCGAATGAGCAAAAAGGCCGAAAACCCTGTATCGATTGGGATCAAGCAATAAAATTAACTGGCGGTAAATATGAACTTGCAAAGGAATTATTGCAAATGTTCATGGATAATCTTGAGGCTGAATTAATACAAATCGAAAATTTATATACCCAGCAAGATCTGATTCAATTACATGAAACTATTCATAAGTTACACGGTAGTGTTAGTTATTGTGGTTTACCTGCTTTAAAGCAAGCTGTTAAAAGATTTCAAACCGCAGTTAAATCAAAAAATATAACTGAAATAACGAAAACTTATGAAAAATTTTTAAAAGAAACAAAACGCTTACAACAAGAATATTTTTTACTTTATCAATAATATTTTCATTAGAAATAATTTGGGTATATTCAACGTAAATCAGCTATACTCATTAATAAGTTTCGCCGAAAGGAATGGATTATGGATGAACAGAAAATAAAAAGCGAGCTATTTGAATCCCAGTTTGAATCTTTTAATACATTTAAACAATGTCGATACGGTAAAATGCTGTATAATATTCACGATATTTATATTGGTAAAGCACTTGATGAGTATGGTGAATATAGCCAAGCTGAAGTTGACATTTTTAATAAAATGGTTAAACCAGGACAATTAGTTTTAGATATTGGTGCAAATATTGGATGCCATACCTTGTTTTTTGCAAAAAAAGTGGGGCCAAAAGGGGCAGTTTTAGCCATTGAGCCACAACGAATTATTTTTCAAACACTTTGTGCTAACTTAGCTCTTAATAGCATAACTAACACTTATTGCGAACATATCGCACTAGGGGAAGTTGCAGGGCACTGTATCTTACCATCAATTAACTATCAACAAGAAGCAAATTACGGTGCAGTAAGTTTAGATAATTTTCAGAATATTGAAAAAGGTGAAAAAACACTGATTAAGACAATTGACGCTTTTGGCTTCCCACGCTGTGATTTTATTAAAATTGATGTTGAAGGTATGGAAGCATCTGTCATTAAAGGTGCAGAAAACACTATTAAAAAGTTTAAACCAATTTTATTTGTTGAAAATGATCGCTTAGATAAATCCGAAGCCTTAATTGGCCTCATTGAACAACATGGTTATAATTTATATTGGGCAATTACGCCGCTTTATAACCCAAATAATTTTTTAAATAATCACAATAATATTTACGGCAAAACAATTTCTGTGAATATGTTATGCGTACATAAAACTCGTAGCCAATCTATCGAGCTACCAAAAGTAAAAGATGTAACAGAGAATTACAAACAATTTATACAACGAATCTCTGCAAATGGAAAAACTAAATAGCCTGCTCAATAATTTTTCTTACCGCATCTAAACTAGGAGAAACTGAATTTAACTGAAAATCTAAATGTTGCTCAACCAACTGAGTGTCTTTCAAGCCATTACCAGTTAAAGTACACACAATTGTAGTACCCTCTTGCACAAAATTATTCTCAATGGCTTTCAATAAACCGGCGATGGAAGCAGCAGACGCAGGTTCACAAAATATTCCTTCTTGTGCAGCAAGCATTTGTTGCGCTTTAATAATACAAGCATCGGAACAAGCAAGAAATCGGCCTTCTGATGCCTCTATTGCAATATTAGATTGTTGCCAATAAGCTGGTTTTCCAATACGAATAGCGGTTGCAATAGTTTCTGGTTTATCTACAAAATGACCTTCAACAAAAGGAGCGGCATTTTCAGCCTGACAAGCAAATATTTGTGGAGATTTATGATACTTTCCAGCATTTCGATACGTTTCATATCCTTGCCAATAAGCAGTAGTATTACCGCCGTTACCAATAGGCAAAAAATGATAATCGGGGGCTAATTGTAACTGATCGACAATCTCATAAGCGGCTGTCTGCTGCCCTGGAATACGATAAGGATTTAATGAATTTACTAAAGTAATAGATTCATTGCTAGCAATTTCTTTAACGATGGTAAGCCCTTGATCAAAGTTACCCTTAATTTGAATAACCATTGCGCCGTATATGTAAGCCTGCATAAGCTTACCCATAGCAATTTTTCCTTCCGGAATAATAACAAATGCTTTTAGTCCCGCTTTTGCTGCATAAGCTGCAGCAGCGGCAGAGGTATTACCTGTGGACGCACAAATTACAGCTGGTGCATTTTTTGCAACAGCATTACTCATTGCTAGTGTCATACCTCTGTCTTTAAAAGAGCCGGTTGGATTTGCCCCCTCTACTTTGGCATAAATACGTAGTGACCTTCCAACTTTTTTTTCAAGATTTAATAAACGCACAAGTGGTGTATTACCTTCCCCTAGGCTAATAATTATTTCATCATTAACTAAAGGTAAATATGTTTTATATTTTTCAATAATCCCTGACATTAAAACCTCTAATAAATACGTATTCTTGTAATAGCATTTTGCAAACAAGGTAATTGTTTTAAGTCACTCATTACCTGAGATATATTTAACTCTCTGGCTTGTTTCGTTAAAATAATAATAGGTACTATGCCATTGGATATTTCAGGCTCTTTTTGTAAAATAGCTTCAATGCTGACGTTATTGTTGGCTAATACTTGTGTAATACTTGCCAAAACACCGACTTTATCTTCTACCATTAAGCGTAAATAATTTGCACTTGATAACGTATCTTCTGTTGAAAAGTTAACAGCTCTATTAATAGACTGATACGCTAAATGTGGTACGCGATGCATAGCATCTACCATTTTCATACGCACAACTTCAACAATATCCGCTATAACAGATGATGCGGTCGGCTTTCCTCCTGCACCAGCGCCAAAATACATTGTCTCGCCTAGCCCCTCAGCATCTATGTACAAGGCATTCATAACACCATCAACGTTAGCCAATGGATGTGAGCGGTGTAATAAGGCTGGATAAACTAATATTGCACACGCCTGCCCAGAAACTTCAGTTTGCGCAAGTGGCTTGATAACATAGCCCAATGCTTTTGCATATTGCACATCTAACTGCGTAATTTCTTCAATGCCTGAAACTCTCACTTGTTGATATGAAATTGGGATACCAAAAGCAATAGTTGCCAGTAAGGTAATTTTGTGTGCTGCATCAATGCCTGCCAAATCAAAACTTGGGTCAACTTCGGCATAACCTAATGACTGTGTCTGCGAGAGCGCAGCATCAAATGTTATTTGATGCTGCGTCATTTGCGTCAAGATAAAATTAGCAGTACCATTAAGTATTGCTGTAATTTTTTTTATAGGATTTGCGATTAAAGACTCTTTAATAATTTTTACAATAGGAATACCACCAGCAATCGCAGCTTCAAATAATAGCATACTACTTTTAGCCTTTGCCAAATCAATAATTGTTTGTCCTTGTTCAGCTAATAATGCCTTATTAGCAGTAACAACATGCTTACCTTTTTCAATTAATTGGCTTATATATTCTGCTGCGGGTGAAATACCCCCCATTACCTCAACAACAATACTGATATTATCATCATTCAAAATTTCATTAATATCAGTTGTAAAATCTGCGGTTGAAAAATAAATAGCGCGTTTTTTTTCTAAGGATGAAACAAGTATTTTTTTAATGACAATATGCTTACCGGCTCGACGACTTATCTCACTCGCGTTTGTCTTTAAAATCTCTGCAATAGCGGTACCAACTGTGCCATAACCTAATAATGCTATCTGAACTTCTTGCATGCAACGCTCTCTATACTTGTTCACCTTGATGATTTAACATCATTAAAAAAGCTCGTCTTGTTGCTGTAACTAGACGTGTTCGCGACATAGCCCGGTTTACCATGACAGCAATGCCTGTTTTTTGTTCAGGATAAATAATCATATAACTTCTAAATCCAGCGACACTACCTGTTTTATCAAACATAAGTTCTGCTTTTGGAATTGCATGGCTCGCTTCTTTCACCGGTGAGTAACGAAGAGTAATATATTTAGGTTTATTTTTTAAATAACCATATTTATTAATATTATTGATATTATGCACTTCCCAGCCCAGCGCTTGCGCACCATATTTCGATTGATAAATAGGTTCTTCAGTTAAATTAAAGGCATGCACCAGAAGTTTAGGCTCACCAGAAAAACCCATCGCCGCCGCCATAAATTTAAGCATGTCACTACCTGATGCACGAATAGAGCCAGCAGCTGGAATAATTAAAAGTTTTTTTGTTGTGTTTACAGCTAATCCTGTCCAACCGTATCCTTGTGCACAGCTCTGACTCGTGCAATCACTACCTACAATACTTGTGTCCTTCATATTTAAGGGTATCGTAATATCACGTTTTAATAATGCAGGATAAGACAGGTGTGTTGCATCATCTAAGGCATAACCTAAAAGCCCAAATCCAATGTTTGAATATTTCCACCAAGTGCCAACAGCATGGTGTGGCTTCCAATAAGCTAAACTTTTAATGAGTTCATTACGGTTATAAATCTTAGGTGCTGGCATTTGCCCAAAGCCATTAACATGTGAGGCTAAATCTTCAAGACTCACTTTTGCAAAATTAGTATTTTTACTAGAAAGATTTTTAATATAATAACTCATAGGGCTAGTTAATCTTACCGTCCCCTTTTGTGCCTCTTCAGCTAAAATAACACTGGTGAATACTTTTGAAATGGAAGCTACTTCAAAGCTAGTATCACTGGTCACTTTAGTTTTAGGTTTAATTGTTGCATTTCCATAATAGAAAGCATAAGGCTGCCCATGATTATAAATAACAATTGCTGCGCCTGGTATTTGATATCTTTTTAAAACAGGTAGTAATTGACGCTGAATTGCCTTGATGGTATTTGCGCGCTCAGAGTGCATAGCAATGACAGGAAAAACGAGTATAGTAGAAAAAATAACAAGAAAAGCTTTAATCCATTTCATAAAAAATGTCCATCAATTTTGCGTTGGCCGTATACTCAATTAAATAAGAATCCAATTTACAAATTTAAAATTAAATTTGCTAATAATATAAACTCCAAGTTTTATATTTTTTTAGTATAAACTTACTTTATTCTACAAGCATTTTAGCTTTAATTCAAAAAAATGCTAAAATCATAAAACTAACAAAAATTTAATAATAAGGTTTAATATGCATATTGCACCAGAGATAAATGATGGCAAAATTACCATTGATGCGTATGATACTCATCATATAATAATTGATGAGCAAAAATATCAATCCACGTTATTAATTTTATCAGATAAAATTTATCCTAATTGGAGTAATAAAGCTTTTTTGACGGTTGCGCCTAATGAATATACGTTGATTGTACAAGAAAACCCCCAAGTTTTTATTATAGGAACGGGCGAAAAACAAATTTTTCCATCAATACAATTAATTGAATTTTTTAATAAACAGCATATTGGACTCGAGTGTATGAATACTGGGTCAGCTTGCCGCACGTTTAATATCTTAGCTACAGAAGGCCGTAACGTTGCTGGATTATTTTTTATTCAATAATTCGTTTTCTTTTTAAATAGGGTAAAATTTTAACCTGCTTAATAAGTTTATCTTCAACAGAAAGTATTTCAAGAGGGTAGTCATTAATTCGCATACAAATGCCCGCTTGCGGTATTTCTTGATAATATTCAACTAATAGCCCGCCTAACGTTTTAGGCCCGTCAAGGGGAAATTGCCAATCCATAATACGATTTAATTCTCTTAAGTTTACGCTACCATCAACAATATAACTACCATCAGTTTGTGTTATAATTGACTTCCATACCGACGGTACTTCTGTTGAAAGCTCACCAACAATTTCTTCTAAAATATCTTCAATGGTCACTAAGCCAATGATATCGCCATACTCATCAACAACTAATGCACTTCGGCGTTGCGCTTTTCGAAAATTAAATAATTGAATATGCAACGGAGTTCCTTCAGGCACAAAATAAACTTCTTTTGCTAATTTATTTAAAGAAGCTTTATCTAATTTATTTTGGCCAAGTAAATTTAAAGCCTCACGCAAATGTATGATACCAACGACATTATCTATATCATCACGATATAACGGTAATTTTGTGTGTGCGCTACTGGTTAAATTATTCAGTAAAACTGGCCATTCTTCATTAAGGTCAATACCTCGAATATCTGTGCGTGGAATCATAATGTCGTCGACAGTAATCTCTTCCATCTCTAATATTCTCAGCAACATATCTTGGTGCAGAGGAGATATACGCCCTTTTGATTCTAATACAACAGTTCGCAACTCATCCATACTTAATTTATCTACGCTAGTTTTATCAACTTGAATACCAAAAATTTTTAGAAAATTATTCACAACACCATTAGCTATCCACACGATTGGATACAGTATTTTTAAGAGTAAAGTTAAAACTAATGAAGCACCATAGGCAACTGTTTGCGGATATAATGCAGCTACTGTTTTAGGAGCTATCTCAGCAAAAATTAAAACAATAAAGGTTAATAAAATTGTCGACACAACAACGCCATATTCACCTAATAATTTAATAAATAAAATAGTTGCAATTGATGATGCAAGTATATTAGCAAAAGTATTGCCAATGAGAATAATACCCAGTAGCCGGTCTGGCCTTTCTAGAAGCTTATTGACTCTAATTGCTGCTTTATTGCCTTCTCTAGCTTGATGACGCAATCGATAACGATTCAGTGACATTAATCCCGTTTCTGAACCCGAGAAAAAACCTGAAATAAAAATCAAAGCAATCAAGCTTAAAATCAACAGTACTACATCTGTACCCACAATTAGTCTTCCCTACATTCAACGCATTAATAGCACAGAGCCAAAATAAGATAATAATAAAACTAGATAGCCAATAATGCACCAAATCGCAGACTTAATGCCTTGCCATCCACCAACTTTTCGAAAAACAATTAAGATACCAAAAATAATCCATGCAATAATGGCTAAAAATACTTTCTGCTTAATTTCGACGGGTAAAGAAAATACATCCGCAAATATAAAACTACTCATAATAATAATGCTTAACATGCCAAAGCCCGTATAAATCAGAATGAAAAGCAATCGTTCCATCATTTCTAATGATACAAAAAATTTATTTAAAATTAAAAACCGTTTTGCTTTGAGTAATTGATCTTGCACAATTAAAAAAACAGACTGGATAAATGCTAATGCCCAAACACTAAACGTCATCACTGAAAACATAATATGCAAAAATAACTTATGGTCAACTTGCGTATTTAATAAGGTTTCACCTGGAAAAAATAAAACTGTTAATAACGATAAAATATTTAACGGAATAATTGCTAAAAATAAATTTAGTACTGGCAATTTAAATGCCGCTAAACATAAAATAATACTGGCTTCCCATAGTATCATCGAAAAAATATGACTTGCAGATAAATTTTGCAAATGGCCAATATCAATAACTTTGAATAAGCCAAAACCCTGCGTTATGATTCCTAGCGCAATTAGTCCTATAATATTCCATTTTAATGGTTTCGTTTGTTTAGCTAAGTATTTAAGCAATAAGCCAGCAGCAAAGCTGTATATTCCTAAGCTAAACAATATGTATATCGCATCATTCATACGACGTATTATATACCCAAACTAGCCTACAATGCGAGATTCAAGAAAAAATACTTTGCCAAAAATCTCGCATTGTAGGCTAGTTTGGGTATATAATCGCCAACATTAAGCCAAGTTTCACTTGAGAGGATCTATATGTTTCAAAATTTATCAGAACGTTTAACTAAAACCATCAAAAACATTAAGGGACAAGGACGCTTAACGCCCAAAAATATTCAAGACACATTGCGTGAAATACGTATGGCGCTATTAGAAGCAGATGTTGCTTTATCCGTTGTTAAGAATTTTATTGGCAGAATTGAAACTCGTGCAATCGGAACAGAAGTCTTAAATAGCTTAACACCGGGGCAAGTCTTAGTTAAAATCGTACACGAAGAATTGGTTAAAACCCTTGGTGATGAGCATGTCTCTGTTAATCTTGAGACAGCCCCGCCGGTTGTTATCATGGTCGCTGGTTTACAAGGTTCAGGTAAAACAACGTCAGTGGCCAAATTAGCAAAATGGCTTACTGAGGATAAAAAGAAAAAAGTATTGGTCACAAGCGCTGACATTTACCGCCCAGCTGCTATTTTACAGCTTGAAAAACTTGCTGAACAAGTCGGTACTAACTACTTTCCTAGTACTAAAGATGACAACCCAATTGAAATTGCAAAAAATGCCATTGATTTTGCCAAGAGACAATTTATGGATGTGGTTATTATTGATACTGCAGGACGCCTGCATATTGATGAGGATATGATGCAAGAAATTATTCATCTACATCATGCGATTAACCCTACCGAAACCTTATTTGTCGTAGATAGCATGACGGGGCAAGATGCCGCAAATACAGCTAAAGCCTTTAATGACGCACTTTCTCTTAGTGGGGTGATTTTAACCAAAACTGACGGTGATGCACGCGGTGGTGCAGCTTTATCCGTTAAAGAAATTACAGGCAAACCGATTAAATTCCTAGGTGTCGGCGAAAAAACTGACGCATTACAAGCATTTCATCCTGAACGAATCGCCAATAAAATCCTAGATATGGGTGATATTGTATCGTTAGTAGAACAAGCTGAAAAACACGTCGATGAGAAAAAAGCAAAAAAAATTGCCAAAAAACTTCAAAAAGGTGGTTTTGACTTAGAAGATTTTAAAGAACAATTGCAGCAAATGAAAAATATGGGTGGTGTAGGTAAAATAATGGAAAATTTACCTGGTATGCAAAATATGCCGAGCAACTTAAAATCACAAGTTGATGATAAAATATTTCTCCGTCAGGAAGCCATTATTAACTCTATGACACCTAAAGAAAGAAGATTTCCAGCCATTATAAAAGGTTCACATAGAAAACGTATTGCAGCCGGTTCAGGTACTAGTGTACAGGAAGTTAATAAACTACTAAAACAATTTGAACAAATGCAAAAAATGATGAAAAAAATGTCTAAAGGCGGTGGCATGATGAAAATGATGAAAGCCATGAAAGGCAAAATGCCCCCTATCGATGGCTTACCCTTTTAAATGAAAATTCAAGGAAAAATAATGAAAACAAATGCAAGTAATTCAATTATCGTCCGATTAAAATTATTAAACCATCCAGGGGTATTACCTTCAGCGATGGCAACCATTGGTGAACTTGGTGGCGATATTGGTGCTGTCGACATTGTACGCTTTGAAGATGAGCATGTTCTACGCGACATTACCATTAACACCAAAGATGAGGCACATGCTCAATTAATCACGGACAATCTTAGCAAACTTGAAAATATTGAATTAATCCACACATCAGACCGCACATTTTTATATCATCTGGGCGGTAAAATTGAAATGAAAAGCAAATACCCCATAAAAAATCGAGATGATTTATCCATGGCTTACACGCCAGGCGTGGCGCGTGTTTGTATGGATATTCACCATAACCCAGAAAACGTATTCAAACTAACCTGTAAACGAAACATGGTAGCTGTTGTGACTGACGGCACAGCTGTTCTGGGATTAGGCGATATCGGACCCGAAGCTGCGATGCCTGTCATGGAAGGTAAAGCCATGTTATTTAAAGATTTAGCAAATGTTGATGCATTTCCTATTTGTCTTAATACCAAAGATACCGATGAAATTGTCAATATTGTCAAAGCGTTAAGTCCTGGCTTTGGCGGTATTAATCTTGAAGATATTTCAGCTCCTCGTTGTTTTGAAATTGAAAAAAGACTGAAACAAGAATTAAATATTCCAGTCTTTCATGATGATCAACATGGAACGGCTGTCGTCTTCGCTGCTGGATTTATTAATGCATTAAAACTTACTGGCAAAAAAGCAAAGGATTTAAAAGTTGTGATGAGTGGTGTCGGTGCAGCAGGAATGGCATGCACCATAATGCTAAAAAACCTTGGTGTGACAAATATTGTTGGCTGCGATCGTAATGGCGCACTTTACATTGGCCGTGAAAATATGGATGCTAGCAAAACCCACTATGCAGAAATGACAAATCCTCAAAAAGAAACAGGCAGTTTAAAAGATGCCATTAAAGGTGCTGATGTTTTTGTTGGATTATCTGCGCCCAACATGTTGGATGAAAATGATATTTTAAATATGAATAGCGCGCCTATTGTGTTTGCTATGGCAAATCCCTACCCTGAAATTATGCCTGAAATTGCAGGCCCTCATGTCGCAGTAATGGCAACAGGTAGAAGTGATTATCCCAATCAAATTAATAATGTACTTGCATTTCCTGGCATATTTCGAGGTGCATTAGATTGCTACGCATCCGACATAAACGATGAGATGAAACTTGCAGCCGCACATGCAATTGCAAATGTTATTGATGAAAAACAACTTTCAGCAGATTACATTGTTCCGAGTGTTTTTGATACTACTGTTGCAGGCAAAGTTGCTGAAGCCGTGACCAAAGCAGCAATTGAAACAGGCGTTGCAAGAAAAACAGCAATAGCAACTGATATACTGGATTAAGTGGCGCTTTTGCATTTAATACTTAGGCTTGTTCCCATAGTATCATTATGGGAACAAATCAATATTACGAAGCTCGCACTATATAGCAACCTCGCTGTTGGATGAGCAATTGTAATCATTTAATGCCTTGCTGTGACGCATAAACCGGAAAATTTGATTAAATTTATCACTTTTTTTACACTACCCCCTTCTCAATAGACGTTTTTTTGCGTAAAATACGCCATCTTAAAAATGTTTTGTCGCAAGTAAGTACTTATGACAAGTAATAAAGAATTAAATAATGAGGTAAATTATGGTAGTTATTCGTTTGGCTCGTGCCGGTTCTAAGAAGCGACCATTTTATCATGTGGTTGCGACTGATAAACGTAGTGCGCGTGATGGTAAATATATTGAAGCATTAGGTTATTTTAATCCAGTTGCACGTGGCCAAGAAGTGCGTTTAAAACTTGAAATAGCTAAGATCGAAGATTGGCAATCAAAAGGCGCTCAATTAAGTGAGCGTGTTGCGTCTTTAGTAAAAGAACACAAAAAAGCTGCTGAAAAAACAGAAGCTTAATTGCACTAATTAATGATAGACACAAATAAATATCTGAAAATGGGACGTATAGGTAAAACCTATGGTGTAAAAGGTTGGTTAAAACTAAACTCTTATACAACGCCCGTTTCAAATATTCTTGATTACCAACCATGGTTTATTAAGAAAAACAATGAATGGACAACACTTGCTTGTGATGATACGCAGGTCAAAGGTGAGCAGTTGTTAATTCATGTTTCAGGTTTCGATACACCTGAACATGCAAAACAATTAACGGGTATTGATATTGCGGTTCATGCATCACAATTACCGCAGCTACCAGCCGGTGAATATTATTGGCATGAATTAGTAACATTGACCGTTTTTACTAAAGACGGTATTTGTTTGGGTAAAGTAACCCAAGTGATTAACAATGCAGCTCATCCCATTTTAGAAATAAAAGGTGATGAAAAACAACATTTAGTTCCCTTGCTAATGGAACAATTTGTTATTGAGATAAATGTGAAAGATGGAAAGATAATTGTAGATTGGGATCCGGAGTTTTAACTTATGTGGATAGGCATTATTAGTCTATTTCCTGAAATGTTTGAACCTCTCAATTATGGTATCCCTAGAAAGGCGAAGACCGATAATCTCTACGACCTAGCTTTTATTAATCCTCGCACATTTACAGAAGATAGACATAACACAGTGGATGATCGCACGTATGGTGGCGGCCCTGGAATGGTCATGATGGCTGAACCGCTATTTCAAGCAGTAAATCATGCAAAAGAAATAGCGCCGGCCAAGCCTAAAGTGATTTATGTCAGTCCTCAAGGACAAAAATTAACGCAAGAAAAGCTTTTTTCATTGCGTGAAAATAAATCGCTTGTTTTTATGAATGGGCGCTATGAGGGTGTTGATGAGCGTATTATTGACACTGTAGTCGATGAAGAGATATCTATCGGCGATTATATTTTAAGTGGTGGCGAGTTAGCAACAATGGTAATCATTGATGCGCTTGTACGTATTTTACCTGGCGCGCTTGGACATCAAGCATCGGCAGTAGAAGACTCGTTTACGGAAAATCTATTAGATTGTCCCCACTACACAAGACCGGATACTTGGCGTAATCAACCAGTACCGGGTGTGCTGCTAAGTGGTGACCATGCAGCAATTGCGCGCTGGCGTAAACAACAAGCGTTAGGCAGAACATGGCTACGCAGACCTGACTTATTGGCTAATTATCCATTAAGCAGTAGTGATAGCTTTTTACTTGAACAGTTTAAACAAGCTTATATGAGCAGGAGTAAAGAATGAGCAAACTAATCAACGAGATTGAAAGTTCTCAACTAAAAAATGATGTACCACATTTTAACCCCGGTGATACAGTTGTTGTTAATGTTAAAATTAAAGAAGGCAACAATGAAAGAATTCAGGCATTTGAAGGTGTTGTGATTGCTAGACGTAACCGTGGTTTAAACTCTTCATTTACCGTGCGAAAAATTTCACATGGCGAAGGTGTTGAACGTGTTTTCTTAATTCATAGCCCTATTGTTAAAGATATTACAGTTAAACGTCGTGGTGACGTACGTCGTGCAAAACTTTACTATTTACGTGATCGTAGTGGACGCTCTGCGCGTATTAAAGAAAAAGTCGGTGCAAAACGTCGTAAGTTTGAAAAAGCAATCGAAGAAGCTGCGGCAGCTAAAGCAGCTGAGTAATCATTTTCATCTTTCATGGATGAGATAATTTAATATGAAAAGGATGCTTTGCATCCTTTTTTATTTAATAGTGCTAAATTTTTTAACATGTGTGTGGTTTTTATCTCTATAAACATACTCAAGTATCTCCAAAATACGACGTTTGTGTTAACGTATCTAATCACAACCAAGCATAATAAATTGGACTCAGACATATGACAATAGAAATTTTTGATCATTTGAAAAAAATTTCAAATAAGTTAGACAAAAGCCTTGAATTGATTGAAGCATTGATTGAATCATTGATTAACACTACAATAACCCAAGATCCAATGGAAGCAATTAATCCCGCACTTATTTTTTCTTTAAGTCATTTGCAAGATCCAAGGACCAATTCTCTAATTGGTTCTTTAGCTGAGCTAATAGCACAGCTGAAAAGTGCTTTAACTTCTAGTAAGGAACAAATTGCTCATAACATATCACAAAATAACCCAACAATACCGGAAGAATTCTTAAGCCTGCAAGAAATGTATTCTTCAAAAATCAAAGAAATTAATCAAATACTAGGACAGATACGTCAAACTATGCGAAATGAAGCCCTTAAGTCTTCAAATATTTTCGGCAAAGCTTTTTTATTTCATAACGATATGACAGAACAAGAGGTTGCAGCATTAAAAATGTTTAAAGAAAGCTTTAATGAACTATCTAAGTTTCTTTCAACCTCTCAATTTGTTATAGATAAGCCATCATCTAGACCTCGTCTATAACTTAGCGTTATTTTATTTCAACCAATATAACAACAAAAGGATACATATGCTTATTACAGATAGTCAACTACGTGATTTGACCATAATAGAGCTTTTAACAAGCATTAATAAATTACAAACTGATATAAAAAAAGTTTGTGAGCTAATCACAGAAGATAGATGGGATGGCACAGAGACAGCTAAGCAAATAAGCCAATATGTCAGCAGTATTAGCGACCACATAAAAGCAATCACAACAGATTTAAACCAGCCCCCTCAAAATGATGATGATCATAAAGTAAATAATCATTTATTGAATGTCATTCACTGCGCTAAACAATATAATCAGCTACATAAAGCTATGCAGGGGCAATTAACTGCTTTTTCTCGTTTTACTTATAGATTTTTTTTCTACTTTAACGCAGAGGTTGAGAACATACCAGCAAAACAGCAAATGGCTAAGCTAAAAACTTTTATAAAAACATTTAAGCAGTATTGTAAGCTGATAATGATTGATATTACAACTGATCCTACTGGCAAAATAACAACTAATCTTGACCAACTTTTAGCAAATTATCAACAACAACCTAGCATGCAGCAAACTGACGAGCAGAAACAAGCATCAAACCACCGAGCTATCTAATAAACAGCGCATAAAAATTTTGACAGGTGTGTGCGGCGAGTTCTTCAACAGAAACTCCTCGCAGCTGCGCAAGGTATTCAGCAACATAACGCACATATGCCGGCTGATTTTGTTTACCTCGCATAGGTACAGGTGCTAAATAAGGCGCGTCCGTTTCAATCAACAGTCGCTCTAATGGCACCTTCTTTGCAACTTCGCGTACATTTTCAGCATTTTTAAAGGTGACGATACCAGATATGGAAATATAAAAACCCAAATCTAATGCCTGCTGCGCCATTGTCCAATCTTCAGTAAAGCAATGCATGACTCCACCAACCGCTTGTGCCTGATTATCGCTTAACAGTGCTATAGTATCAGCTTTTGCCTCTCTGGTGTGAATAATCAGCGGCTTATTAAGCGCTTTAG
This sequence comes from Legionellales bacterium, assembly GCA_002707205.1. Classification (GTDB taxonomy): domain Bacteria; phylum Pseudomonadota; class Gammaproteobacteria; order UBA1113; family UBA1113. The sequence goes on from PAMH01000021.1 coordinate 39,298, forward strand.
CTACGGCAATGTGTGTCTCAAAGCGTGCAAGTTGTGTATCCCGATGTTCTTTGCCGCGGAAGTAATCTAAACCAGTTTCACCGATTGCTATCACTTTTGGGTGCGCGGCCAATTGACTAAGATGTTCAAAATTTGGATTTTCAGCGAGATCGCTAGGGTGCACACCAACGCTCGCAAAGATCTGCGGGTATTTTTCAGCAATCTTTATCACGGCATTCACATTTTGCATATCAATACAAACACACAACATTTTTGTAACTTGATTGTCATGCGCATTATGTAAAATATTTTCAAAATTATTATCAAACTCGGCTAAATCAAGCTGATCTAAATGGCAGTGTGAGTCTATAAACATATTATTTACCTTTTATTACATATTTTTGAGTATATCGAAAAGTAGAATGTATCGCGAGCTTTTCCTTTGCTCATTCTTGGCAACAATAATCAGCAAAATAAGAGTCGCATTTTGAGGTGCTTTAAGTATATAATCTAACTCATTTCCATCATTATTTTATGCTAAGGTACAAAATGAAGACCATAGATATCGCCACATTAAATCAACTTCAAATACCTGTTAATGAACTTGTCATTATTGATATTCGAACACCTGACGAATATGCTAAAGTGCACATTCCAAATAGCATCAATATCCCACTAACACAATTATCAACGACTAATTTTACACAATGGCAAAACAAAACCTTACTTTTTTATTGTAAAGCTGGGCATAGAACACAGCAAGCTGAATCACTGATTGCTCAACTCAATTGCAAAACCATTTTATGTCTACAAGGCGGAATTAATGCTTGGCAAAAAGTTGGAAATAAAGTGAATTACAACCCCAAAGCCCCCCTTGAGCTTGTACGACAAGTGCAAATTATCGTGGGTATAATGATATTATTGGGCGTTACTTTTGCTTATCTCATCTCACCTTATTTTATCATTTTAACTATTTTTGCAGGATTAGGTTTGTTAATGGCTGGGTTAACTGGATTTTGTGGTATGGCTAAGTTATTAATGTTCTTGCCTTATAATAAAATCAAGGAATAAAATAAAGCCGATATTTTTCACGCCAGATGAGTTTTGTGTTAATCTTAATAAAATATGAGTCCTATAATTAGGGTTTTATGCGCTATTTTTAGCCATTTTTATTGACTATATTAGAAAAGCTATATAAGTATAATTTTATGTTAACGATTAGTTTAAATTTCTCAAGCAAGCAAATTGAAAATCTTAAAAAACTTGCTACAGACTTAAATACATATTTAACAAATTTAAAACCTCATGTTAGTACTTCAACACGCACAGATTGTTCACTCGATTATGCAACCTGTTTTAATACAGCAGAGAATCCATCAGAAAAGGCGTTTAATTTATTAACAGCTTTTGTTAATCGACTACTAGCCGAAGATAGGCAAATTCAGCTTAACACATTTTTTCAGCGCGCGCGAGGCTCAACTCGGTCTGAACTTTTCACTCAAAACTATTGCTACCTCCTTGTGCTCAGCCAGCTTGCTCAATATTGCAAAGAACTTCAAAATGCTGCTCCTTACTTCAAAGATAAAAATTTAATTAATTTTTTATTCACTTTAGGCAAAGAACCAAGCAGTCAAATCTTAATTAAAAAAATTTCAAAAATAGTTAAGACAAAAATAACAGAGGCTATGCTCGCTTTAAAAGATGATCATGATATCCATTATAATCAGTTATCCCATGGGCTTTTACCTGATAAAGATAAACTAAACCAACTAGGTAAATAAAATATTCATAAAGTTTTATACCATAACATTAATCGATTTTTACTCTCCGAGACTTCGCCATTGGCTTGTAAGGTTTCCCACGTAAACATGGTTGTAATCGGGTGTTCAAATTGTTTGAAGCTTAAATGTTTCCATATATTTTCAGTACATTGGTAATTTTCAGGCTTTAAAGGATGCTGCATGTCTCTCATCACGGTTAAAATACAACATTTATTAAAGCCCCATTTTTTTACAAGCAGATCTTGTGCAGCATATAAGCGTGATGAAATACCATAACCTCGATATTCCCTCTCAAGTAAGATTTCTCCATAATAGTAATAATCTGCTGGTACTTCACCTGACTCCATGAGTAAATTTGGACAATCATTAATAATATCAGCGTTACTTAGTAAAGGTATACCCGTAGAAATCCCAATAATCTTATTATCATCATAAGCTAAAGCAAGTGTGGCTTTAGCATCAGTAGTATATAACATCATATAATTTTTTTCGGCTGCCATTGTTCCATAATAAAGATATGGATACTCTTTAAATATACGTAAACGCATTTCAGAAACTTTATCAATATAGCTGGCAATCTTAAGACTAGTGATGATTTCAATCCGAATATTTTTCATTTAAATTCCTAAAAGCTCCAATAAGCTATCTATAAATTGATTTGAAAAATCAAAAAGGTTTTAACTCATTTATAATTCTATTCCATTAAAAAGTTTCGGTAAATCGTTCTGAATCTAACGCACCGGCAAGATAGGTTTCAATTTGTTTTTTAAACTCAACGGATTCTTCACTAGTAAACTGCACACCAATACCAGAGGGCTTACCACCCTGCGCACAGCTTGGTGTGATCCAAACAACGGTACCTGCAATAGTAAACTTTTCAGGTTCATCAAGTAATTTGACCATTAAAAAGACTTTATCACCTAAGTGGTAAGTTTTATTCGTTTTAACAAACAGTCCCCCATTAACAACATATGGCATATAAGCTTGATAAAGTTCATTCTTATCTTTAATATGCAAGAAAAAAATATTATTATTTTTACGTGCTTGTTTTTCATTCATCATCTTCACCATCAATCTCAATTATGACTTGAATTAATGAATCAATCATTAATAACTTATTTAAAGTATAGCCAGTTATTAATAATTGATGCATATTAAGTAATACATCATATATTTTATGCAAATGAGGGATATCGCCGCTAATTTTCATGATTGCAGAGGATAATTGGTTCTCAGCACATATAATAGTGCCATTTTTATACATAAGTACTAATGCAATCAGATGTTGCAATTGTTTTATTAAGTTAATTGGCTCTAATGTTTCCCAGCGCCTAATGATGACCTCAGGGTATTGAGACTGCTGAAACATTGATTGTAATTCGTGAGCTAATAACTGATAACTTTTCAGTTGTAGATCGCCCTCAATCAATTTTATAGCTTCTAATGGCCTACCATCCATAAACCAAAGTGCTTCTTTAGCTGTTTGTTTATCGTAACCCTGTTGCATGAACCAAGTTAAAATCGATTCATCATGACAAGTAGGAAAATTAATAAACTGACAACGGCTTTTTATGGTCGGTTTTAATTGTGAACTATTTTCAGTAATTAAAATAAAGTAAGTATTATCAGTGGGTTCTTCTAAAACTTTTAATAATGCATTTGCAGCAGCTTGATTCATATATTCAGCTAAAGCAATAATAATGACTTTTTTCCCTGTTGAACAATGACTTTTTTGTTGAAGAAAAGGCAACAAGGATCTTATTTCATCAACTTTAATAGCTGCTTTGTATTCTAGAATAGAATAATAATCTGGATGTGTTTCTTGTGCAAACCAATGACAAGCTGGACATTGATGACATGCTTGTTCTAAATTTTGTTGACATAATAACTTTTGGGCTAATGCTTTAGCAAATTCCAATTTTCCTAATCCACTCTCACCTTTTAACAATAATGCATGTGCTAATTTATTATTGTAAATAGCAGATAAAATATTCTCCCACTGCTGTTGATGCCATGGGTAGTGCTTCAGCATCATGCTGCTATACCATAAGTTTGTAGTGCTTGGATAATTTGTGTTTTAACTTGCGCTAGCATGCAATCAGTATTAATTAAAATAAAGCGTTCTGGCTCTGCTTTCGCCCGTGCTAAATATGATTCTCGAACACGCTCAAAAAAACTTATTGACTCACTTTCAATACGATCTAAATCACCTCGAGTTTGCATGCGCTTCAAACAAACATTAATAGGAGCATCCAGTAATAAGGTTAAGCCAGGTTTAAATCCTTGCAACACCCAATCGTCCAATGTTTTTAATCGCTCAACTGCAATTTGACGCCCACCGCTTTGATAAGCATAACTTGCATCAACAAAACGATCGCTGATAACCCATTGTTGATTTTTAAGTGCCGGTTTTATAACAGATGCAACATGTTGAGCTCTTGCAGCAAACATCAATAATAACTCAGTTTCATCTGCCATTTTTTCATCGTGGGTGTCTAATAATACTTGACGAATTTTTTCTGCAATTTCAGTACCGCCTGGTTCTCGGGTTAATAAATAAGATTTTTTTTGCTGCGTAAAGAATTCTTTAATGAACTGAATTGCGGTTGTTTTTCCAACGCCTTCGTTCCCTTCTATACTGATAAATTGATGATTATTGATCACACTAATTCCTTTACTGTTTATCTAAAATATATTTTCTTACAGCTGCATTCTGTTCTTTTAAAGTTTTAGAAAATACATGGCTGCCATCTCCTTTTGCAACAAAATATAAATACCCATTTAAAATAGGATGTAATGCTGCGTAGATTGATGCCTCATCAGGTAATGCTATAGGTGTTGGTGGTAATCCTTTTCTCATGTAAGTATTATACGGACTATCAGTTTGTAAATCTTGTTTGCTAATATTTCCTTGATATTTGTCTCCCATACCATAAATTACTGTTGGATCAATTTGTAATGGCATGCCAATCATTAAACGTTGAGCAATAACACCTGAAATTAAAGGCTTTTCGTTTTCCAACGCTGTTTCTTTTTCAATAAGTGAAGCAACAATTAATGCTTGGTATGCAGTTTTGTACGGAAGATTGTTATCTCGATTAGCCCACTCACGCGCCAGAATAATTTGCATTTTTTGATACGCTTTTTGTAAAATCACTTTGTCTGAGATCCCTTTTGCAAAAGCATAAGTGTCAGGATAAAACATCCCCTCTAAGGATGCATGTTTATCATTCAAATGATTAAAAAATGCCTGTTGATTCTGCTTATTTAATGTATGTTTTAAATAGGGATTTTTACTGATAGCTTGCATCATTTCTTCAAGCGTCCAGCCATCAATAAACGTGATTTTTCTATGTAATACCGTTCCTTTTGTTAACATATTTAAGACTTGATCATTTGTAGCCCCTCGAGGGAATAAATATTCTCCGGCCTGTAATCTTTGACTTTTTCCTTCTAAACGTGCAAATACGACAAATTCAATGGGATGTTTTAACAACCCTAAATTTGAAAAATTTTTTGCAACTTGCGTCAATGAAGTTCCTGGTAACAATTCATAATAAATATCAACTGTTGTTGGAATCAGAGGTTGATCACTAAAAGTAATAAATCGCCATAAGCAAATAACCAATAAAATGCTAAGCAAACTAACTGCAATCAAAACTAATTTTTTTTTCATCAGATATGTACTTTAAGTATATTAATGCATTAAATAATGTTTATTATATCGAATTATCAGCATGATTGCATGCAGCACGAAAGCTTTGACTTAAGCCTGCCCATAGATTAATAATTATAGTTAATTTATAAGATACCAGAAGAATCGTGATTGGATAATTTTGCACAAGTCTCTAATATGTAAATTGAAAATAAACCAGAGTGCTGAAATAAAAACCGTCATCTCAGAAAATCTACCATATGGATATCTTTTGCCCATATTTATTTTAGTAGATTTCCCTGAGACTTAGATTATAAAGAATTTTCCGTTTATAAGTATGTTTTTTTAATCAGTTACTATAATCGATTTATTCTTCACAACGTTTAAAAATAATCGAACCATTTGTGCCACCAAATCCAAAAGAATTAGATAAGCTCACATCGATTTTTCTTGACTGTGCTTCATTCGCAACATAATTCAAATCACAGCCTTCAGCTGGATTATCAAGATTAATTGTTGGAGGTGCAATATTATCTCGAATTGCTAAAACGCTAAAAATTGCTTCAACTGCACCAGCAGCACCTAACAAATGTCCAGTCATGGACTTTGTAGAACTAACCGCTAATTGATAAGCATGATCTCCAAATGTCTTTTTAACTGCACTACTTTCAGTTACATCGCCAACTGGTGTTGATGTACCATGTGCATTAATATAATCAACAGCATCTGCTGACATACCTGCATCTTTTAGCGCATTTTGCATACAGGCAATAAAACCATTTTCGTCTGGTGCTGAGATATGATGTGCATCTGCACTCATACCAAAACCGGCAAGCTCTGCATAAATTTTAGCACCACGTTTTTTAGCATGCTCATAATCTTCAAGCACCAATGCGCCCGCACCTTCTGCTAATACAAAACCATCACGGTCTCTATCCCATGGTCTTGATGCTTTTTCAGGTGCATCATTTCTAGTTGACAAGGCACGCATGGCGGCAAATCCGCCAAGACCTAATGGACACGTTGCCATTTCAGCACCGCCAGCAACCATAACATCAGCATCACCGTAACTAATCATTCGAGCTGCCATACCAATATTATGCGCCGCAGTAGTACAAGCAGTTACAACCGCAATATTTGGCCCTTTTAACCCATGTTTAATCGATACATAGCCAGAAGCCATATTAATAATCGCGCCTGGAATAAAGAAAGGTGATAATCGTCGTGGTCCGTGTGTCACCAATGCCGTATAATTGTCACTGATCATTGGTAGACCACCAATACCCGAACCTATAGCCACACCAACACGGCCTGCATTATCTTCAGTTACTTCAAGCTTAGAATCTGCCAAGGCATCATCACCAACTGCGACAGCATATTGAACAAATGTGTCCAATTTGCGAATTTCTTTAGGTGACAAATATTTTTCAGCATCAAAATTTTTGACGCGTCCAGCAATCTTTGCCGAAAATTTACTAACATCAAATTCTGTAACTAATTTAATGCCACTTTTTCCATTAATACAGTTCTGCCAAGATTCATCAACTGATAAACCTATCGGTGAAATCATACCAAGGCCAGTTACGACAACTCTACGTTTAGCCAACCTTATACCCTCTCTTTAAATAAAGCATCAATAAGATATGAGAAAACAGATCTTTTCCTCATCAAACTAAATCAGTCTAAAATAGCGCAAAATAATTTAGTTACTCAGTACAGCTGTTTTCTCAAAAACCCACATATATCCTGTAAGCTTTTACGTAAATGCGATCTAAAAATTATTGCTTAGCAGCTTGTGATTGAATGTAATCAATTGCATTTTGCACAGTAACAATTTTTTCTGCATCTTCATCAGGAATTTCTGCCTCAAATTCTTCTTCTAATGCCATAACTAACTCAACAGTATCTAAAGAATCTGCGCCTAAATCATCAACAAAAGAAGAATCAAGTTTGATTTCTTCTTTTTTAACATTTAATTGCTCAGCAACAATGTTAATTACTCTTTCGTCTATATTACTCATTGCATTTTCCTCTGCTAGTCGGTCAGAAATAAACTCTTCCCGTTTTATGTTAATGCTTGTAACCAAGCGCCAAATCAAATTAGTAACTCATCATATAAATTCAAAATTTATTATGACACAAAATTTTAGTGCATATACATGCCACCATTCACATGGATAGTTTCTCCAGTGATATATCCTGCAATATCCGAAGCTAAGAAAGCAACGACAGCTGCAATTTCTTCGGGTTTACCAACACGTCCAAGCGGAATATTATCACATAATTTTTGACGATATTCTTCAGGTAACGCTCTAGTCATATCTGTATCAACAAATCCCGGCGCAACCGCATTACAGGTTACTCCTCTAGAACCTAATTCAGCAGCCAAAGAACGCGTCATACCACCAACACCAGCTTTTGCAGCCGCATAATTTGCTTGTCCTGGGTTTCCAAAAAAAGCGGAAATAGAACTAACATTAATGATACGCCCCCAACGTTTTTTCATCATATCACGTAAACAAGCTTTACTCATATGATAAACGGCAGTTAAATTAGTTGATATGACGTCATGCCACTCATCATCTTTCATACGCATCATTAAATTATCTTTTGTGATTGCAGCGTTGTTAACTAAGATATCCGGCATCTGAGCATAATTTTCTTTAATAGCAGCAAATAACTGTGAAATACTTTCTGCAGATGAGACATTTAATACCATGCCTTGACCATGATAGCCTTGCGCCTGAATAAAATCTGTAATTTTTTGAGCACCACTTTCCGATGTAGCTGTTCCAATAACAATAACATTATCACGTTTAGCTAGCTCAGCTAAAATAGCTTGACCAATACCACGACTAGCGCCTGTTATTAATGCTAATTTTTTTTGTTCACTCATGTAACAACTTCCTCTATTAAAGATGAAATATCGTCAGTATCCAATGCCAAGGTAGTTAGATTAGCTGTAATTCGTTTGCTCAATCCGGCTAATACCTTACCTGGACCACATTCAAACAAACTAAATACACCGTGTGCTTCCATTTTTTCAATAGTTTCCACCCAACGAACTGGCGAGTATAGCTGTTCAATTAGACGAGCTTTTAAATCTTCAACGGAATGACTCACCTCAACATTAACATTATGTAAAACCGATATTTTAGGTAACTTGAAACTTATTTTATTTAAATCTTCTGCTAATTTTTGTGCAGCAGGCTTCATTAATGAACAATGAGACGGCACGCTTACAGGTAATAATTTTGCAAGTTTAGCACCTAAACTTTTTGCATGTGTCATTGCTGCTTGAACCGCTTCAGATTCACCTGAAATAACAACTTGCCCATGCGCATTAATATTTGCAGGTTGTACAATTGCATTATCTCCAACCAACATACACGCTTGTGCAACTTGCTCCGGAGACAAGCCAATAATTGCAGCCATTGCGCCTTGACCTTGAGGCACGGCTTCTTGCATGTAAATGCCACGTTTGTGCACTAAATGAATTGCATCTTCAAAAGGCATAGCTTGAGCACAAACTAGTGCAGAATACTCTCCCAAACTATGTCCCGCCATAATTTCAGGTTGTTGACCGCCGCGCTTTAACCAAATTTTCCAAAGGGCATAACTGGCAGCCAACAATGCTGGTTGTGTGTAGGCCGTTTGATTTAATAAATCATCAGGATTTTCTTGTGTAATTTTCCATAGGTCTATATTTAAAACTTCAGACGCCTGATTAAATATATCAGCAACCACTGATTCTTGTTGCGAAAGCTGAGATAACATACCCACTTTTTGTGAACCTTGCCCAGGAAATATCATAGCAATTTTCTTTGACATATTAACTCCTTAAAAAATCACCAAAGCAGAACCCCAAGCGAATCCACCGCCAATGCCTTCCATTAAAAGCTTATCACCACGTTTAATTCGGCCATCTCGTACGCCTTCATCAAGCGCTAAAGGGATAGATGCAGCAGAAGTATTGGCATGCTTATCAACGGTTAAAATGACTTTTTCCATGGACATATCTAATTTTTTTGCTGTTGCAGTAATTATTCTTAAATTTGCCTGATGAGGAATTAGCCAATCGATATCTGACTTATCCATATTATTAGCGTCTAACGTCTCATCTACGATATCACCCAATGCCTTTACTGCAAACTTGAAAACTTCTTGGCCGCGCATATTTACGTATGCTGGCTCATCTGCTATCGCTAAGTTTGGTAATCCTGTTGGAACAAACAGTTTATCACCATGTCGACCATCTGCATGTAAATGTGTGGACAAAATACCCGGAGAATCAGATGCCTGCAACACAACCGCACCTGCACCATCACCAAACAAGACACACGTTGTTCTATCTGACCAATCAACAATACTAGACATATGCTCCGCGCCAACGACTAAAATATTTTTTGCATTTCCAGCACGAATAAATTGGTCGGCTACTGATATCGCATAGATAAATCCAGCGCACGCAGCGCCTAAATCAAATGCTGGAATATTAGGCACGCCTAACTTTTCTTGTAGCATACAACTTGCAGTAGGTAAAATTTTATCGGGTGTGGTTGTTGCTAAAATAATTAAATCAAGATCAGTTGCTTGAATACCTGCCGCATTGATTGCTTTACTCGCTGCCTCAAAAGACATAGAACTAGTCGTTTCACCGGCGGTTGCTAAACAACGGCTATGTATACCAGTACGCTGCACAATCCAATCATGGTCTGTTTCAACTTTTTTAGCCAAGTCATAATTTGTGACTACATTATTAGGTGTATAACCACCTGTTCCTGCAATTTTGGAATAAATCATTTATCATCCTGAGTATTAATAATATCACCTATATGTGACTTGATTTGTTCAGGTACATCTTGTGCAACCAGTAATATTGCCTCATTAATCGCATTTGCAAAAGCATCCACGCCTGCACCTCCATGGCTTTTAACAACAATACCATTAAGTCCGACAAAACAAGCACCATTGAAGTTATTAGGATCAATCTTGTTTTTTAAATCTCTAAGAATTGGTTTTGCAATGCAACCCATCATTTTAGTTAAAAGGTTTTTTTCAAAGCTTTGTCGTAAATAATGTAAAATTAACTGTACTGCGCCTTCGCTACTTTTTAAGGAAACATTCCCTGCAAAACCATCACACACAATGACATCTGCTTTTGTACTATATATTTGATCGCCTTCAATATTACCAATGAAATTTAATTTTTTTTGTTCACTCAGTAACTTGGCTGCTGCTTTCACTTGTTCGTTACCTTTTATGACTTCTGAACCAATGTTTAACAAGCCAATTTTAGGTTTATTAATATGATCAACTGCATTCGCAACAATGGAACCCATTATCGCAAATTGCAATAAATGTTCAGGAGAGCAATCAACATTACCGCCCAAGTCTAACATTCTAACTGTTTTATTTTCGTCAATAGTTGGAAAGCCTGTAATAATTGCAGGCCGATCGATACCAGGAATAGTTTTCAGTACAAATCGAGCTGTTCCCATTAATGCGCCTGTATTTCCAGCACTCACACATGCACGAACCTCATTTTCTTTCACAAGATTCACGGCAACGCGCATAGATGAGTCTTTTTTAGTACGCAAGGNAATTGCTGGTGATTCATCCATGGTAACAATTTGGGATGCTGCGTGAATAGAAACACGCGAGTGTGATTCTGCTTGATTTTGCTTTAGATACTTCCTGATCTCATGTTCATTACCAACCAAAACTAGTCTGAGAGATGGATTTTTCTCTAAGGCAATTAAAGCTGCTGGCACAACAACAGAGGGGCCAAAATCCCCTCCCATTGCATCCAATGCAATTTTTAAATGACTCAAACTATTTACTCTTCAGTATTAATAATTTCAGCTGGTTGAATAACTTGTTTACCACGATAGAAACCATCCTTAGTAACGTGGTGACGACGATGTATCTCGCCTGAAGTTGAATCCGTAGACAATGTAGGATTAGCTAAAGCATCATGTGAACGACGCATACCACGCTTAGAGCGAGACTTTTTACTTTTTTGTACAGCCATTAATAAAACTCCTAAAAGGGACATATTTGAGCCGAATTTTATCGTTTGTCTGTCAAACTGTCAAAGTTTTTTTCCCAGATATTATTAAATTATTCAATCTTCCTTTAAAATGAAGCAAAACCACGTGCTTATGCACAGATGACATAAGGTATGAATACGTCATGAATATCATTTTAGCTTCAAGCTCTCCTGCTAGAAAACGATTGCTGACACGTCTCCAGCTGCCATTTATTACTATATCGCCTGATATTGATGAAACAGCGTATAAAAATGAAGATGCTACTGCTCTCGTTTCACGTTTAGCCAAACAAAAAGCTAAAAAGGTTGCCCAAACAAATCCTAATAGCCTTATTATTGCCTCAGATCAGGTTGCGGTTATTGACGGAAAAATCACAGGAAAACCGCTAACACATGAAAATGCCGTCAAGCAACTCAGCGCCGTTAATGGTAAAATATGTCATTTTATCAATGGATTATGTCTTTTAAATAGTAAAACCGGACATTTACAACTAGCAACAGTGCCTTTTGATGTGAAATTTCGATCATTATCACCAGCACTGATTGAATATTATTTAAAAAGAGATAAACCCTATCAGTGTGCTGGCAGTATCAAGTCCGAAGGTTTAGCTATTATTTTATTTGAAGCCCTGCTTGGCTCAGACCCCTCTGCACTTGAGGGGTTACCATTAATTACCTTAATACAAATGCTTGAAAAAGAAGACGTTTTTTTTCAAAAGCCTATACCAAAATTACTTTAATAATAAGTTAAAATAATCAGGCAATGGTGCAATAAACTGACATTTTTTATGCTCCCATTCAAAGACTAAGCGCGACGCATGCAAATACATATGTTGTAGTTGTTTGTTTTTTAATAATTTTTTATCCGCTTCCCAATGACCATATTTTTTATCTCCCACGATGGGATAACCAGATTCACTGGCATGCACACGAATCTGATGCATTTTACCTGTGTGTAATTGTGCTTCAACCATACTCAACGCGTATGTCTGCTGTTTGAGTATAAAACTTGTTTGAGAAGATTTACCTGCCGCATCAACTTTTACACCTCGCTGCCCTTGAGACAAACCGCCTCGCTGAAGCTTTAAATCAACAAATTTTAAATTTTTTGGCCATCGTCCATGGGCAATTAAAGTGTAAATTTTGGTCATTTCGTGGGATTTAATCATTTTATGCAACTTTAATAGTGCAGGACGATTTTTAGCAATCATTAAACAACCCGAGGTGTCTTTATCTAAACGATGCACAAGCTCTAAAAAAGTCTCTGCTGGATGCATATCTCTCAAAATTTCAATAATACCAAAAGCATCGCCCGTGCCTGCATGTACTGCAATAGCGGTTGGTTTATTTAAAATAATAAAATCCTGATTTTGTGCCAATATACTTTTATTCAAATAATCTTTCCAAAAAGTTGGTATTTTTCTTGGCGAGACTGTTTCATCCGTCTTTAATGGTGGAATTCGAACCATATCTCCCTTTTGTAAGCGATAATCCGCTTTAACACGCTTTTTATTGACCCGTAACTCACCTTTTCGAATAATCCGATATAAATAAGATTTAGGCACTGTTTTAAAGTGCCTGACTAAAAAGTTATCAATTCGTTGATCGTGGTGATTTTCTGTTGCTGTAATATAGTGCACTGACGATGTCATTATTATTGTTACTCCCCCAAAACAGGCTAGTGGTATATTCATATTTATGCTATTATATCATGTCCTCAAAAGACTTTTGACAATTATCGTATAAAAATCGTACCAATCGTCAATATGTCGTCGATAGTGACATTTAATGAATTTAATTCATTGCTATTTAATCAAAGAAAATAGCCTTAACAAATTTTATAACCTTGCGCTTCTTAATGATTTAAAAAAGAGTCAAGGTGAATGATAGCAACTTATAACCAGTTATATTGAACAGATAGAATATTGAAAATGAATTTAATGCAACTTCTGAAAAAAGAAATTGAAATACATAAAATTATCAAGAAGTTAACCGGGTTGGTTTTACAGAAAAATAGTTTATTCCTATCCTTCGCTTACATAATAAGCGCTAAATTTATGTGCGTATTTCTATACTGTTCTCCAAACGTCAGGAGACTTTATCATCATGAACAACAATCGTGTAGAACGTATTCTTATTAATGCAACCCAAGAAGAAGAAGTACGAATTGCATTAACCAGTGATCAATATTTAGAAAATATCTTTATCGAAGAATTTGGCAGTCATAGAACAGGTAATATTTATAAAGGAAAAATTACCCGTATCGTGCCAAGTTTACAGGCCGCCTTTGTTGATTATGGCGCTGATCGTCATGGTTTCTTACCACTTAAAGAGGTTTCACCTGAAAATTTTCATGCAAATTGTCAAGGTAATCCACAAAATATTTCTGATGCTTTACAAGAAGGCCAAGAACTTATTGTTCAAGTTGAAAAAGAAGAGCGCGGCAATAAAGGCGCTGCCTTAACTTCATTTATAACACTTGCCGGTTGTTACTTGGTATTGATGCCAAACAATCCTCGCGCTGGAGGTATTTCTCGTCGTATAGAAGGCGAAGAAAGAGAAAACCTTAAAGCATTACTTGACAGTTTAAATATTCCAGAAGATATGGGACTGATTGTTAGAACAGCGGGCGTTGGTAAGGCAACTCAAGAATTACAATGGGATCTAGATATTCTAATTCGACTTTGGGACGCTATTCAAAATGCAGGAAAAACACAAAGTTCACCTTGCTTAATTCACGAAGAAAGTGACATTGTAATTCGTGCGTTTAGAGATTATTTGCGCAAAGATATCGACGAAATCATCATTGATGATAAAGATTTATTTATTCGTGCTAAAAAACACTTAGAAAAAGTCAGACCTGAAATTGTAGATAACGTAAAACTTTATCATGATCGTGCAATTCCTTTATTCAGTCGTTACCATATTGAAAATCAAATCGAAACCGCATTTAAACGTGACGTACGTCTGCCTTCAGGTGGTTCTATTGTTATTCAAGAAACAGAAGCTTTAGTCTCAATTGATGTCAACTCATCAAGAGATACAAAAAATGATGATATTGAGAAAACAGCATTTAATACTAACAAGGAAGCGGCAATCGAAGTTGCGAGGCAATTACGTTTAAGAGATTTGGGCGGGCTAATTGTTATTGATTTTATTGATATGTTATCACAAGATCATCAACAAAAAATTGTTGATACCTTTAAAGAAGAAATTAAAACAGATAAAGCACGAGTTCAATATAATCGCATTTCTCGCTTTGGCTTACTTGAGATTTCACGTCAACGTCTACGACCATCTTTACGTGAAGGTAGTCAAATTGTTTGTCCTCGTTGTAGCGGACTTGGTTCAATTCGTAGCATTGAATCACTTGCACTATATATTTTGCGATTAATTCGTCATGAATCAATGAGTGGCAGCGTTGCTGAAATCATTACTCAGGTACCTATCGATGTTGCAAGCTTCTTATTAAATGAAAAACGTCATATGATAGATGAAATCGAGCATCATCATAAAGTTGCAATCAGGGTAATTCCTAATGCACACATGCAAACACCTGAGTACCATCTCGAGCGTATTTATGGGGCGCAAACTAGCCAAATTGGTAAAGCAAGTTATTCTCATATTATTGAGCCTGAATTAGAAGACTTATCCCATAAAACTAAACAACAAAGTAAGCGAATTGAACCTGTTGTCAAAACAATCGATACACCAGCTAAGCCTATTATCAAACAAAAGAAAACTAACTTACTCAGTCGTATTTTTATTAACTTCATTGGTACAACAATTGCTAAATTACTATCTAGCTTGGCGTCTCATGAAACAAACAAACAAAAAAAGAAACACCATAAATCCTCACAACATCGAAATAAACAAAAACAATATCATCAGCGTAAAAACAAACAAGGTTCGAATAACCGTCCACACAATAAAAATCAACAACGTGGCCATAAATCTCAACACCAAAATAAAGAACAAATCATTTATACAAATGATGCATCTAGTTACGAACAAGTAAATAGCAATGATAAAGCATCCAAAACACAAAAAAACCAACGTAAAACAAACCGTCCTACTAAAAAAGAACGAGTAAACCAACAGGAAAAGCCTATTGAAAATAATGCCCCACAGGTTGTCGAAGAAAAACCAGTGGTACAAGAGCTCTTTGTTGAAGTAAAAATGAAAGGCGCAGACAATCAAGATAAAATAAAACAAATAAAAGTACCAATACCTGCTGCGATGCGCGCTGATGCACAAGAAACAAAAAATAATGACAATAAACAAGGTTCAAAA
>PAMH01000022.1 GCA_002707205.1 Legionellales bacterium
TGTAACTGTAAAAAAATTGAGAGAGGTTGCTAAAATTTTGAAAAATCCAACCTATCAGGAGATAACACCATGATTTTTGTCGTGGCCAGAGGAATTGACCGAATTGACTCATATAAAACCTAACTAAAGCCCTGCCATTTTAGGGGGTAAATATTTATCTTAAAATACAAATTCCCACTATACTTAAAGATATACGCATAAAAATATCTCGAAATGTGGTATTTTAACTTCATACAATATCTTCTGCAGTTGTATTTTGAAAAATGCTAAAGTGTGGATATGCATGCAAGTAAACGTCATGTTTTGTTCTTGTTATATATAACAGAGAATAAATATATTTATTTTTCGTGATTCATATGGCGCATTAAATATGAAAAAATTGACATGCCAAAAACAAAAAGCAATAACGATACTCGAAGTATTAATTACTTTGGTGTTGTTGGCTGTTGGGTTGTTAGGCGTTGCTGGTTTGCAGGTAACTGGCATTAAATTTACCCATAATGCTAATTTACGCTATCAAGCGATGTTACAAGCGGTTGATATGGCTGATCGGATGCGGGCAAATCAAGCAGGTGTCACTACTGGTGCTTATGATAATTTGTCAGGGACGGGTACTAACCCAAACTGTGTTGCAAATAGATGTTCTGCACGACAAATGGCACAAACTGATCGTTTTGAATGGAATACTGCTAACTTAAGACTATTACCACAAGGCGCTGGTACGGTGGTGCGCAATGGCAATTTTTACGTCATTACTATTGGCTGGCTGGAAAAAGAAGGCTTTGGTGCCGCTGATAGTCAACAACAAGTGCAAATGCGTGTTGAGCCATGATGATAACCGAGTTAAACCTAAAAAAAATAGCAGGTATTAGTTTAGTTGAGCTAATGGTGGCAATTGCTGTCGGCAGTTTACTGAGCTTAGGGCTGATTGATGTTTTAATTAACAGCAATCAAGCTTATCGAATTCAAAACGCCTTAATGCGTGTTCAAGAAGAAGGACAATTTGCCACAGAAATACTTATCAAAGATATTCGTGACACAGACTTTTGGGGATGTATCAATAATCTTGATGAAATTAATAATCATCTCAATCCTTTAGGTAGTGGTTATACTGAAGCTTTGATGGGTTATACAACTGCACTTGAAGGACAACAAGCTGTTTCAGGTGGTAACTTGATTAATGGTAGTGACACGATTACTATCCGTGCAGCAGAGAACATAGGTTCAGGCACACAAGTGCAACCACCTTATGGTCCTTCTAACGCTTCAGATATCAATGTGCCCAATGGCAGTGATGTGCGTGCCGGCGATATTGTTTTAGTGAGCGATTGTTTGCAGGGTGATATTTTTCAAGTGACTAATGCTAACGCACAATCCACAGGGGCGCTAGCGCATGAAGCGGGTATTGCAAGTCCGGGTAATACTACCTCAGCATTAAGCAAAGTATATTTTGGTGATGCATTTGTTTTTTTACCCTATACACGTACATACAGCATTCGTACTAACAATGAAGGAAATCCGGGGCTTTACGTCACAGATGCAGATGGTACACAAGAATTAGTTGAAGGCGTAGAAAATATGCTGATTTTATATGGAGAAGATCTTAATAATAATGGTAGTGCCGATCGTTATGTTCGTGCGGATAGTGTTGCCGATATGAATGATGTTGTGAGTGTCAGAATTAATCTTGTCGTTGCATCTCTTGAAAATAATGTGACAGGTCAAGTCACGCCATACGTCTTTAATGGTCAGACGATTACACCGAATGATAGACGATTAAGACGTGTTTACACAAGAACCATTGTTTTAAGAAATCGAGCCGAACAATGAATATATTTATAGTAAAAAAACAACGAGCAGCAACTTTAGCGATTGGCTTAATTATTTTATTTGTAATGACATTAATTGGTACTACAGCATTGCAAACAACGGCATTGGAAGAAAAAATTACGGCTAATTTGAATGATACTAACTTAGCTATGGAATCAGCAGATAGTGCATTGAGAGATGCTGAGCGGCGAATTGAGGCATTAACAAATACCAGCACTTTTGGGCGCTCAGGCGGGCTGTATACGCAAGGTAATGCGCCAGATCCATTTGCTGCAAGTACTTGGACTGGCTCAAATTCTTTTACGGCAACAGCAATTCCTGGTGTTGTAACTCCCCGTTATTTTATAGAAGAGGTTGGTACTTACGGAGGAGGTACAGATATTAATGTTTACAATTACGGACAAGACCCACGAGGTGGCAGTGTTACTGTTTTTAGAATTGTCTCACGTGGTACGGGTGGCACGGGCACAGCAGATGTGATGTTAGAAAGTTTTTATGGAAAACAGTTTTAAATGGGCATTTCACATGTTGAAGTCGTTTGGGTATATACTTTAAGTAATAGAACAGGAAAAAATCGTGTTTTGCGTTAAGGTAAAAAATAAACTTAATCAAATCTTAATAAGTACTTTGCTTAGTATTTGCTTCATATGGAGTACCTTGTTACACGCACAACCCATTGCGCTATCTGATGGTCCCATTTTAGATTCTGCCGCTGTGCCGCCTAACATCATGTTTTTGATTGATAGCTCAGGCTCTATGGGTACACGTTTACCTAATTCAAACGATACACGACTTGAAGTTGCGCAAGATGCTGCAATTACACTTATTGATGCGTTGACAGATGTGCGCGTTGGATTAGCCATTTTTAATGGCAACGATGGTGCAAGAATTTTAGTCGGTATTGACGATATTGAAGATAATCGTCGAACATTAACCAGAGAAATTGAATCAATACGCGCAAGTGGTAATACGCCGCTTGCTGAATCTTTACAGCAAATTGGGCGTTACTTTGTGCAAGGACATGATGGCACATTGGTTTTATACCCTGAGCAAGATAATGAAACTAGAAAATCAGCCTACACGGTCTTTGATCGTACACCGGCTTATGAACGTGGTGTCAACCAACAATCGCCAATACAGTATTACTGTCAAAAAAGTTTTGTTTTGATGCTAACCGATGGTGAGCCAACACAGGATAGAGATATCTCAGCCAGCAGTGGATTGCAAGATTACGACAACGATTGCGCTAGTCGAGAACCGCCTTGTGAAAATGCACAGCAAGGACAACCTGCGTTACCAAGCTATGATATGAAACCACCTGGCAGTGGTTATACCTACTCGTCAACAGGCAGTGATTATTTAGATGATGTAGCAAATGCTTTATTTGATATTGATTTGCGGCCTGACTTGATTCCGCCAGAAGATGTCGTGAAAAAAAATAATGTTGCAACTTATCCGATTGGATTTGCGGCAGCAGGTTTACGAGATAATCCACTCATGCAAGATACGGCAGATAATGGTGGCGGACAATATTTATATGCGGATGATGCCGATTCACTTGTTGCTGCATTTAACTCAGCAGCGGCAGCAATTTTAACACAAATCAGCACGGCTGCATCAGTGGCTTTTAGCACTATTTCTTTAACAACAGATTCTGCCGCTTATCTCGTACAATACAATACTAATAAGTGGAGTGGAAATCTTGTCAAAGTAAATTTAACATCAACCGGTGAAATTTCTGGTATTGCTTGGGAAGCTGCATCTATTTTAGATAATACCTTACCTGGTAGTCGATTAATTTTTACTTATAATCGTGATACTGCATCAGCAGTTAATTTTAAAACATTACGTGATTTGTCACTAGAGCAAATAATAGACTTATCGGGTGGTTTTTTCTTTAATAGGGGACAAGAACGTATTGATTATTTAAGAGGCGATCGCAGTCTAGAGGGGCGCGGCTTTAGAGTACGTGACAGTGTGTTTGGGGATGTGATTAATTCATCGCCGGTGGTTGTCTCAGAGCCTGATTCAAATTGGCCAGATACCGCACCTTTTCCAACTGGCAATAATAAATATTCTCTTTTTAAATCACAAAATGAAGATCGGGCACCGGTGGTTTATGTAGGTGCAAACGATGGTATGTTACATGGTTTTGATGGTGGTTCAGGCCAAGAACTTATGGCTTATATTCCATCTAGTATTTTTTCGATCAATAACAATGAAGGCTTGCACTATCTTACTGATCCTGATTATGAACATCGGTTTTATGTCGATTTAACGCCTACAGTTGCAGACGCATATATCAAAACAAATGGTGGCGGTACTGCTGATTGGCACACAGTATTAATCGGTGGAAATCGAAATGGTGGGCGAGGCTATTTTGCTTTGGATGTTACTAACCCTAATCAATTCTCGGCAGGAAATATTAATAATACTTTATTGTGGGAATTTACTTCACGGGATGATGCACGTTTAGGTAAGACTTATAGTCAGCCCGTGATTGGCTTAATGAATAACGGACGTTGGGCGGCTATTTTTGGTAATGGTTATAATGCAACAGGTACGAATGATGCTCAGTTATTTATTGTTTATTTAGATGGTGGTGAAAATGGTGAATGGCAAGAAGGGCGAGACTACATCGTTATTGATACAGAGCAAGGTAATCTTGGTAACCCAAATGGTTTGACTTCCCCAGGTGCTGTTGATTTGGACGGCAATGGTACGATTGATAGAATTTATGCAGGTGATTTAGATGGTATGTTATGGGCATTTGATGTTTCTAGTAGTTCTTCATCAAATTGGCAAAGTGCTTATGGTAATGGTGGACGACCTAAGCCTTTATTTAATGCTCCGAATAATCAATCAGTTACCACACGAGTGACTGTTGTTAAAAATCCAAATGTGGGCGATACAACAGGCAATGCGCCTAATACCATTGTTATGTTTGGTACGGGTAAATTATTGGCTGCAAATGATAAATTTACCACCACCACAGAAAGCTTCTACGGTATTTGGGATCACGGCGATCAAAATATTCAACGTAATAAACTGCTTGAACAAACCTATCAAACTACAGGTAACACACGTACGTTAACCGACAATACTATTAATTATCAGGCGGATAATCCCAACCAGTCTGACCAAGGCTGGTATATTGATTTTGTCGATGGTGAACGAATTATCACTAATCCAGCGACGCGAGGCGGATTTATTTTCTTTAATACGACAATTCCAACCACTGATTCACCATGTTCTTTTGGTGGTAGTGGCTGGTTGATGGTTGCAAAAGTAGAAAATGGTGGGCAGCCCAGTGAAGCCGTTTTTGATGTAAATAATGATGACCAGTTGGATGATAACGATAAGATTAATGATAACTTTGTTTCTGGTTTATTGTATGAGGCTGGCGTCCCTGCTGAATCTAGTTTCCTCGCTGACCAGATGTATACAGCAACTTCTAGTGGTGAAATAGATAAACGAAAAATTATTGATTCTGGGGTTAAACGTGGTCGTATCTCGTGGAAAGAAATTCAAAGAAATTAATGATGTTGAATACACTTACCTTTTTATTGTTGAATCGTATTACGGATAAACAGAGATAAGATATTTTGTTATAATATCTTTTTTATCTCATGTGGAGCATCCGTGGATTTTTATACGATAACCGCAATTTTAATTACTTTTTCTATCGGGGTCGCTTATATCAATTTACGTTTTATTGGTATGCCAATGACAATAGGTGTTATGTTTGCGGCGTTATTAACTTCAGGTTTATTGATATTTGCCGATGCGTTGGGATTCCACGCATTAGAACATAAAGCAATTGTTTTAGCTGGCACAATTGATTTTCATGATTTTCTCATGAATGGTATTTTAAGTTTTTTATTATTTGCAGGCGGCCTGTCAATACATTTGGAACATTTAAAACGCCAAAAATGGGAAATTAGCATTCTTGCATCATTAGGCACTATTAGCTCGGCGATGTTAGTGGGGACATTGGTTTATTATTTATTAAGTTTGCTCGGTGTACATTTACAATATATTTATTGTTTATTATTTGGTGCATTAATTTCACCGACGGATCCTATTGCCGTTTTAGCATTATTTAAATCATTAAAAGCCCCCAAAGAAAGCAGTATTCTATTAGAAGGGGAATCATTATTTAATGATGGTGTGGGTATCGTTATTTTTTTAACTATCTATCAAGTTGCGTTTCATGGTGTGCCACCCACTTTTTCTTCGGTGTCATTACTTTTCCTCAAACAAGCAATTGGTGGTATTGCCTATGGGTACATATTAGGTTGGATAACTGTACGATTACTAAAACCTATTCATGATAGTCATATGCCAGTATTATTGACCTTAGCTTTAGTGACCGGTGGTTATGCTTTTGCTGAATTTTTAGATGTTTCTGGCCCTTTGGCAATGGTAGTTGCTGGGATTGTGATAGGTCATCTGGGGCGCAGCAGCTTTTTGTCAGACAATCAAAATAATTATTTAGAACAATTTTGGAGTATTTTAGATGAAGTACTTAATGCGATTTTATTTTTAATGATTGGTTTTGAACTGTTATTAGTAAAAATTTCGGGTATTGAGTTGATCGCTGGTATTGCTGTCATTCCTCTAGTGCTATTAGTTCGTTTTATCACTGTAGCCATTCCTATGGGCGTGATGAAACAGAAAAAAATAGCCTACTGGCCAATGGTGAGTTTATTAACATGGGGAGGTCTACGAGGCGGTCTGGCTGTGGCTTTAGCACTTTCATTACCTGCGGGCGATTATCGTAGTATTATATTGACAATGACATATTGTATTGTTGTTTTTGCAATTATTGTACAGGGCATGACGGTAAAGCCATTCATTAGAAAAATTGTCTGACAAGTTTCTTTTAAACAGATTGGCTTGTAAAAATATTGCACATAAATTTACGTTTACAACGCCTTGATTCGCGCTAAACTTATTAGGGTCGTCGTTTTAATTATGATATAATTAAGTATTTAGTTTTACGCAAAACTTGGAATCGCATGTCCTGTGAGGAAAATCGATTTATAGCATTTTGATAAATTAGTGTGTTTTGCGTAAGCCCTGATTGATACATGAAACTGGCGGTTACTTCCCCAGATTAATCGAAGGATTACCAATGGCTGAAAATAATATAAATCAAAGTCACGATATCGATCCCATTGAAACAAAAGAGTGGATTGAAGCTTTACAATATGTGGTCGAAAATGAAAGCCCAGAGCGAGCGCATTTTATCATAGAACAACTTCAAGATGCGGCAATACAAGCGGGCATTAATTTACCCTATAAAGCAAGAACGGCTTACATCAACACGATACCTGTTGCGCAACAAGCCCAATATCCTGGAGATTTAAGTACAGAGCAACGCATTGATGCTTTTTTACGTTGGAATGCAATGGCCATGGTTGTTCGTGCGGGTAAGAAAGCCCCAGATGTAGGCGGACATATTGCATCATTTGCTTCTGCTGCAACGCTTTACGGTGTTGGATTACATCATTTTTTTCATACAGAAAGTGATGCACATGATGGCGATTTTGTTTTTATACAAGGTCATTCTTCGCCAGGGATTTACGCGCATGCTTATTTAACAGGCCGTTTAGAAGAAAAACAATTAGATAATTTTCGCCAAGAAGTGGATGGTGAAGGCATATCATCTTATCCTCATCCATGGTTAATGCCAGATTTTTGGCAGTTTCCAACAGTTTCCATGGGATTAGGGCCTATACAAGCCATTTACCAAGCAAGATTTTTGAAATATTTACATCATCGCGAATTAAAAAATACGGATAATCGTCATGTGTGGGCATTTTGTGGTGATGGTGAAATGGATGAGCCAGAATCACTGGGTGCAGTAAGTATTGCGGTAAAAGAGCAATTAGATAATTTAATTTTTGTAGTGAACTGTAACTTACAACGCTTAGATGGCCCCGTTCGTGGTAATGGTAAAATTATTCAAGATCTTGAAGGTGTCTTTACCGGCGCGGGCTGGAACGTTATTAAAATTGTTTGGGATTCAAATTGGGATGCATTATTAGCCAAGGATATTGATGGCAAATTAAAAAAATTAATGATGGAAACCATCGATGGTGAATACCAAACACTAAAAGCCAATGATGGTGCCTATTTGCGTGAAAATTTCTTTGCCAAAGATCCTGATTTACTTGCGATGGTTGAAGATTATAGTGATACGCAGTTACATCAATTATTATTTGGTGGCTTAGACCCACGTAAAGTTTTTGCAGCATACCATCAGGCAGTGAATACCAAAAATGGACGTCCAACAGCCATTCTTGCAAAAACCATCAAAGGCTACGGGATGGGTGATATTGGCCGTGGTAAAAATACGACACATCAACAAAAGAAGTTAGGCGAGTCTGATATTATTAGTTATCGTGATCGTTTTGAAATTCCTGTTGATGATAAACACGTTGCAAAAGCGCCTTACGCAAAGCCTGAGAAAGAAATTATTGATTATATTTTAGATTGTCGTCAAAAATTAGGCGGTCAGTTTCCACATCGTAGGGCAAAAAGTGATGAAACTTTAAAAATACCAAGTTTAGATACGTTTGATACATTCTTTGAAGACAGTGGCGAGCGTGAATTTTCAACAACGATGGCTTTTGTCCGAATTTTAAATCACTTGTTAAAAGATAAAAATATTAGTGATCGTATCGTACCGATTATTCCCGATGAATGTCGTACTTTTGGGATGGAAGGTTTATTTCGGCAAATTGGTATTTATTCGCCGGTTGGGCAATTATACAAGCCTGTTGATTCATCTCAATTAATGTATTACAAAGAAAGTGTTAATGGCCAACTATTAGAGGAAGGTTTAACTGAAGCTGGTGCATTTAGTTCGTGGTTAGCAGCAGCAACCTCCTACAGTACTAATAATTTACCCATGTTGCCGTTTTATATTTATTATTCTATGTTTGGTCATCAACGTATTGGTGATTTAGCATGGGCAGCTGGTGACATGCGTGCACGCGGCTTCCTATTAGGCGGTACTGCTGGTAGGACAACATTGGCAGGAGAGGGTTTACAACATCAAGATGGTCATACGCATATTTTTGCAAATGTAATTCCTAATTGTCGTACTTATGATCCTACTTTTGATTATGAATTAGCTGTGATTATTCAACATGGATTACAAGAGATGTATGTTGAGCAAAAAGATCTGCATTATTACATTACAGTGATGAATGAAAACTATCATCATCCAGCTATGCCAAAAGATTGTGACAAAGATATCATTAAAGGGATGTATTTGTTACAAAAAGCGAAAGCTAAAGCGAAACAAACCAAGGTACAGTTATTAGGCTCAGGTACAATTTTACGAGAAGTGATGAAAGCTGCTGAAATACTTGAAAAAGACTATAATATCGCAGCAGATATTTGGAGCGTAACAAGTTTTAATGAATTAACGAGGGAAGCTGCAGATAAACAAAGATGGCAGCATTATAATCCAGATAAAAAAGTAGATGCTTCCCATGTGCAAAAATGTCTTGAAAAAACAGAAGGGCCTTTAGTGGCTGCGACTGATTATATTCGTGCATACGCTGAACAAATCAGACCTTATGTTGGTGATAAACATTATGTTACTTTAGGAACAGATGGATTTGGTCGTAGTGATAGCCGTGAAAAGTTACGTTACTTTTTTGAAGTGGATGCACCGCATGTCGCCTATGCCGCGTTAAAAGCATTAACTGATTTAGGACAATTTAAGCAAGCCGACTTATTAAAAGCGCGGAAAAAACTTGGTATTGATCCGAATAAACCTAATCCAATGACTGTTTAAGCAGGAGAAGCACATTGTCTAAATTACAAGAAATTAAAGTTCCTGATATCGGGACAGATTCAAAAGTTGACGTGATTGAAATCTTAGTCAAAGTTGGTGATAAAATTCAAATTGAAGATCCGATTGTGACATTAGAATCGGATAAAGCAAGCATGGATGTACCTGCATCGCATGCGGGCATTGTTAAGGCTATAAAAATTAAAGTTGGCGATAAAATTGGCGAAGGTGATTTGGTATTAACCCTTGAAGCAGATGCCTCAACGTCAGATGCCGCTACTGCTGAAAAATCAGAGGAAAATAATAAATCTCACAACAGTGAGGTAGCTCAAAAAGCCTCGGATAATGCTGTATCACAGACGATATATTTTCCTGACTTAGGCACAGACTCATCGGTGGATGTGGTTGAATTGTTGGTTAGTAATGGTGATGAACTCACGACAGATACAGCAATTGTCACTCTTGAAGGCGATAAAGCGTCAATGGATGTACCGTCATCAGTAAATGGTAAGTTAGAAAAATTATATATAAAAGTGGGAGATAAAGTTAAAACAGGTGATAAACTCGCTCAAGTTTTAGCAAGTGACGAAAAAGCAAAAACACCAAGCTCAGAATCTGCGCCAAAAGCAGCAGAGCCACAAGCCGAGGAAACAAAACACTCAACGAGACAAGTTGAAGAAGCCGTATCAGAAGCTACAGATAATACGGATTTATATGCAGGGCCTGCTGTGCGTCGATTAGCACGAGAACTAGGCGTTAATTTAAGCCAAATCTCAGGTACAGGTCGTAAAGGCAGAATTCAGTTATCAGATGTTCACGGTTATGTTAAACCGATTATGCAGCAGGCTCAAGGTGGGCAAGCGATGAATGGCTCAGGATTTTCACTACCTGCGGCGCCAGAGGTTGATCATAGTAAATACGGTGAAATTGAAACTAAAGAACTATCTAAAATTCAAAAAATATCGGGTAAAAATTTACAACGTAATTGGATTGTTGTTCCTCATGTGACTCAGTTTGATGAGGCAGATATCACCGAATTAGAAGCATTCAGAAAGCAACAAAATGCTGCCTATAAAGCGAAAGGCGTTAAAATTACACCGCTTGCATTTATCATGAAAGCTGCGGTAGCTGCATTGAAGGCATTTCCACACTTTAATGCGTCTCTGGCGCCAGAAGGTGATAAGCTTATCTTGAAAAAATATTTTCATATTGGTGTTGCCGTCGATACGCCTAATGGTTTAGTTGTAGCTGTAATACGTGATGTTGACCAAAAAGGGATTCTTGAAATTTCACAAGAGTTAGCAACAGTGAGTGAAAAAGCGCGAACCAAAGGTCTATCGCTTAATGAAATGCAGGGTAGTAGTTTTACAATTTCAAGCTTAGGCGGGATTGGCGGTACAGCTTTTACACCAATTGTAAATATGCCAGATGTCGCTATTCTTGGGGTTTCTAAATCACAAATCAAACCGGTTTATCAAAATGAAACTTTTGTACCAAGATTAATGCTACCGTTATCATTATCTTATGATCACCGCGTTATTGATGGAGCAGATGGCGCAAGATTCTCAAGATTATTAAGTGAAACGCTTAGTGATATTCGCCAATTAATTTTATAATATGAGTTTGTGAGCTGAGGTATTTAAAAGGTAAAATGCAATGAAAAAAATTATAAAATTATTTGCCTATGGTGTAGTTTTATTGAGTTTGTCAGGATGTATGGCAACTCAAACAGCACTTAATGATACAAGTTTACAAACACACACTAAAATGACAGATTCTATTTTCTTAGAACCTGTACCTAGTAGTATGAAAACTGTTTATGTTGAAACTCGTAATACCTCAGATCAGCAAAATTTGTCGATTAAATCTTATTTAGTGAGTGATTTACAAAAGAAAGGCTATAAGATTGTCGGCTCACCAACACAAGCACATTATTTATTACAAGTGAATATTTTGAAAGCAGGTAAAGTTGAACCCAATAAAGCTAAAATGGGTGTTGATGGTACGGTATCTGGTGCTGCCGTTGGTGCAACAGCTGGCGCTATCGGTGGCAGCAGTACTGATATTGCTGTGGGCGCTATTGCTGGTGCTTTAGTGGGAAATGTAGCCAATGCGATGTTTAAAAATATTGGTTTTATTATTGATACAGACGTGCAAATTTCTGAGCGTGCTCATAGTAGCGTTCACCAATCCAGCACTACGACGTTAAAGCAAGGAACGAGTACAACACAAACATTAACGTCACAAAATAATGCCAGTTGGAATAAGTATCGCACCCGTGTAATTAGTAGCGCAGATAAAATGAATTTGAAGTTTGATCAAGCAAGTCCATATTTATCTAAAGATTTAGCAAATACGATCGCAAATATTTTTGCATAAAAATTATTGTTATAGGAGAAAAAAATGTCAGATAAACATGCAGAGGTTGTAGTTTTAGGTAGCGGCCCTGGTGGTTACACTGCAGCATTTAGAGCAGCAGACTTAGGTAAAAAAGTTATTCTAATTGAGCGTTTTAATACATTAGGTGGCGTTTGTTTGAATGTTGGGTGTATTCCTTCTAAGGCGTTATTACATACGGCTAAAGTCATTGATGAAGCAGCGCATGTTTCAGACTGCGGTATTGTGTTTGATAAACCTAAAATTGATATTGATAAAATTCGTCAATGGAAAGAGAAAGTTGTCGGCAAGTTAACCGGTGGTCTATCTGCACTAGCTAAACAGCGTAAAGTTGATGTGGTTAATGGCTATGGCCGTTTTACCTCAGATAAAGCTATTGAGGTAGAGCAAGCCGATGGTACAAAAATTAATATCACTTTTGATAATGCCATTATTGCTGCAGGTTCAAAACCAGTCAAACTACCTTTTTTACCTGATGATCCACGCATTATAGATTCAACAGGCGCACTAGAATTAGCAGATGTTAAGGGTGAAATGCTTGTTTTGGGCGGAGGTATCATTGGTTTAGAGATGGCTACGGTTTATCGAGCACTAGGCGCTAAAATTACAATTGTTGAATTGCTTGATGGCTTAATGGCTGGTGCCGATAAAGATATTGTAAAACCATTTCATAAGTTTGTTGAAAAGCAATATGAAAAAATTATGCTTAAAACAAAAGTAGTAAAAGTTGAAGCCAAAAAAGATGGATTATGGGTAACTTTTGAGGGTGAGCAAGCACCAGAAAAACCACAACGTTTTGATCGTATTTTATCATCTGTAGGTCGTACTCCAAATGGTAAATTAATTGATGCGGATAAAGCCGGTGTCAATGTAGATGAACGCGGTTTCATTGCTGTTGATAATCAATTACGCACAAATGTGTCACATATTTTTGCGATAGGTGATATTGTCGGACAGCCTATGTTAGCCCACAAAGCTGTCGCTGAGGGGCGTGTTGCGGCGGAAGTTATCGCCGGTAAAAAACATTTCTTTGAACCTCGCTGCATACCATCAGTCGCCTATACCGATCCTGAAGTTGCATGGGTTGGTTTAACAGAGACACAAGCAAAAGAACAAGGTATTAATTATGACAAAGGTGTCTTTCCTTGGATGGCAAGCGGACGTGCGCTAAGTACAGGACGTGAAGAAGGGATGACTAAGTTAATTTTTGACGCTGAAACTCATCGTATTTTAGGTGCGGGTATTGTAGGCACAAATGCGGGTGAATTAATTGCGGAAATTGGTTTAGCAATTGAAATGGGTTGTGATGCAGAGGATATTGCATTAACCATCCATGCACATCCTACGCTATCTGAATCTGTTGCGATGGCAACAGAAGTTTTTGAGGGAACAATTACTGATCTTTATCTCCCAAAGAAAAAGAAAGATAAATAATCAAGGTAATTTGCTAAATTTTCGCATAGTCGAAAATTTAGCAATAATAATGCTGAACGATAAAAAAGTAGATAGCTAGCAAGCCTTATGATGGAGTTAACACAAGCAACACTAACAATTCGTACAATGGTCGCTAGTGATATTCATCAGGTGAGTCAGATTGAGGCGGAAAATTATATTGATCCTTGGAATGCCAAAATTTTTGCTGACTGTTTGCAAGTTGGATATCAGTGTGTAGTTCTTCTATGCGAAGAGGTTATTATCGGCTATTGTATTGTGATGCATGTATTAGAAGAAGCGCACTTGCTTAATATTGCCATCAGTCAACAGTCTCAAAACCAAGGATTAGGTTTCTATTTTCTCCAGCATCTTATTCATGATATGCAACAAGATGGCAGTAAACTGATTTATTTAGAAGTGCGACAATCAAATATTTATGCACAAAAATTATATGAAAAACTAGGATTTAATATTGTAGGTAAGCGAAAAGGTTATTATCCTTTGGGCAATGGCCGTGAAGATGCTATTTTATATACAAAATATCTATAAAATCAGAAAATGTTTAATGACAAATGTACATGACAAGAAAAAAGGTAATAAATGATGAGTGATAATAGCTTTATTAATCAAGTTAATAAGCGAAGAACCTTTGCTATCATCTCGCATCCCGATGCAGGTAAGACCACATTAACTGAAAAGCTGCTGTTATTTGGTGGCGCTATTCAACTGGCAGGAACAGTCAAAGGACGTAAAGCCAGTCGACATGCTACCTCTGACTGGATGGAATTGGAGAAACAGCGAGGTATTTCTGTGACGACCTCGGTGATGCAATTTCCTTATAAAGAAGCCATCGTTAATTTATTAGATACACCTGGACATGAAGATTTTTCGGAAGATACATATCGTACATTAACAGCAGTTGATTCTGCGTTGATGGTCATTGATGCCGTGAAAGGTGTAGAGTCACGTACGATTAAATTATTAGAAATTTGTCGATTACGAAATACGCCCATTTACACGTTTATGAATAAGCTTGATCGAGACTGTCGTGAATCGATTGAATTACTTGATGAAATTGAGTCTGTATTAAATATTCAATGTGCGCCAATCACATGGCCAATTGGTATGGGTAAAATTTTTAAAGGGATTTATCATCTTTATGAAGATCGTGTTTACTTATTTCAACAAGGTGATTCAAGCAAGCAAGGCGTAGAAAAATATATTGATGGTCTAAATAATCCAGAATTAGATGCGGTATTAGGTAAAGATGCAGAAAATCTTCGTGAAGAAATTGAATTAGTGAAAGGCGCAAGTCATACTTTTGATAAAACTGCTTATTTAGCGGGTAAACAAACACCAGTTTTTTTTGGTACGGCATTAAGTAGTTTTGGTATTAAACAATTATTAGATAGCTTTGTTGAACATGCACCTAAACCAAGTGAGCATGCAACGAAAACGCGAGCAGTTATTGCAACAGAAGAAAAATTTTCGGGTTTTGTCTTTAAAATACAAGCAAACATGGATCCGCAACATCGTGACCGAATTGCATTTATGCGTATATGCTCTGGTAAATATGTGAATGGCATCAAACCTAAACATGTACGTATAGGACGTGATATACAAATACGTAATGCCTTGACCTTTATGGCTGGTGATAGAACACAAGCAGAAGAAGCATATGCAGGCGATATTATTGGTATTCACAATCACGGTACATTACAAATTGGTGATACTTTTAGTCAAGGTGAAGACTTACAATTTATTGGTATTCCCTATTTTGCGCCTGAGTTATTTAGACGTGTACGTTTAAAGGATCCATTGAAGTTAAAAGCATTGCAAAAGGGATTAATTCAATTATCAGAAGAGGGTGCAACGCAAGTATTTAGACCTTTAATGAATAATGATTTAATTTTAGGTGCGGTTGGTATCTTGCAGTTTGATGTTGTTGCTCACCGGTTGAAAAATGAATATAACGTTGATTGTGTCTATGAAGATATTCAAGTAGCAATGGCTCGTTGGGTTAGCTGCTCCGACACAAAAAAATTTGAAGAATTTAAAAAGAAAGCACATGCTAATTTAGCATTAGATGGTGGCGATAATCTAACTTATTTAGCACCCAGTTATGTTAATTTACAATTAATGACAGAACGATGGCCGGATGTAAAATTTAGTGAGACAAGAGAACATCAGTAGCATTAATTTTTAGATTTGAT
This sequence comes from Legionellales bacterium, assembly GCA_002707205.1. Lineage (GTDB taxonomy): Bacteria > Pseudomonadota > Gammaproteobacteria > UBA1113 > UBA1113. Next base: position 15,688 of record PAMH01000022.1, read on the forward strand.
AATAAATTTTCGTTGTATCAAAAAATATTATAATTTTGCCTGCAAAGTCAGTTGAGGACACTTCTTATTAAGATAAGTTTTATCTAGACCATGAGAGATAAACTTATCCATATTAAGATGATCCCAATTTTTCATAGAATAAGTTGAATCATCTGTTTGTGTTAATAGTATAAATATACTGAAAGCAACTTCTTCAGGTGTTGCTATATTAGTCTTATTTTTTTTAAAGAAATGAGGTTGGTGTGCAATCTTATCATATATTTTTTCAAGTAATGGTGTATGAGTAGAGCCAGGATTAAACTCAGCAATCAGTAATTCTGGCCGCTCAGCACGTAAGTACTGAATTGCTTTAGCCAGTGCAGCCTTAGATATGGCATAGGCACCAGAGATATTGCAGTGGAATTTTCCCTCGGGAGGTGCATAATCTGAATTAATAAACAATACTCTGGTTTTTTCATTAAAGAATTTGCTTAATTGTGTTGTTAAATAAAAGGGAATATAAGTATTTAACTGCATGATGTTATTAAAATCATTAAGTGTTAGATCACTTAAACCAACAAATGGTTCCGCACTAACGGCACAATGAATCAAAAATTGAAGTTTATCATTCTGTAAAAAACTTTTTTTTATCTTAGTAATGGCATCTTTTGTTAATAAATCTACATTAACTGCCTTAATGTTTTTACTCATGTTCTGAAGCTTTGTTAATGCACTTGTATTACGACCAAGCGCTAAAACATGATAATTTTCTTTTGCGAAATGTAATGCAAGCGCTTTACCTATGCCTGATGTTGCACCAGTTATCACAACCCAATGAGTCATTATTTATTTTATTATCTATTATTAATCTAAAACTAATAATATTAAAACTTAAATGAAAACTCAAGAAAATATTAATATTATGTATTTAGTAAAATAAAGGTTTCAGATTGGCAGGAAAGTAAGCGCATCAATATGCGATAGGTTTATTATAAAAGCTATTTTAAATTAGTTAGTTGATTTTGTATGATGATTGATATGGTGATACTCCCACGTTTTTAATTGTTTGATTGTAAGTGGTTTTGAAAAATAATAACCTTGAAGTAGATGACATCCATGGTTAACTAAAAAATTCAATTGTTTTTTGGTTTCAATGCCTTCTGCAATAACATTAATATTTAAACTTTCTGATAGCTTTAAGATAGAAACCACAATGGCTTGTTCATTTATATTTTCAGCAATAGATTGTATAAAAGAACGATCAATCTTGAGTGTGCTGATTGGTAATAATCTAAGTCTGGCTAATGATGAATACCCTGTTCCAAAATCATCAATAGCAACATTAATACCGAGTTTGCTAAGACAGCATAATAAATTTTCATGATCTATATCTGTATTCATAATAGCAGTTTCAGTCAATTCAATTTCAATTTGATTTGTTTGTAGTAAATTTTCATTTAAACAACTCATTAACATATCAGCAAAATCAGAGGTAAGTTGTTTAACGGATGTATTTAGATAAAGTTTTATAGCCGTGTTTTTTTTATACGCATGAGAGAACTCATAGCAAGCTTGTTTTATAACCCATTCACCTATTGGTTTAATTAAACCTGATTCTTCTGCAATAGGAATAAATATATCAGGAGAAATCATTCCTAGCTCAGGATGTTTCCATCTTAACAAAGCTTCAATAGCAACTAATTTATGATCAGATGAAACAATAGGTTGATATTTTATATATAGCTGTTTTTTATCAATAGCTTCGTTTAATGCAATTTCGATTTGATATTTTTCTTGAGATTGTACACCCAATGCGGATGTGTAAAATTGATAATTACCATTGTGATATTTTTTGGCTTCAAGTAAAGCAATATCTGCTTTTTGGATAAGGTCATCTGAATTATGTGCATCATCAGGATAAAACGCAATCCCGATACTAACAGATAAATGAATAAGCTTTTTAGCTAAGAAGTAAGTTGCATTAACTTCATTTAATAATTGATGAACAGTTAATTTAATATCTTTTTTCTCTGCATCATTTACAATAATAGCAAACTCATCACCACTTAATCTGGATAGTGTACTATCATCTTTAAAAACTTTATGTAGTCTAAAAGCTAAATTTTTTAATAACATATCACCAATATTATAACCATAACTATCATTAATCATTTTAAACTTATTAATGTCAATGAATATAATAGCAATCCTTTCATTAAAGGGCGCGAGTTTGATTTTTTCTGCTAATTTTTCATTGAAAAATATACGGTTGGATAAGTTTGTTAATGCATCATGTTTTTCTAAATGTAGCACTTTATTTTTTTCTGCTTTAAGTTTTTTAATTAAATCAAATAATTTCGCAATTATTTTTTTTGTTAATTTGTAACCAAATATATTAAATAAAATTAATAATAAAATAATTAGACTAAAAGCAATAACAGCGCTAAGGTATAATCTATTAACTATCTCATGAATATCTTTCACAGCTTTATTTTCAGCGTGTTTTTTTAAGGAAGAAATAATAGGACGTGTTTTTCTAAATAAAGGTTCTATTTCATATTCAAAAAGCATATGATATTTTTTATATTCCTGATTATTGTAGGCATTAATAAATTTATCAAGTAATTGATGATAAATTTTGATTTTTCCTCTGAGAAGCAGTAAGTTTTTTAAAGCTAATTGATCATCAGGTTGATTTTTAGAAATAACCAATTCTTGTCTAATAACATTTTCCCATTTTGTAAATAATTGGTTCATTTCTTGTTTGTTAGTTTCAACAATAACTTTTGATGAAATAACTTCTTCTATCCTGCCATATTCAGCTTCCAGCATCAATTCACGTAAATTTGATTGTGATTCAGAAAAATAGTCACCAGCTTGCCCAGCATATAAAATCTCTTGTAAATTTAAATCAATAAAATTTTCACTTTTAACTTCTGCTTTATAAACAAAATAATATGCTGTACAAACAGTTAGTATCAAAGTGGTTGTAAGAATGAAAAACACCAAAAATAACTGCATTTTTAATTTTCTAATCATGTTATAACTGAGTTTCTCTTTCATCTAACCTCGCTCTTTATTTATTTTTGTCATGAATACATTGGATAAGTTCATTTGCAATTACAGGTTTTGATAAATAGTGCCCTTGTACATTAGGACAACCATTCTCTTGTAAAAATAAAAATTCTTGCTCTGTTTCAACGCCCTCTGCAACGACATCAATATTTAATTTTTTTGCTAATGCAAGGATGGAAGATACAATAATTGCATTATCCTTATTAGAGATAATATTTTTAATGAATGATCTATCAATTTTAAGGGTACGTATAGGTAATGATTCAAGTCGGCTCAGTGATGAGTATCCAGTGCCGAAGTCATCTATAGCCACATTAATGCCCATGTGTTGCAAGCGATTAAGTATGTCTTCTGAGCCAATTAATGATGTCATTATTGCTGTTTCATTGATTTCAAGTTCTACTTGTTGTGATTTAATTTCATACTTTTCTAATATTTTTTTGAGCTTATCAGGAAAAGCATTATTTAGTTGAAAAGGTGAAATATTTAGAAAGAGTTGAAATGTATCATTGAAGTTTCCGGATATTTTTTTAAACTCATCACATGCAGTAGAAATAATCCAATCACCTATTGCAACCATAAGTCCTCGCATTTCTGCAATTGGAATAAAGATATTGGGTAATACTAACCCTAATTTGGGATGCTCCCATCGAATTAGCGCTTCAACACCTTTGATTTTTTTATTGTTTGTTGAATATAAAGGTAAATAAACTAAATAGAATTGGTTTTTCTCAATTGCATCACATAAATAAGTTTCCATTTCTAATTTCGCTTGATGTTGGGCGCCAATTTCATTGCTAAAAAATATATAATTATTACGACCACAATTTTTTGCTTGGTATAAAGCAACATCAGCACTTTTAATCAGATCTTCGGGCGTTGTCGCTGAAATAGGGTAGTTAGCGATTCCAATACTAATCGACGATTTGATTTGTTGATTATCAACAATATAGGGTTTATTGAACGCTTCTAATAAATGTTGTGCAACGAGTCCAGCATCTCTAGGTTCTTTTATTTCTGTTAAAATCAAGATGAATTCATCGCCACCTACGCGTGCTACAATGTCCTCAGCACGTAACACTTTTTTTTGTCTTTCAGCTGCAATTTTTAAGACAGCATCACCAGTCCCATGTCCATATCGATCATTAATAGATTTAAATTTATCAAGGTCTAGAATCAATAATGCAAAAATTTTATTATGCCGTTTAGATTTATAAACAACACGACGTAGTTCTTCGTCAAAAAAAAGACGATTGGGTAAGTTGGTTAACATATCGTGACGTGCCATATGTGTCATTTTAATTTTTGCAGCTTGTATCTCTTTTATATAATTAGTTAGCTTAGCGATAATTGCTCGAGTAAAATAATATCCCAAAAATATTGTAATTAAAAAAGCTGAAAATAAAAAAATTGTTCCTAAAGAAATACTTTTTTTCATTTGATAGATGATGAATTTAATATTATCTGATACTTCAATTTTCGAGTTGTTTTTAACGGATTTAATAAGAGCAAAGTATTGTCTGAAATTTGGTTCTAAATTTTCATTTAATAATGCATGAGCATTTTTGATATTATTTTCATTTAAGTCTTTTATTAATTTATTAATTGAGATGAAGTATTGTTCCAGCCCGAGTTCAAGTTTTGATAATAATTTTATTTGTTCAAATTCTTCACTTCTTTCTTTACTGTCAAAGCTGTTGTCAAAATCTTTTTTCATGATATTTTTCCAGATAAGCATATTTTTTTCTATACTTTCTTTATTTTTAATTATTTGCTTTTTTGTTGCGTTTAATTTATTTTTCTGCGGCATAGTGTATTCAATTAGCAACTGTCGTATATTAGATTGCGTGTTTTCCAATAAATTTGTTATTTCATAGGCAACAATAACTTCTTTAAAGTCGGTTTGATAAAACAAATCTAATTTAAGTTCAGCTTTATAGATATAGTGGTAGCTAATTAGCATTGATATAGAAATTAGTACAAAGATACTAATAAAAATAGTTATCAGTTTATACTTTAATTTTTTAATTGAGGTTTTTCTTTCTTTGTTATCATCGAGTCTATTTGCAAATGAGTTCTTTAGAATCATGCGTAATTCCTTAAAATGCTATAGCTATCTAAAATATAAATGATTTATTTTTTATTAATACTCAAATTTTGCTAAAGTTATTTATTGTATTACTCATATGATCAAATGCATATTTGAATAGATAATATTGAAGTAATGCTATACTTTGTTATGATGACATAAAATTTTTATGATTTTAGTGTTATTTTCTTTATGGCATTCTTAGTTTAACTAAAAAGCATCAAACAAGGCTTTTTAATCTCTAGCTGAACTAGTTTTACTCATTAAAGAATTTATATAAGTATAGTCTCTAAATTACGCGAATGTTTAAATTTCGCTTTTCAAAATCATTTGGGTATACTACGTACAAGGGGATTAAGTGATGGTTAAAATTCCAAAATTTTCAGAGTTAACCGATCTTGAAAAATTAAAAGCGTTTGGTAATGAGCTAGCAAACAAAGCCAAAGATGCAGTTGGTGATACTGAAAAAATGTCTGAAATGGCTAGGAAAGTCAAGTCTACTGTTTCCGATAAAACAGCAGAATATACGGGCAATAAAAAAATGCCGATTACTGATGAGGCCATTGCTAAACTTGTTGTACAAATTAATGAAAGCTTGCAACTCATGTACGATGCACAAAAACAACAAGTTGCGGTAATGAATCAATTAAAAAAGCAATTAAATGCATTAACGAATATAGTGATTGCAATGCAATCAACGACTACTTCCACGGATACGTCTGAAAATCCTGATGAATAAATAATTTTAAGGAATTTAATGTCATTCAAACAAAAAATAATTGCTTATTGGCAGTTAATGCGCTTTGATAAACCTATCGGTATTTTATTATTGTTATGGCCTACTCTATGGGGCTTATGGTTAGCAGCAAATGGGATGCCTCCACTTCCGATTTTAAGTATTTTTATTGCAGGTGTTGTTATTATGCGCCCAGCGGGTTGTGTGATTAATGATATTGCTGACCGTAAATTTGATGGCCATGTCTCAAGGACTAAGTTACGTCCATTGGCAACGGGTGCTGTTTCTTTAAGAGAGGCAATCATATTATTTTTATTATTATGCTTTTGTGGATTATTATTGGTTTTGCAATTAAATTTCCTGACGATTGTTATTGCAGGCATTGCATTATTGTTAAGTAGCATATATCCATTTACAAAACGGTTTATTTATTTTCCACAATTAATTCTTGGCCTGGCTTGGTATTTAGCGATACCTATGGCCTTTGCTGCCATTCAAGGGGAAGTTCCCATTTTAGGTTGGATACTATATGTAACAGTTGTGTTATGGACGGTTATTTTTGATACTATTTATGCGATAGCTGACAGAGAAGATGACTTACATATTCAGGTAAAATCATTGGCTATTTTTTTTGGGCGTTATGAACGCTTTGCAATTGCAGTTATGCAAATATTTTTCCTCTTATTATTAATTTACCTTGGTTTTCTTGCTCAATTAAATAGTTGTTATTTTATTGCATGTGTGGCGACATTAAGCTTAATGATTCACCAGCAATACTTAATTAAAAATTTAAAACCGGAAAACTGTATTAAAGCATTTAAAAATAATCATTGGATTGGGTTGGTTATTTTCATTGGTATATTTTTTGGCATTAACTGATTTTAATGTTAAGGAAAAAGTTTAACTATTCATGATATTTAAAACTATATCCGCATAATTCAATTAAATTTACAAGGTTTGAGCCTTTTTCTGTTCGATATTTATCATAAAAAATAGCTTTATAAGCAGCAAGCACATATTGAGTATCTGGTTGCATTAAGATGGGTAATATTTTCTCTGCAATATATAAATCTTCTATGCGTTGATAGTTTAATTTTTGAAAAATAAAGTTTGCGAGTAACATAACACGACAAATTTTACGTTGTCCCTGTGCTTTATGTGTTTCGACAATATATTCATGCAATGCTGTTTGCTGATCCCAAGCATACCAATCTTGATAAATTGTTAACGCTTGTTCTTTGCAATCTAGTATCTGATCATTATTGCTTGTTTGATATTGATCCATAAGTAATAAAAATAAAAGTGTTGGCACAGCAGCCTCTAAATTAGCCCAAGAGCAATTGCCTGTAACTTGCGCTGGAATAGGAAGTTGTGTGATTGGAACCAAATCAAGATATTGTGGCAGTAAGTCAACAATATTTTTTTTACTTTGTTTTGTATACATTAATTGCTTGATATACGCGGTATTAAAATTATGTGGTTTTTGCATACGATAAATAACGACACTACCATATTTTTTACTTTCAGCGCCACGATCACATTTTACTAAAATGTTTTTGTAACGTACAAAACATATCGCGTGTCCTTCATAACCTAATGGTATGAGTTGTAATGGCGTATTTAAAAGTTGATTAATGCGATTGTCGTATTGCTCAGTTTTAATTGAAAAATGTTGATACTTAATTAACTCGTTTGCTGATGAAAATGCATTAATGATATGTTGTAAATAGCCAAAGTATTGTGTTAAATGTTTAGCACTAAAATGATTTTTAAAACGTCCTAAAGAATGTTGAATCACATTAATCGTAAATTCAAGAAAGAAACCTTCCAAATCGAGCTCTATATATTTTCCTTTACTATCTGCAATGTCAACATGCCCCACGAGTTCATAACGATGTGCAAGTAGCTTTGTGGCAATATAATCTTGTGCAAAGTATAGGTCAGCACCATGTTCGAATAACAGATTTTTCAAATGAGTTTGTTGCCTGAGTAAGGGAAGAATTAATAAGGGTTGGCTAGCGCGAGAATACGCATTAGGATTAGCATCGTGCTTTAAAAGTACTTTTACAATTTCAATATTATTGTTTTCTACAGCCCAATGCAATGCCGTGTGTCCTGTGATACTTGGGTAGTTAACATCAACACCTTGCGCTAGAAAAAATTCTACCATCTCAATTTTATTAAAAATACATGCTTCAATTAATGGTGTATAGCCATATTCATCTAACTCATGAATATTTTCACCTTGATGTTCTATCGACAATTTAACTTGATTCAAATCGCCGTATATAATATTTTTAGCTAAACTTGGATATAGCATGATTTACTCTTAATAAGGTTTTGGTGTTGGCGTATTAGACATTTTAGGTTGATTACTTAATTGTAGCTTATACTCTAATTGTTTTTTAAGTTCAGCACGTATGTTAGGGTCTGTATTTTCAGAAGGGACACTATTATCTGCTGTATTATCTATGCCTGAAAAATATGCTTCTTGCGCTAGTGGATGTAAGTCACGATTGAGTAGTGGGTCATCACTAGGGTTACTTTCTTGTGTTTTTTGAAATCCTTCGGTAGGCGCTTTTTCACCTTGATGTGCTTCATGAATAGCTTCATAAGTTTCATAAAGACGAGATTGCCATTGTAATTCCCGTGCGCCTTCACCACCATCATCATCTTCGTTATCATCTTTTGGGTTTTTTCTTCTATTCTTGATATCATATTCTGCCATTTCTATCCTTCGGAATTTATTATTATGTTAATTAATATAACTATAATTATGGCTTATTTTTTCCTTTTTCAAGGTTATAAATAGATATTTTACCCTTTTGTACAGTAGCAAATCGCCGATATTGCCATAAGTACTGTTCGGGATGCTTCTGAATAATAGGTTCTAAGGTTTTGTTAATATTTAGTGCATCAGCAATTGGATCATCACTAGGGAAATTGTTTAAAGGAGGATGAAAGCGGATATCAAAAGATTTATCTTTACGACGATAAAAACTGATAGGAATCGCCGCAGCACCGGTTGCTTTAGCAATTTTGGCTGTGGCAGTATGGGTTGCAGCTTCAACGCCAAAGAAAGGAACAAATACCGCATTTTTTTTACCAGGGTCTAAATCTGGTGCATACCAAACAAGATGACCTGTTTTTAAATGCGCTAGCATAGGCTTTAAATTTTTGCGATTAAATGTTTTTTCACAATATTTATCTAAACGTTGTTGCGCAAACTTTTTTAACACTGGATTACGAGGGCTATGATACATAATTGAAAAAGGGATATTTAACTTTTTTAATAAGAGATAACCAACCATGTACATATTTGTAAGATGCGGAAATAATAGCATGACGCCTTGGCCGCTATTTAGCGCATTATTAATATAGTCTTCACCTTTTACTGAATGAAGTAAATGATCAAATTCTTTTTCTGAACGCATCCATGCTAAGCTCATAGCATCAGTAAAACTGCGTCCAAGATTAATAAAGCTCTTTTTAATGATTTTTGTTTGTTTTTCATGACTTTTATTCGAAAAGCAAGTTTGAATATTAATTTCACAAATCCGTCGCATTGGTTTGTTACAATAGTATAATAACAAGCCAATTAGTTTCCCCAGTTGATATTTGAACGAATAGGGCAAATAAGCAATTAGCTTTAAAATAAAAAAACCTAGGTGTAATCCCCAATATTTAGGATGCCATATTGACTTGATTTTTTTTCTCTTTTTTTTCACATGGGTTTCCCGTTTTAATAGAAAGATTATTTAATTATATTAATGCCCGAATAGTATTGTCTATGCCTTGTTCAAAATTTACGCAAGGCTGCCATCCTGTTGCTTGACAAAAAGCGGTAATATTCCCTTTAAAATTTCGAGTATCAAGAATATTAGCCGATTGAGGTAAAGCAACATGAGAAATTTCAATGGATTTACCTAATTTTTTTGTGACTATTTCAGCAATTTTATGGATAGCTTCTTTAACGGTATAGGCTTCACCATTAGCAATGATAAAGGTTTTAGCATTCATAACATCTGGCATCAAGCCTGCTGTTAAAAAAGCTTTTGAGACATCATCGATATAAACATAATCTCGATAAAAATCACCATCACCATAAATGGTTAATGCTTCACCATGAATTGCACGTTTGACCATTTTATTTAAAATGCCGCGTTCACCTGCAGCGACTTTAACGCCTGGACCATAAACATTAGCAAGGCGCAGCGAGGCTCCACGAACATAGCCATGAAAAATATAGTAATTTAAATACTGTTCACAGTGTAACTTATGCATTTCGTACATGGACAATGGTTGATTTGGAAAGCACTCATTGACGGGTAAGTTTTCTGGTAAGCCATAAATAGCAACCGTACTCGATAATAAAATTAATGGATGATGCTGATATTTTCGACAGGTTTCTAATAAACTGAGCAAAGGCAAGACATTTTGATTGCGATCATAAATAGGGTTTTCGTTGGCTTTGCTGATACTTGTTTGCGCCGCAAAATGAAAGACGATATCAACCCCGGGTAAAATTTGTTGCCAAGTATGCTCATCAGAAATATCTGTGATGATATCTGTAATTTCACTTTTGCCATTAATTAAAGATAAAATCTCACCGGTTTTTGACACACGTGTAATTTTACATGGAATATCACTTAAAAACTCAATTAAATTATTGGCGAGATAACCGGAACTACCAGTGACTAAAATATGCTTGCCATGATAATCTTCTGTTGATAATTGTTCAGTGAGTTTCATGAATGATCCTAGTTTTGCGCTTAGCGCTTGAAAAAGCTATTATACCTAAATAATGAATTAAGATAAATCAAACCTATGAACATCAAATTACCCGATTTTACTAATGCAAACGTACTTGTTTTTGGTGATGTCATGCTTGATCGCTATTGGTATGGCGATACTGCACGTATTTCGCCAGAGGCGCCAGTGCCTGTTGTGCATGTAAACGAGGTTGAAGAACGTCCAGGAGGTGCAGGAAATGTTGCACTAAATATTAGCACCTTGGGTGTTCAGACGACGTTATACAGTATGTGTGGTGATGATGCCATTGCTAATACACTTGAACATCAATTAATCGCGGCAGGCATTAAGCCATATTTTCAAAGAATTGCTGATATGCCAACCATTACTAAATTAAGAGTATTAAGTTTAAATCAACAACTTATACGATTAGATTTTGAAGAAGCATTTCATGCGATTTCCAATCAAGTATTAATAGAGCAATGCATAGCAGATATGCAACATGCAGGCGCATTAATTATCTCTGATTATAACAAAGGCAGCGTGCAAGATACCCATAATTTAATTAAAGCGGCTAAAGCACAAGGTATACCTATTTTAATAGATCCTAAGTCAAATGATTTTAGTGTTTATCAACAAGCAAGTATTATCACCCCTAATTTAAAAGAATTTGAAGCTGTAGTTGGTACCTGCAAAGATGAAACTATGTTAATTGAACGTGCTTATAGCTTAATTAAAACACATGCTTTAGATGCTTTGTTAATTACGCGAGGTGCGCGAGGCATGACATTAGTCACTCAATCAGAACCCGTGCTACATTTACCAACGCATGCACAAGATGTTTATGATGTCACTGGCGCAGGCGACACAGTGATTGGCGTTTTAGCTGCGGGTCTTGCTGCTGGTATGAAATTACCAGATGCTACAACGCTAGCAAATATTGCGGCGGGTATTGCCGTTGGCAAGATAGGCGCTGCAACTGTAGCGCTATCTGAATTACAATGCGCACTTGAGCCCAGCACCAGTTTTGGTCAAGGTATTGTTGATGAAAATAAATTACAAAACTTGATTAAAGAGGCACAAGCACAAGGCGAGAAAGTTGTGATGACGAATGGATGTTTTGATCTATTACATGCTGGGCATGTGATGTATTTAGAACAAGCTAAGGCGTTAGGTGATAAGCTTATCGTTGCCGTTAATAGTGACGAGTCAGTGAAGCGGTTAAAGGGAGATAATCGTCCTATTAATACTGAGCAACGTCGCATGGAAGTTTTATCAGGATTGTCAGCTGTTGATTGGGTTTTACCCTTTACTGAAGATACTCCTGAGCGTTTAATTTGCAAGTTACTACCAGATATTTTAGTGAAAGGGGGCGACTGGGCAGTTGAACAAATTGCAGGCGCAGATTGTGTTTTAAAAGCTGGCGGTGAAGTCAAGCAACTAGGATTTGAGGACGGGCTTTCTACCAGTAATATTGTTGATAAGATTCAGAGGGGGAGTTAATACATGATTATTGTCACTGGAGGCGCAGGTTTTGTTGGTAGTAATATTGTTAAAGCACTTAACAATCAAGGACGCGAGGATATCTTAGTTGTTGACGATCTAAAAAATGGTATTAAATTTAAAAATCTTGCTGATTGTCAAATTATGGATTATATCGATAAAAAAGATTTTTTAACAAAAATTCATCAAAGTGAAACGTTTAATTCTGTCATTGACATCATTTATCATCAAGGCGCTTGTTCTGCCACGACTGAATGGGATGGTCAGTATATGATGAAAAACAATTATGACTATTCAAAAGATGTATTGCATTATTGCATTAAACGCCAAATTCCTTTCATCTATGCTTCAAGTGCTGCAACTTATGGTGCTAACACTATTTTTAAAGAAACACCTGAGTATGAATTACCGTTAAATGTTTATGGGTATTCAAAATTATTATTTGACCAGTATGTACGTAAAATATTACCCAATGTGCATAGCCAAATCGTTGGGTTACGTTATTTTAATGTTTATGGGCCAAGAGAAGCACATAAAGGTAACATGGCAAGTGTTGCTTTTCATTTGAATAATCAAGCGATAAATACACAACAAGTTAAATTATTTCAAGGTTGTGACGGTTATGCTAATGGTGAGCAACGCCGTGACTTTATTTACATTGATGATGTTGTAAAAATAAACCTTTGGTTTGCAGCGCATAGTGGAAAAAGTGGTATATTTAATGTAGGCACAGGGCGCAGTCAAACGTTTAATGAAGTTGCGCAGGGCGTTTTAAAATTTCATACAAATGCAAAGCTAGAATATGTTGCATTTCCTGAGCATTTAAAAGGTCGCTATCAAAGTTTCACTGAGGCGGATATTTCAGCATTACGAGAAATTGGTTATGATGCGCCCTTTATGACAGTTGGCCAAGGCGTTGAAAAATACATGGAATGGTTAAATGGACAACCCCAAATTTAAATCTGATGTTAATGCACATTTAACTTGCCAAGCGCAAACTATCTATGCAGAGGGGCATTGGAAAACACAAACGATTGCGACATTAAGTAATAATTATCAAAGGCAGACTTATCCAAGTTCAGAGCAAGTTATATTTGATATGTCAAAAGTAGAGGCTTTAGATACTGCTGGATTGTGGTTATTATCCAAAATCATGCATTATTTGCGACAATCTGATAAAAAAATTATGCTTCAAGGTTTATCTGAAAAACAAAATCTTATTCTTGAAAAGCTTTTATCCAATGATACAGAAAAGCCTGCTGTCAGTAAAAAATTAGATTTTATTACGCGGCTTGGTGTCCAAGTTGAGGCAGTGAATAAACTTGTTGTAAGTTTTATTATGTTTCTTGGAGAAATTAGTTTTTATTTGTTTGGTTGGATTAAAAATATTCAATCTATTCGTTGGAAAGCTGTATTAAGTAATATCGATAGTGCTGGATTACAAGCCAGTGGTATTGTTGCATTACTTTCTTTTTTAATTGGTTTAGTTTTGGCCTATCAAGTTGGTGCACAATTACAAAGCTATGGCGCAACCATCTATGTTGTGGATTTGCTCGGGTTATCTTTATTACGTGAATTTGCGCCATTACTAACGGCGATCATTGTCGCTGGTCGTAGTGGTTCAGCTTTTGCAGCACAGATTGGAACAATGAAATTAAATGAAGAAGTCGACGCATTAAAAACACTTGGTGTATCACCCGTTGAAATTTTAGTTTTGCCGAAGGTACTGGGTTTATTAATTGCTTTGCCATTGCTTACCATTTTAGCCAGTTGTTTTGCATTGTTGGGTGGCATGGTGATGTCCAAAATGATGTTGGGAATTTCACTCATTGATTTCCTCGCCAGATTTGGCGATGTTATCAAACTAAAAACCTTACTACTTGGTGAGATTAAAACGCCAGTATTTGCAATTATGATTTCAGCAATTGGTTGTTTTCAAGGTTTCATGGTGACAAATAGTGCAGCAAGCGTTGGACGTAGAACAACCATTAGTGTCGTTCATAGTATCTTTATGATTATTGTCTGTGATGCTTTATTTTCAATTATTTTCAGCGCATTGGGAGTATAATATGAGTCACGATACTGTAATTGAAGTGCGTGATTTGGTGACAAGTTTTGCTGATGGTAGTTGCGTGCATAATGGCTTAGATTTTACTGTTTATCGTAATGAAGTTATTGCAATTGTTGGTGGCAGTGGCGCAGGTAAAACAACATTATTACGTGAGATTTTACTGCTACAAAAAGTCACTTCAGGTAGTATTCAAATTTTTGGGCAAAATATTTTACAAGCGGATGGTAACGTTTTAAAAAAATTGCGACAACGTTGGGGCATGATGTTTCAATCAGGCGCATTATTTTCAGGTTTAACTGTACTTGAAAATGTTGCTTTTCCTTTATCTGAATTTACACACTTATCAAAAGCTGATATCCATGAACTTGCATATTTCAAATTGCAATTGGCACAATTTCCAGCTAAGTCTGCACTTAAATATCCTGCTGAATTAAGTGGTGGTATGATTAAACGTGCAGCAGTTGCGCGCGCCTTAGCAACTGATCCGGAACTTCTATTTTTAGATGAGCCAACAGCAGGACTAGATCCTAAAACCGCAAGTGGACTTGATGCGTTAGTTTTAGAATTAAAATCTACATTAGGTTTAACCATCGTAATGGTTACTCATGACTTGGATACTTTATGGACAGCTACCGATCGCGTAGCATTTTTAGGTGAGCAAAAAGTTTTAGCTAATAAACCAATGGCAGAGTTAGTCAAAGATTCACATCCATTAATTCAAGATTATTTTGCAAATGAGCGTTCAAAACGGGCGAAAGTTGCATAATTCTGTTATATTATAATTGTTTAATTTAAGAATGAGATAGATGGAAAATACAAATAATTATTTTCGAATTGGACTATTTGTTATTGGCTTTACGGTAGTCTTTATTATTTTGTGTTTATGGTTGTCTGTAGGTTTAAGTGGAAAAACTTACAAGACTTATGTCGTCTATATGAAAGAATCAGTTTCAGGATTATCTGATAAAGCCCCAGTTAAGTATAACGGTGTTGAAATCGGTTATGTTGCTAATGTCAGTCTTTACAAGAAAGATCCGGCGCTTGTTACATTAAAATTAGCCATTGAAAGCCAAGTTCCAATTTACACAGATACTCGTGCAATTTTAGAAACTCAAGGTCTAACCGGAATTGCTTATATTGAATTACAAGGTGGTGAAAAAGGTGCGAAACAATTACATGCGCAGGTAGGCGAAAAATATCCAGTGATTAAATCTTCGCCATCCTTACTCTTTCGTTTAGATAATGCATTAGATGATTTAACGCATAACTTAAATGATATTAGTAGCGGCTTAAAAACAGTTTTGAATAAACAGAATACAGAAGCCGTGCGCGATATTATTCAAAACTTTAAATTTCTTTCTGATAATTTAAAAAACAATTCTAAAAAATTAAATCTTATTATCGATAATACATCGAAAGCGAGTAATGCCTTACCACGCGTGATGCATAGTGTTGAAGAGAGTGCTAAATCAGTACAGAATATTTCTGCAAAATTATCGCGAACTAGTGATGAAGCTGATAAAACCATGCAAGCAGCATCAGCAACAGTTCAACATGTTAACAATCAATTACTACCACAAATACAAGCATCAGTACAAACTTTTCAATCAACGATGACAAATTTAAAAGACTTTAGTGGCGAATTAGATGCGAATCCTTCTATTATTATTAGAGGAAAAGCCCCTGCAGTACCAGGGCCTGGAGAGTGAGAAGATTAATATGGAATATTTAAAAAAATACTTTGTCAGTTATTTTGTGCGTCGTAGTTTTTTGCTCATTTTCCTAGGTATATCATCCATAATTTTAGGTGCTTGTTCACCAATTAAAACACCAACTATTAGTCAATATACTTTAACACAAGTAAATACAGATACCGTGCATGCACCCTATAAAGGCAAAACAGTTCTCATTACGACACCAATTGCTGAACCTGCTTATACAACAAGTAAAATGGCGTATGTGAAAAAGCCATATCAGATACAATATTATGCCCAGAATAAATGGATTAGTGCGCCGGCACATCTTATGGCACCTTTAATAGTTGCCTCTTTACAGCATACTAATCACTTCAGGCAGGTGGTCGCTGCACCTTATACGGGTCGTTCTGATTATCGAATAGATACGCAGTTATTAACATTTGAGCAAGACTTTATGCAAAACCCTAGTGAATTTAAATTAACAGTGCGATTTAATATCATAAATAATACAACACAAACGTTAGTTGCGAGTAAAATCTTTAATACGATTGCAACTGCACCAGGGGATGATGCATATTCAGGTGTTATTGCTGCCAATCGTGCGATGGCTGATATGTTGGGTAAAATGGCTCAGTTTGTGGTAAAAACCATTTAGCATTACTGACTTATTTTCCTTTTTAAAAATGCCTCAGAACGTCCAATCACACAAAAATATTTTATTAAAATTTCACATTTTGAGGTAGTTTGGGTGTATACCCAAACTACCCCAAAATACGATTTTTAACTTTATCTTTTTTCTGTGCTTGAACGTTCTTCAGTGCACAATAACAGGTTATTATTTACCTCAGAACGTCCAATCACACAAAAAATATTTTATTAAAATTTCGCATTTTGGAGTAGTTTGGGTATATACTAATAAATATCGAAAAATTTTTGTTTATTATAATTATTTTTGCATGGGGTAATCTAATAGTAAATGATGCTTAGACGATTAGGTTTTTTTGTATGAAATTCTCGCCGTTTTTTTCACTCAGTTCGAAAATTTCTTTTTTTACGGGTCTTATCATTATTATTGCTGCAATTATAATTTCCGTGACTGTTTATGTGATTTTTAATAGTAGCCTTACTGATTTTACGCAGCATAATTTAGAAACTGAGCAAAAATTTGTTGCAACCGAAATAGAAACAGCGTTTATTGATATCGCTAATGACTTAAATGTTTTGGCGAATGTTCCACCAATTCAAGGTATTATTCGTAGCACAGAAAGTGGTGGCGAGGATAAAATAGAAAAGTCATCTCTGAAGATGTGGCAAAATCGGTTAGCGACAATTTTTTCAGCAATGCTGAAGGCAAATGGCGCTTATACTCAAATACGTTATATTGGAATTTCAAATAAAGGAAAGGAAATTGTTCGTGTTAATCGGACAGGTAATAATATATATCGTACGCATCTATCAGCACTAAGTTCTAAAGGTGATACTGCTTACTTTAAAACTGCAACTACATTATCACAAGGCAGCATTATTTTTTCACAAATTAATTACAATGAAGAGAAAGGTCAAGTTCAAAATCCTAAGATTCCGACCATTAGAGCTATGATGCCTGTTTATGATAAGAAACAACAGATATTCGGCACGCTGATTATTAATGTTAATGTGAAAGCTTTTTTAAGACAAATTTTGTTGAGTATAGGTCAACGTTATCCGGCTTATTTTTATACGACATCGGGTGATCTTTTTATTTTTAATCCGAAAGAAAGAACGTTAATTTTTTATACTAAAAATAATCTTGCACGCGCAGGTAATGGTATACCCAAGGTGCAAAAAAACATTGAAGCTTTCCGTTCTGTTATAGATAAAAATCAAAAGTATGATTTAGTGACGAAAGTTATATATTCCGATGATGAAAAGCAAAATAAATTATTTACGATGCTGGTTAAGGTTAATAAAAATGAACTTGTTAAACATGATAAATCAGTGATTAACACTTTACTGAGCGTGATTATTCTGGTTTGTTGTTTAGCGCTTATTTTAGTTTATGTATTTTCTAATCGTTTATTAAAAGACTTAAGAAATTTAGCCGAAATGATTTCTCACTCCACCAAAAAAAATAAAGAAGCGATGGATCTACCTGTACATTTGCGTGATGAAGTTGGGGTGTTGGCAAGAGCCTTGGATAAGAAAACAAAATTGCTTTACAGCCTCGCAGCTTATGATAGTTTGACCGGTTTACCTAATCGTAAGAAATTTATTGAACGTTTAGATGAAACAATCTTGCGTGCAAAACGCAATAAAACATGGGTCATGTTATTATTTATTGATCTCAATGACTTTAAACAGATTAATGATGTGTATGGGCATGATTATGGTGATGAAGTTCTGGTTAAGTTTGGTACAAAGTTAAAAGATGTTATGCGTGAGTCCGAGTTCTGCGCGCGCTTGGCCGGTGATGAATTTGTTGCCGTACTAGCAGATTTACCAATAGGTGAATATGATAATTTAGATAAAATTTATAAGCGGTTTATGGATAGTTTACAATCAACGTACTCTATTAAAGGGGTGACATTCCATCTTGAAATTGGTTTAGGATACAGTATTTATCCTGATGATGGCTCAACAATTGATGATTTGATGAAGAAAGCTGATATGATGATGTATCAAGATAAAAAAAACAAAAAAACTCAAAATTAGAGTAGCCAGAGGCGGGCGATAAAGGTACAATAGGCAAATTCAACTCGTTTTCAGAGGGGAGAAAGTGCATAAATCTGCATTGCTTGCGTTGGCTGATGGTACTATTTTTCATGGAGTATCGATTGGTACTTCGGGTATTGCTACTGGTGAATTAGTTTTTAATACCGCAATGAGCGGATACCAAGAAATTCTTTCCGATCCTTCTTACTGTCAACAAATTGTTACATTAACTTATCCGCATGTTGGTAATGTTGGTGTTAATGCTCAAGATCAAGAATCAAATAAACAATATCTTTCAGGTTTAGTGATTAAAAATCTGCCTGTTGCTATGAGTAATTTTAGAGCGGAAACAACGCTCAATGCGTATTTGCTGCAACATGGCATCGTTGCGATAGCGGATATTGATACTCGAAAACTAACGCAAATTATTCGCGAAAGTGGTGCACAAAATGCATGTATTATGGCTGATGATATTGACGTTGATCAAGCAATAGCATTAGCGCGTAAGACCATAAGCTTAAAGGGTTTAGATTTAGCACAAAAAGTTACAACAGAAGAAACTTATGTCTGGTCTGAGGGGAGTGTAGATTTAGCGGGTGTTCAGCAACGCAAGTTGCCATCTAAGTTTCATGTGGTAGTTTATGATTTTGGTGTGAAACACAATATTTTACGATTGCTTGTTGATAATGGATGTCGGTTAACTGTTGTGCCTGCTACAACATCAGCCGATGTGGTCTTAGCATTAAATCCCGATGGTGTTTTTCTATCTAATGGTCCTGGCGATCCTCAAGCTTGTTCTTACGCCATTGCTGCTACACAAGAATTATTAAATAAAAATATGCCGATATTTGGTATATGTCTTGGCCATCAAATTTTAGCGCTGGCCGCAGGTGCTAAAACTATCAAAATGAAGTTTGGTCATCATGGGGCAAACCACCCAGTGATTAATTTAGCAAATAAAAAAGTATGTATCACGAGTCAAAATCACGGATTCACGCTAGATGAACAATTGCCGACATCTCTTTGTGTGACACATCGTTCATTATTTGATGATTCAATACAGGGAATTCAATTAAAAGATAAACCAGCGTTTGGTTTTCAAGGACATCCAGAAGCAAGTCCTGGTCCTCAAGATTTAACTGAGTTATTTGAGACATTTATTGAAACACTCGCGGCAAATTAATAGAAGGTGAATTATGCCTAAAAGAACAGATATTCAATCAATTCTTATTATTGGTGCAGGGCCTATTGTTATTGGTCAGGCATGTGAGTTTGATTATTCCGGAGTACAAGCCTGTAAGGCACTTAGAGAGGAAGGGTATCGTGTTATTTTAGTAAATTCTAACCCAGCAACAATCATGACTGACCCTGAAATGGCTGATGCAATTTATATTGAGCCTATTCAGTGGCAATATCTGGAAACAATCATTCAAAAAGAAAAACCAGATGCCATTTTACCAACAATGGGTGGACAAACTGCATTAAATTGTGCGTTAGATTTAGCGCGAGAGGGAATTTTAGATAAGTATCAAGTTGCGTTAATTGGTGCAAGGAAAACGGCGATTGATAAGGCAGAAGATAGAGAACTTTTTAGAAAAGCTATGCATAATATTGGCTTGGAAGTGCCAACTTCTTATATCGCACATGATTTAACACAAGCCTTCAAAGCACAAGAAAAACTGGGTTACCCTACTGTTATTCGCCCGTCATTTACGTTAGGTGGCAGTGGTGGCGGTATTGCTTACAATCGTGAAGAATTCATTGAAATTTGTGAGCGTGGTTTAGACTTGTCGCCAACTAATGAATTACTTATTGAAGAATCAATTTTAGGTTGGAAAGAATTCGAATTAGAAGTTGTACGTGATTGTAACGATAATTGTATTATCGTTTGTAGCATTGAAAATATTGATCCTGTTGGTGTACATACCGGTGATTCAGCCACTGTAGCACCCGCCCAAACTTTAACAGATAAAGAATATCAGATATTAAGAAATGCATCGATTGCCATTTTGCGCGAAATTGGGGTTGAGACAGGTGGATCAAATGTACAGTTTGCCATCAATCCTGATAATGGCCGCATGGTTGTCATTGAAATGAACCCTCGTGTTTCCAGATCATCAGCATTAGCTTCTAAAGCTACAGGTTTTCCAATTGCAAAAGTGGCTGCTAAGTTAGCTGTTGGTTATACACTTGATGAATTACGTAATGAAATTACACAAGGTATTATTCCTGCATCATTTGAACCTACCATAGACTATGTTGTGACAAAATTACCACGATTTAACTTTGAAAAATTTCCTAATTGTGATGCGCGTTTAACAACACAAATGAAATCTGTGGGTGAGGCAATGGCTATTGGCCGCACGTTTCAGGAAAGTTTACAAAAGGCGATGTGTAGTTTAGAAACAGGATTTTATGGTTTTGATACTTTAATCAACCCGACAGATGAGAGTGAAGAAATAAAAACCACTTTGGTTGCAAAATTGAAAACAGCAGGTGCGTCAAGGCTTTGGTATATCGCAGATGCTTTTCGCTTTGGGATGTCATTAGAGGAAATTGTTAATTTAACAAAAATAGATTTGTGGTTTTTGGCTCAAATAGAACACTTAATCATAAAGGAAAAACAGCTTAAAGGTAGAAAATATAGCACGCTATCTGCTTCTGATTGGTTAGATTATAAAAAAGCAGGATTTAGCGATGCTCGTTTAGCCAATTTATTAGATACGGATGAAACACACATAAGACAAGCACTTATGGACTTCTCAATTAATCCTGTATACAAACGGGTTGATAGTTGCGCGGGTGAATTTTCAACTGAGACCGCTTATTTATATTCAACTTATGAACAGTATTGTGAAGCAAAACCAAGCCATAAACCTAAAGTGATGGTCTTAGGCAGTGGGCCAAATCGAATCGGACAAGGCATTGAGTTTGATTATTGTTGTGTACATGCTGCATTTGCATTAAAGCAACTTGGTTATGAGACGATCATGGTTAATTGTAACCCTGAAACAGTATCGACTGATTATGATACGTCAGATAGATTATATTTCGAGCCGTTGTCATTATCACATGTTTTGTCGATTATTCAGCTTGAAAAACCACAAGGTGTGATTGTGCAATATGGTGGTCAAACACCCTTAAAGTTAGCGCAAAAGCTTGCAGATTTAGGTGTTCCCATTCTTGGCACAACCCCAGAAAACATACATCTTGCAGAAGATCGTGAGCAGTTTAATCAATTAATTTCACGTTTAGGTTTGAAACAACCAGCAAGCGGCATTGCAAGAACCATTGAAGAAGGTTTAACAATCGGAGAAAAATTACAGTATCCATTAATGGTAAGACCGTCTTATGTTTTAGGTGGTCGTGCAATGGAAGTTGTTTATAATGCTAAAGAATTAGCAGATTATTTATTCCATGCATTACATGCCTCTGAACAAACGACTGTTTTAATTGATCGCTTTTTAGATGATGCAATCGAAGTGGATGTTGATGCCATTTGTGATGGTGAAACTGTTGTTGTTGTGGGCATTATGGAACATATAGAACAAGCAGGGATACATTCTGGCGATTCTGCTTGTTCATTACCACCATATCAACTTTCTGAGGTTACTCAGCAACAATTAAAACAACAAGTGACACAGTTAGCTTTATCCTTAAATGTGATTGGTCTGGTCAACGTTCAGTTTGCAATAAAAGACAATGATATTTATTTGCTAGAAGTGAATCCTCGTGCATCACGTACCGTACCTTTTGTCTCAAAAGCAATAGGATTACCTATCGCCCAACTTGCAACTAAAGTTATGTTAGGAAAAAAATTAGATGAAGTATTTCCGCAACCGATAAAACAACCACCATATTTTAGCGTCAAACTTCCTGTTTTCCCTTTCATTAAATTTCAAGGTGCTGACCCAATTTTAGGCCCTGAAATGAAATCGACAGGTGAGGTAATGGGGGTTGCGAATGATTTTGGACTCGCCTATGGTAAAGCATTAGTTGCAGCTGGCATACATTTGCCGGAGAAAGGTAAAGTCTTTTTAAGCGTGCGTGATGCAGATAAGTCTGCCGCTGTTGAAATTGCAAAATCATTATCTCAACTGGGTTTTAGTTTATTAGCAACTAAGGGTACAGCAGAACAATTAATAATAAATGGCGTTAGCTGTGAAATGATTAATAAGGTATTAGAAGGCAGTCCACATGTTGTCGATAGCATTAAAAATAATGAAATACAATTTATTATTAATACGACAGAAGGACGACAAGCCATTACGGACTCTTTTGCAATACGTCGAAATGCTTTGCAATATAAAGTATGTTACACCACTACACTTGCCGGTGCGCGCGCTATGATTGCTGCGATGATGACAAAAAAACAGCAACAAGTAAATGCTTTAAAAAAATTACATGCGCAAATACCTTTATCTATGGAAGTTAGAGCAAGTGGGACGGTGGATATTGAAGCTATTTGATAACATTTTACTTTTGTAGATTTCGTTATAAGAAGTCATTTTGCTGTAATAAATATAAAGGTCATTAATGCTAAAAAAATTATTGATTTGATTTTCCATTACTCAATTGTTGACGAATATTTTTAATTTGTGCATTAATCTTTGCTTTTTCTTCGGTAGTGAGTTTAGGTAACTTTAATGCAACTTGTAATTGTGCCAAAGCCGCAGGTAAATTACCATATTCTACTAAATAAGCAGCACGGGTTTGATAGGCTTGTGCTAATAATCCTGCTTTTGCTTGCACTCTAGCCACTAAACTATAGGGAATAGGGTCATTGGGATAGTCTAAGCGATGTTCACGTAAAATATCTAAGGCTTTTTGATATGCTTTTGCGACAAATAGAACATAGGCATACTCAACCATGACAGGGTAACTATCTGGATAAAGGGCATATGTATTTTCGATAATTGGTAATGCAAGCTCGGGTTTTTGAGCATCAGCAGCAATATCTGCTGCACCCAATTGAAAAATAATTTGTTCAGGGTAATTTTTGATAAGTTGTTTCATGAGCGTTAATGCTTTTGAAAACTCCTGATTATTTTGCAGAGCAAGCGCATAGCCATATTCTACCGCATAACGTTGTTTGATATTTTTCTTTTGTAAAAGTTGCTGATAGTAGTTAAGGATATCATGCGGATTAGCAGTTGCTATCACACGTAGTCGTTCCTTAATTAAATAGTAATCTTGAGGGGTTTTATGATGACGAGCTGGATATTGTGCTGCGCGATTTTCTGCATCAGCGATTCGATTTGGCGTTAAAGGGTGATCACTTAAAAGTTGAGGTACTTTCATATAATAGCGTTCATTATTTTCTAATTTAGTAAAAAAAGCAGGCATGCTATTAGGGTCATAGCCAGCATTTGCCAATAATCGAATACCAACTCTATCTGCTTCTTCTTCCATTTGTCGGCTAAAATTAAGCATACTTTGCTGACTACCTGCAACAGTCGTTAGAAGCGCAGCTTCTGCAGCTTCGCCACTTACAGTACCTAAGGCAATTGCTGCTAACATGCCCGCGAGTGTTTTATATTTTTGTTTTGAAGCATCGGCTATTTTCCTTGCGATGTGTCCTTGTAATACATGCGCAATCTCGTGTGCCATCACAGATGCTAATTCTTCTTCATTACTGGTTGCAAGCATGAGGCCACTATAAATCGCAATATAGCCATCAGGGCCTGCAAAAGCATTAATTTGAGGTGAGGCCATAAAGAAAAAATAAAAGTGACCATTATTTTCTTGACCATTTGCGGCGACTAAGCGCATACCTAGATCATTGATGTACTGTCTATCAATTGGATCTTCAATAACTTTACCGGAGGCACGTAATTGTTGCATGTATGATTTGCTAAGTGCAGCTTCTTGACTTTGACTAAATACTGCGCGATCTGATGAGCCTAAGTCTGGCAAATCATCTGCTAAACTTGTCTGAACCATGAATCCTAGACTTACTAGCGCGAGTAAATTTGTTATTCGTTTATATTTTCGAATCACGGTCTCTTTCATTGCATTAACATGGTTTAAATATGATATTATCTTAAGATAGCAGTTTTTAAGATTAAATACATCGGGCATTTGGAGCTTAAAGATGAAAATTATTCATGCACAAGATATTCAATCACCATTTAATTTGGCCATCATTATTAATAGAGATGATAAAGCACGTTATTGTGAAGTATTTGCACATGCATTAGTTGAGCGATTTGAAGAACTGGAATTTACTGATGAAAACATCACAATTTTTAATGCTGCATCGATATTAGATCTACCATTGCTTGCTGCTCGGTTAGCCAAAAAAGCACAATACTCTGCGATCTTGATTGGTGGTTTTTATGGTAAATCTGAGCAGACTGAACAGCAATTAATTCAACAAACTTGTTTTAATTTAGCAACACAAACAGACACAGCAATTTTATTTAAAAGTTTTGATTTAGTACATATTAATAAATCTCAACTCAATCACGAGGCAAGAGTATTAGCTGAGCGTGCATATACAACTGTTTCAATTTTAGGGCAGCTTGATTAATGTCAGGATATGATATACTACTAGATGCGTCTGGTTTGGTTTGCCCGTTTCCAATTTTAAAAACTAAAAAAGCAATGTTAGCGATGGAAAAAGGTCAAGTCATTAAAGTGATTTGCACAGATGCCTCTTCTGTGGTGGATTTTGAAAGTTTAGTTGCCGTCTCAGGTGATACCATGCTGACAAGAGCGCATGATGAGAGTCAGTATGTATTTTTTATCCGAAAAGAATAGATCGTGCATCAATTATTTTAATTGTTTATACTAAATAGCAAACTTAAGATTGCCAATAAGGTAATTGGGATATGTTTTTAATCATTGGGAATGAGAATGAATATTGCAAAAAAATGGGTTAAAAAGTATTTCTCAGATCCTGAAGCGATTATTTTATCTCTTTTATTATTGGCGGCATTGCTATTTATTATTTTTTTAGGTCGAATGCTAGCGCCATTTATTGCTGCCATCATTTTAGCGTATCTTTTAGAAGGCTTAGTTGTTCGATTAGAGCGTATTAAGTTTCCCCATTGGTTAGCTGTCGTTTGCGTGTTTTTATTATTTTTAAGTATTGTCGTTTTTGCTTTATTTCTTATTTTACCACTGCTATGGCAGCAAACCATCGCACTAGCCTCTGAATTACCATTGATGGTTAATAAAACACAAACTTTATTATTAGAGTTACCACAAAAATATCCTGATTTATTTACCTTAGATCAAGTCACACAAGTGTTAAGTCAACTTAAAGGACAAATGGCACATTTAGGACAAAAAGTTTTTTCACTTTCAGTCGCCTCAATACCTAATGTCATTGAATTAACGATTTATTTAATTTTAGTGCCTTTGATGATTTATTTTATGCTAATGGATAGGGATGTTTTGGTTAATATGTTTACTCGTGTATTACCAAAAGATAAAAAATTATTAACTGAAATTTGGCGAGAAGTCGATCAACAATTTGGTAACTATGTGCGTGGCAAGGTCTTGGAAATTACCATTGTTGCGGTGATAAGCTATATTGGCTTTGTTTTTTTTCATCTTAATTATGCAATGTTACTCGCTGTCTTGTGTGGATTTTCAGTGCTGATACCTTTTATTGGCGTTACTATTGTTACAGTACCTGTTTTTTTAATTGCCTATACACAGTTTGGTTGGTCTACCGATTTAGCTTATGTAGCTATTTTTTACTCAGCTATTATGGTATTAGATGGCAATGTATTAGTCCCCTTATTATTTTCAGAAGCCGTTAATTTACATCCAGTGATGATTTTGCTTGCTGTATTACTTTTTGGTGGTATTTGGGGTTTTTGGGGAGTGTTTTTTGCGATTCCATTAGCAACAGTGGTGAAAGCTATTTGTAATGCATGGCCAAGACAAGCACATTCTGTTATGGATCACGATGCGTAAAATTATAAAATTTCCGCGGCATGATCGGCAAGTCTGGAGCGTTCACCACGTTTTAATGTCATATGTCCACTATGTGCCCAGCTTTTAAAATGATCAACCACATAGGTCAAACCAGAGGTGGTTTCAGTTAAATAGGGTGAATCAATTTGTTTAATATCACCTAAACAAATGACTTTTGTACCAGGCCCTGCACGAGTGATTAAGGTTTTCATTTGTTTTGGGGTAAGATTTTGTGCTTCATCGAAAATAATAAATTTATTTAAAAAAGTTCGACCACGCATGAAGTTGAGCGAACGTATTTTAATACGATGTTTAAGTAGTTCTTTTGTTGCTTCTTGTTGCCAGTCATCACATTCTTGAAAGCAGTGTAATACTTCAAGATTATCCATCAGAGCTCCCATCCACGGGGTCATTTTTTCTTCTTCTGTACCAGGCAAAAATCCGATATCATCCGCAACAGGAATGGTGACACGAGTCATGATAATTTCGCGATAGGTTTGTGCATCTAAGGTTTGTGCCAATGCTGCTGCTAGTGTCAGTAACGTTTTACCCGTACCTGCAATACCTTGTAAACTGACAAAATCAATATCTGGATTCATCAGTAAATTAAGGGCGTAACTTTGTTCAGCATTGCGTGCGGTAATTCCCCAAACGGCATTTTTTTCTTGGCGATAATCCGTTGCAAGCTCAATGATAGCACTATTGCCATCAACTTGAAGTACAATTGCCTCCATGCCACTATCATCGGTCATTTGTAAAAACATATTAGGATACCAGTGCTGTATTCCTTCGCCATTTAAACGATAAAATGTCCGGCCAGAATCTTGCCACGACTCCATTGCTTTGCTATGTTTTTCCCAAAAATCTTTGGGTAGGCTTAACATGCCAGTATGTAATAATTCAATATCGTCAATGACTTGGTCATTAAAATAATCTTCCGCTGTTATACCTAAAATTTTCGCTTTGATGCGAAGATTAATGTCTTTTGAAACAAGAATAATATTGACGTCAGGATGTTCTGCCTCAAGATATAAAACAGTGCTTAAAATACTATTGTCTGGTTTGCTACCCGGCAGTGATTGAGGTAGGGCAACAGGAGCTTCATTGATTTGAAAATGTAATATGCCAGAGACTTTTGGTGAGGTTTCTGATAAATTTGCAAATTGGTTGAGTGCAATGCCTTGATTGATATTTCTTTTCTCTTGGAGGGATAAGAGTTCAGCTAAAAAACGGCTGGATTGACGCGCATTGCGAGCAACTTCACTCAAGCCTTTTTTTTGATTATCTAATTCTTCAAGCACAACCATTGGTAGATAAACATCATGTTCATGAAAACGAAAAAGGGCTGATGGATCATGTAACAACACATTGGTATCAAGCACAAATAGTTTTTTCTTAGGCACTGATTTATTAGGCATACCATATCCTCCCTTTTCTAAATTATATACCCAAACCACTTCGAGATGCGAAATTTTAATAAAAAATAAGTTTAAAAATCACGTCCCGAAATGGTTTATTGGAGATATAATATCGCCTTGGGAGGCTTGACCACACATAGAGGTATGGTATTGACCTTCACATGTAGGCTAGAAAAGCTTGCTAAGCTAAGTTTTTAACTTCAGCTAAAACTTCTTCAACATGCTCAGGCACTTTAACTTTTCGCCACTCGCGAACAAGCACACCGTTAGCATCGATTAAAAAAGTACTACGCTCGATACCGCGCACTTTTTTACCATACATATTTTTGTCTTTCATGACAGAGAACAAATTACAGATAGTTTCCTCAGGATCTGCAATTAGTTCAAAGGGAAAGTTGAACTTTTCTTTAAACTTTTCATGGCTTTTGATGGTATCTCTTGAAATACCAAAGACGACTGTATTGTGAGCTAAAAACTCGTCATGATGCGTCCCAAAGTCAATACTTTCTGTTGTGCATCCTGGTGTGTTGTCACGCGGGTAAAAATATAGAACGACATTTTTGCTTTTATAGTCACTAAGTTTAAATGTGAGCTCAGAGGTTGCCGGTGCTGTAAACGATTTGACTTTTTTTCCTACGGTAATGCTCATGTATGGCTCCTCTTGGGGGTTAATTTATTTAAGCATAATATAATAACTATTTTTAGTTTAGCTATGGTTAGCAAATAAGTTATTTGTCATTAAATGAGTTTTTTCATTATGCTCATTGAAAAATTGTTGTATTTCATTTCTAGCATCTGCTGACTTAAAAAAGGTACTCGCTTGTTTACTTATCTCACGCATAGTATGGCTTAAATCTGTAAAGCCTGGCTGATGATCTCTATTGTAACCACACCAAGACATCATTTTTCCTAATGTGTTATTCGTCATGCAAATTGTTGTGTTGAGTAAAAATTTTGAAAAGTCATGCGTATTAATTGATGTCGCTCCCCAATTAGCAATTAGACTAATAATCATAACACTAGGAGTTAATTCGCCATAATCTAGATTTAAAAAATTGATAAGTGCAGAGTAAGTATCAAGCATATAACAGGTACCACTCGTAACAAAGCAACCAAGAGCAATGACAGTTGGTATTATTATAGCAGCCTTTGTTTCTATAGGTAAGTGATAGAATAATTTAGTAAGATAAAGAGTATCACAGAGTGTATCTTTGATGCTGAGTTGGGCTGAAACATACATAAGTAGTTTTGCAATAAAGGGATACCAAGCTGTACCATCCGCGATTGCTTCACTTGTTTCCTCATCCGTAAAGACACTTAATATTACTGTTTCACCATTTTCCTGAGAATAATAATTTCCGAGACAAGCTATGATACCAATCATAGCCGCAAGGCCATTCAAAATAAGGCGTATGTTTTTATTACAGTTTGTTTCGGGCTTAATCTCCAGTTTTTGCATTAAAGCGTTACCAAGTATGAACATTTCTTTAGCCGGTAATTTTTTAATATACTCAAAGCAGTATTTTAGTTTTTTACCATCCGAATCTTTGGTGTTAGATAAGTATTTATAACATTCATTATGAGCCTCTAAATTTACGAGAATGTCTTTAAGTAGTTCAACTTGTTCTGATGAATTTTTACTGAGTAATTTTTCAGATAATTTTCCAAGTAATCTCGCATACTCTGCTTCTTGTTTGGGTAATAGAAAACGAGTCAGCAAGTTAATTGCGTACATGAAATGTAGTGGAATATTAAATGCGGTTGTTGCAATAAATGACAGGGTTTGACGCCACTTAGGAAGCTCTGTGAGCCCGAGCGCATTTACGCCAGCAACAGAAACTGAAGCTAGAGCGCCAGAGACGCCAAGACTAGCTGCCAGTATCGATTTATATTCAGTTTCTTTTGGATTAAAAATTTTTATGTTGTTTCCTGAAATAAAACCAAGGAAAGCTTTATCATTTTTTTCATATATATAAAAATTGGTAATGCCTGCAAAAATAGCCGTTCCTTTGGTATATAAGATTTGAAAAATTCCAGAGTCATGTGATGAGAAAAACTCGATAACTTCTTCAGCTGAACTTTCTCCGCAATTGTAACTGCCCATGGCCGGTAAAAAAGCACAAAGTCCGCAACCGCTTAAAATAGCTAACTCTTTGCTAAGTTCCGCCTTAGAGTAATTATTAGTTTTTGCTTTATTAAACAACGCTGTAAATTGTTCTGCTTGTTCTTCAGCGCAAACAATAGTAGCTATTTGTTCAGAAGTCCGTGAGTTAATGGATGAAGAATCATCAACGTTGGGTTGTGAAATAGTTATGTCTTCTGCGAAAATCGATGAGGTCGTGGACGAAGCATCATCAATATTAGTTTTTTTTTTGTTAGAATTGGTTGTGTTTAACGTATTTGTCATTATATTTTCTCATTATCTTAATTTATTATGGGCTGCATATTATGATTTGTTGTTCTAAACTGCAATATTTTTAAGATGTTATTGATGTTTTTATTTTTAAAGTATGCCCAGAAGAATAACCATGATGTAAAAAAAGTAAAAAACACAAAATTGCATATTGTTGAAAGTTTTATAATAAAATTTTATCTTGGTTACAGACAGCAAAAGATAAAATCTGTTATGCTTATCAAAGAAATTTACAAAAAGCTTTCCATTGAGCTGGATTGACAATATTTAAAGCTAAAATATGTGATCGAGTAGAATTAAATAACAATGATAGAAAACCAAAAGGAAAAATCATGGGATATAAGGCAGAACCTATTCAATTTACTAAAAAAGCAATGTGGATTGGTCTAGTGGCTTATTGTATCGTGGCATTGATTATTGCTACGCCTTTTTTATGAAAGAAACCATCCATTTTGCACATGCTAATGGCTTTCCAAGCCCGTGTTATCGGGAGATGTTCCGTCATCTTCTGGATGATTACGATTTAAGTTATATCGATACTATTGGGCATGAATCGCAGTACCCTGTTACAGATAGCTGGACCTTTCTCGCAAAAGAATTAATTGATAACATTATGCGCTATCACACTGAACCTGTTATAGGGGTTGGGCATTCATTAGGTGGTGTGTTGAATTACCTCGCAGCAAGTCAGCGGCCTGAATTATTTAAAGCCATCATTTTACTCGACTCGCCGGTTTACGGCGGATTAAAATCGCGCGCAATAAAATTCATGAAGCAGTTTAAGTTAATTAATGCAGTAAGTCCTGGACGCCGAACGATTAAACGTAGAAATACGTGGGAAACACGACAGCAGGTTTATCAGTATCTAAAAAGTAAAACTATATTTCAAACTTTTGATGAGCAATGTTTAAATGATTATATTGATTTCGGTATGGCACATCATGAGCAAATGATACAGTTACGTTTTAAGCGTGAAATTGAATCTGCCATTTATCAAACATTGCCACATAATTTAGTAAAATTGAAATCAACGGTTAATATCCCGATAGGATTACTTTATGGGAAAAGTTCTACAGTTATTAAAGTGCATGATTTAAAATTTATGCAGCGCCAATTAAACTTTAAAACAGCAAGTGTGGTAGGTGATCACTTATTTCCATTTCAGCATCCCAAGGCTGCCGCACTTGCTTTAAAAAACATGATAAATGATCTTTTAAAATAGTTTCAGTACAAATAGAAAAAGGAGTGTTTTTGTGACTATCATAATAAGCTGTGCCATTATCCTGAGTTTAGGTTTGCTTGCTATTAAGCGAGCAAGTTTAAGTATATGGGCAATCTTAATTTTTGCTTGGTTATTATTTCTAAGCTTAACGGATTGTTTAAGTGATTTTTCCAGCATTGTGTGTTGGAGCCTATTTGTTATCGTATTTGGTATATTATTAGTTAAACCATTAAGGCAGCAGTTAATTTCGCGACATATATTTAAATTTTATCGACAAGTAATGCCAAAAATGTCACGAACTGAAAGTGAAGCATTATTGGCAGGTACAGTGAGTTGGGATGGTGATTTATTTTCAGGACAGCCCAATTGGCAAAAATTATTTGAAATAAAACCGGCGCAATTAACCCATGAAGAGCAAGCCTTCCTAAATGGTCCCGTAGAAACATTATGCCGAATGATTGATGATTGGGATATCACACATTGTCGTACAGACTTACCACCCGAAATGTGGGCGTATCTAAAAAAACAAGGTTTCTTTTCCCTAATAATAGCTAAAGAATATGGCGGCAAAGCTTTTTCAGCATATGCACATGCACAAGTTATTACCAAAGTTTCTTCTATTAGCGCATCTGTTGCGACAACTATTGCAGTACCAAATTCTCTAGGGCCTGCTGAATTGTTGCAACACTATGGCACAGACGAACAAAAACAATATTATTTACCACGTTTAGCCAGTGGCGAAGAGATTCCTTGTTTTGCATTAACTGGACCTAATGCGGGTTCAGATGCTGCCAGTATGGCAGACACGGGTGTTGTTTGCTTAGATATGTTTGACGGTAAAGAAACATTAGGTATTAAATTAAATTGGAATAAACGTTACATTACACTAGCGCCTGTTGCAACGGTTTTAGGTTTGGCTTTTAAATTATTTGATCCTGAGCATTTATTGGGAGATATCGAGTCATTAGGTATTACTTGTGCTTTGATTCCTGTTAAAACTGACGGTGTTAAAATTGGGCGTAGACATTTTCCTTTAAATTCAGCTTTTCAAAATGGACCAACACAAGGCAAGGATGTTTTTATTCCTATTGATTGGATTATTGGCGGAAAAGAACGTGCAGGTCAAGGTTGGTTAATGTTAATGGAATGTTTAGCGGCAGGACGCGGTATTTCTTTGCCTTCTGTTGCATTAGGCGGTTCTAAAAATAGTGTTGCTTCGAGTACGGCATATGCGCGTATTCGTCAACAATTTAACACTTCTATTGCTGCATTTGAGGGGATACAAGAAGTTTTGGCGCGCATGAGTGCTTATACTTTATTGAGTCACGCGGCAAATTATCTAACGGTTAGTTTATTAGATAATCAAGAAAAACCATCGGTTATTTCCGGTATGATGAAGTATTATGCGACTGAATTAGGGCGTATGGTAGGGAACGATGCGATGGATATCCATGGTGGAAAAGGGATATGCCTTGGGCCTAAAAATTATCTTGGTCGGGCTTATCAAGCTATACCTATTAGTATTACTGTAGAGGGAGCAAATATTTTAACGCGTAATATGATCATTTTTGGCCAAGGCGCGGTACGTTGTCATCCTTACACATTGAAAGAAATTCAGGCAGCAAATCACACAGATAGAAAGCAGGGACTTGCACTTTTTGACCAAGCAATCTTTGCGCATTTGGGCTATGCTTTTTCAAATAAAATTGCGAGTATTTTCTATGGATTAACAGGCGCAAGAGGTATTAGTGTGCCGAAAAATCCATTAAAGCGATATTGCCAGCATTTTTCGAGAATGAGTACAGCCTATGCTTTGCTTACTGATTTTTCTATGATGTATTTAGGTGGAAAATTAAAACGAAAAGAATCTTTATCTGCAAGATTTGCTGATATTTTAACTTATCTCTATTTTGGATCGGCTGTTATTAAATATGCACATACGATTAACTTTCCTGATGAAGCAATGCCATTATTTCGTTGGATATTAGATGATTTATTATATAAAATTCAGCAAACCTTTGGTGAAATTGTAGATAATTATCCCAGCAAATTTTTAGGCAAAATACTAGCATGGCAAATTTTTCCGCTGGGTCGATGGTTTAAACCTGTTAGCTTAGAGCAGACTTTTGCTATTTCACAATTAATGACTCACGATAATAAAACACGAGATACTGTGATTAATGGTGCTTTTTTATCAGATGTGCCTAATAATCCAGTTGGACAAATGGAAACTTTATTTCGTGAAATTATGGCCATGCAAACTATTGAGCAACATTTTAAAAAGGCAAGGAAGTCTGGTGCATTTAAAAGTCAGAATTATCAGCAGCAATTGAAAGAAGCTGTTGAACAATCAATTTTAAGCCAAGACGAAGCAGATGCCTTGTCTAAGATCGATGCACAAATACAGACAATTATTGCAGTGGATGACTTTGATGTGAATGCGTTGAAACGGTCTTAAGATTGTTTATCTACTTAATTCGCGTACAATAAAAATTAAGAAAATCTACGGAATAAATAAGTTATGCAAGATTTTGATAGAATCATAGATGCAGCGGCACAAACAGATGAAGAATTGTTAGATAATGCAATTCGTCCTAAAAAACTTGCAGATTACGTAGGGCAACAAGTTGTTAGAGAACAAATGGATATTTTCATCAATGCGGCGCGCGGTCGTGGAGAAGCTTTAGACCATGTTTTAATTTTTGGTCCGCCAGGACTTGGTAAAACAACATTGGCAAATATTATTGCTCATGAAATGGGGGTTTCTCTAAAACAAACTTCTGGCCCTATTTTAGATAAAGCAGGGGACTTAGCGGCACTATTGACGAATCTTGAAGCGCATGATGTTTTATTTATCGATGAGATCCATCGTTTAAGTCCAGTTGTAGAAGAAATTTTATATCCTGCGATGGAAGATTATCAGTTAGATATCATGATAGGAGAAGGGCCTGCTGCACGTTCAATTAAACTCGATTTGCCACCATTTACCTTGGTGGGTGCAACAACACGTGCGGGATTATTAACCTCGCCCCTACGTGATAGATTCGGTATTGTGCAACGTTTAGAGTTTTACGGTATTGAAGACTTAACCCATATCGTTGCACGTTCGGCTGCGATTTTAAATATTGAATGTGAACAGGCGGGCGCTCGTGAAATTGCAAAACGCTCACGTGGAACACCTCGTATTGCGAATCGATTATTACGTCGAGTGCGTGATTATGCACAGGTTAAAGGGCGAGGAGTGATTGAGCAAGAAGCGGCAGCAAAAGCGTTAGATATGTTAAATGTTGACCATTGCGGCTTTGATATGATGGATAGAAAATTCTTATCTGCTCTCATTGAAAAATTTGATGGTGGTCCAGTAGGTATTGATAGTTTAGCTGCAGCCATTGGTGAAGAACGTGGTACTATTGAAGATGTGATTGAGCCTTATTTAATTCAACAAGGATTTGTTATGCGGACTTCTCGAGGCCGTATTGCGACCAAATCTGCATATTTACACTTGGGGTTAGCGGTACCTGACGTTTCAAATAATGCATAAATATGACAGTGTTTTCAAATTGAACAACTAGACCGCTGAAAAGCTGCACATAATTATTACATTTATAGTTGAAATTTGTTATAGTAACTAAAACAAAACATAGCATGTTTATTGTAGTCTTGATATTAAGATAACTGAATATTTTAAACGCTTGATGCTTTATGTGAGTGCTATTTATTAATAACCATTATTTAAGGTGAAATCGTGACATTAGATCATAGTATTTGGAGCATGTTTACTGATGCAAGTATTTTAGTTAAAGGCGTGATGTTAGTGCTTTTGGTGATTTCTATTATTTCTTGGACACTTATATTTTATCGAGGCAGTTATTTAAAGGCGCGCAAAAAAAATTGGCAGCGCTTTATTAAACAATTAAATGAAAACTCAGATTATATTGATACCTATCAAAAGATTAAAAATCAAGCCAGTCAAAGTGGGGTTGATGCAATTTTCATTCGAGGTTTTGATGAATTTATTGCGATGAAGAAAACAGGCGCAAATCAAGATGCAATTTTATCTGCGGTTGGGCGTGCTATGCAGGTGGCTCAGTCTAAAGAACTAGACAAAATTGAGCAAAACATTTCAATTTTGGCAACGATTGGCTCAACCAGTCCATATATTGGTTTGTTTGGTACAGTTTGGGGTATTATGACATCGTTTCAAGCGCTTGGTGCTGTGCAGCAAGCCACAATCTCGATGGTCGCACCAGGTATTTCTGAGGCCTTAATTGCTACTGCAATGGGATTATTTGCCGCAATCCCCGCGGTTATTGCTTATAACCGGTATTCAAATCACATTGATTATCTAGCCAATCAGTATGAAGTTTTTAAACAAGAATTTCTCGTTGTACTAAATCGTAAATTGCAGAGTAATGAAACAGCTTGGGGCATCGATTATGAATAGACGGCAACTTGGCCAAAAACGTCGTAGTCTTTCTGAAATTAATGTTGTTCCCTATATTGACGTTATGTTAGTTTTGTTAGTCATTTTTATGATTACAACGCCATTATTAAGTCAAGGTGTTGATGTGCATTTACCTAAGGCGAAAGCCAAGGCTATTAAATCAGAATCACAGATTCCTTTAATTATCAGTGTTGATAAAGCTGGCCGATATTATTTAAATGCCTCTGCAACACCAACAGTTGCAATGACGCCTGAACAAATTTCTGTGCGAGTAGCGGCTGAGTTAGCAATTGCAAAACAACAACATCTTAAAAAGGCTGTTTACGTTAAAGGTGATGAAGGTGTTGATTATGGTAAAGTAGTTACTATTATGGCAACTTTACAACAAGCGGGCGCGAGTGATATAGGTTTAATGACAGATCCGGTAAATCAACATGGCTAAACAACAGTTAACTACAAAAAAATCTTTTATATATTCAATTTTTTTTCATGTGATTTTCATTCTTATAATTACAGCGTCAATTAGTTTTGCGCCAACGCCAAAACCTCAGCAGACATTGGCATATAAGCAAGCAGATAAAATTGTTCAAGCAGTTTCAGTTAATCAAACGCAGGTTGAGCAAGAAATTCAAAAAATTAAAACAGAGAAGCTGGTACAACAGCAGCGAGAACAGGCGCGTGTTGCTAAATTACAGCAAGAAGCTAAAGCTGCCGAGCAAGCTAAAAAATCACAACAAATGCAATTGGCTAAAGTAAAAAAAGAGCAAGTTGAAGCTCAGAAAAAAGCACAAGCACAATTAAGTCAACTGAATGCTCAAAAAAGTGAAACCAAGCAGCAGTTAGCCACATTAAAGAAACAAACCTTAACTACGGCAGAGCAGCAACAGAAGTTACAAAAAGATATTGAAAAATTGAAAAAAGCACAAGCCTCGGCTGAAAAACAAGCACAAATAAGTGATTTGCAAGCACAAGTCGCACAAGAGCAAACACAATTAAATGCACAGAAAAAACAAGCTAAAATACAAGGTGAAATTCAAAAATATACCACGTTAATGTTGCAGTCCATTGAGCATAATTGGAATTATCCAGAAAATGTAAACCGTGCACTTTATTGCGTGCTAGAAATTAAACTTGCACAAGATGGTCGTGTAACACAAGTAAAATTAGTGAAGAGTTCTGGTAATCAAATGCTAGACCAATCAGCAATTGCAGCAGTTTATAAATCATCGCCATTGCCAGTATCAACAGATCCTGATGTATTTAAAAAAATGCAAGATATTAATTTAAAAGCATCTCCACAAGGACAAATTTCTTAATGAGGTTAACATGCAAAAGCGTTTATTTGTCTTATTACTAACAATTGTTAGTTTCTTTTATTTACCGCTGGCTAAAGCAGCACTTGACCTTGAGTTAACAAAAGGTATTGCTTCTGCATTGCCCATCGCTGTTGTGCCTTTTAAGTCAAATGAAAAATTACCTGTTGATATTACAGCAGTTATAGCTAATGATTTAAATAATAGTGGTGAATTTAATGTAAAACCTTTTAATGATTTAAAATCTCATCCTGATTCAGCACAAACTGTTGATATAGAGGCTTGGCGACAACAAAACGTTAATGATGTCGTTGTTGGTCATATAGAAAGCCGAGGATTGGGCAAGTATGAAGTTGATTATAGTTTAGTGAACTTGTTTGCTAAAAAAGAGAATAGTATATTGTTGTCGGAGCAATATACAGTATCTAAAGATGAATTAAGAGGTTTGGCGCATCATATCAGTGATCAAGTATATCAAGCACTGACAGGTGAGCGTGGTATTTTTTCAACTAAAATTGCTTATGTCCTCGTAGAAAATAATCCAGGTCAAGCTACGCAATATTCATTGGAAGTTTCGGATATTGATGGCGCAAATGCAAAACCCATTTTAACATCCTCTCAACCAATTATGTCTCCATCATGGTCACCAGATGGCACGAAAATTGTTTATGTTTCTTTTGAGCATTATTTGCCGCAAATTTATATCTCAGATGTTATTACAGGAGATCGTAGCTTAGTCACTAGTTTTAGCGGTATTAATGGAGCGCCTACTTTTTCTCCTGATGGTCAATCATTAGCCGTTGCTTTATCAAAAGGGGGAAACAATCCCAATATTTATACCATTAATATAGCAAGTAAAAAGTTACACAAAATTACCAATAATTGGGCGATTAATACAGAGCCTTCATGGGCGCCTGATGGAAAATCTTTAATTTTTACATCAGACCGTGGTGGTAGTCCGCAAATTTATCAAGTTAATTTACAAGATAAACTCACACAACGTTTAACTTATGATGGTAAATATAATGCCACTGCATCTTATACTGCGGATGGTTCTGAAATTATTTTATTACACCAATTAGATGGTAACTTTAATATTGCGGTGATGGATTTAAAAACTGGTACGATTAAAGACTTAACACATTCAGGAAAAAATCAATCACCAAGTGTTGCACCTAATGGGAAAATGGTTGTATTTGCTTCAGAGCATAGTGGTCAAGGTGTGCTAGGGATTGTCTCTACTAATGGACGTGTGAGTTTACGTATACCAGATGAAAATGGTAGCGTACAAGAGCCGGCTTGGTCACCATTTTTGAGTTAAGAAAGAATATTCATTGCTTAGTAACTTGATTTGCATATTAAAAAAATATGAGCGCATAATAATTTAAATGTTCAGAAACTTAAGGAGCATAAAATGAAAAAAGTTTTTAAACTAACAAGTGTTTTAACCTTAGGGTTAATGATGGCAGCTTGCTCGTCGACTAACAAGTCTGCTGGTGTTGAAAATGGTTTTGACTCAGGCGTTAAAACATCAGGCCTAGGCAGTGAAGGGCCTTTTTTAAGTAGTGCATATATGGCAAAGCAAGTTGGGGTTGATACGAACACAATTTATTTTAACTTTGATCAAAGCACCATTCCTGCAAAATATCAGCCAATCATTGAAGCAAATGCAAATTATTTGAAACAACATGCTTCAGCCAAAGTGCGTTTAGAAGGTAATACTGACCCCCGTGGTAGCCGAGAGTATAATATAGGATTAGGCCAACGTCGCGCATCTTCTGTTGCACAACAATTAGAAATTTTAGGTGTTTCACCAGATCAAATTGTTACAGTCAGTTATGGTCAAGAACGTTTAGCCATGCAAGGTAACTCAGAGCAAGCTTATCGTTTAGATAGACGCGTAGATTTTGTTTATATGAGTAAATGAGGAAGGTTCTAAATGAACAGGATATTGAAAACATTTATGTTGTTAGGAATGACAAGCAGCGTTGCTTTTGCAGACTCAGCTCCTGTTGTTGTTGGGCATTTAGCCGGTGATGAAACAACCTCATCAGCCCCTCAGCAAACATTAGTTACGGCTGATAATGCATCTGCAACCGAAAGTTCGGGAAGTACAGCAGAGCTTGCCGATCAACAATATCAGTCTGCAAGTTCTGGTTTA
Organism: Legionellales bacterium; assembly: GCA_002707205.1. Taxonomy (GTDB): domain Bacteria; phylum Pseudomonadota; class Gammaproteobacteria; order UBA1113; family UBA1113. The sequence goes on from PAMH01000022.1 coordinate 55,181, forward strand.
GCACAAGAGGCAGCGATTCCTGTACAAAATACCGTGCAACCCAATAATAATTTAGCTAATCAATCATCTCTAAGTTTATTACAACAAGTACAAACTATGCAGCAGCAGATGCGTGATATGCAGGGACAACTTGAATTACAAGCGCATCAATTACAAGTCTTGCAGCATGCACAGGCTCAAGATGCAAATGAACTTGCAAGTAAAATATCTGCATTAGCCAATGGTAATAAGCAAGCAGCCCTACAGCCATTATCTGTTTCTTCAACTTCAGCACAGGGACAAATAGCGACACCCACAGGATTACAAAATCCAACTTCTGTTGCACAAGCCACTGACAAAGTTGCTCAGCCCTTGAGTGCTCAAGAAGCGCAAGCGGTATTAGCGGAGGAAAAAAACTATCAAGCAGCATATAATTTGTTAGCAAATAAACAATATGCCCAAGCACAAGCTGGTATGCAAGATTACATTAAAAAATACCCTAATGGAAAATTTGCTGCAAATGCACATTATTGGTTAGGTGAGTTGGCGCTTATTAGTGGAAATACAAAACAGGCTTTAACTGAATTTGGAACAGTTACAAATAAGTTTGCTGATTCACAAAAAGCAGCTGATGCGATGTTAAAAACAGGCTTAATTTATTATAATGAGCATCAACTGATTCAGGCAGAAAATCAATTAAAGACATTAATTCACAAATATCCTGATTCAAATTCAGCGCAAATGGCAAAACAAAAATTACAATTAATTCAGTCATCTGGAAATAGTTAATCAATGCAACAATCATTAAAAATAACAGAAATATTTTATTCGCTCCAAGGCGAAACAAATACGGTGGGTTTGCCTACCGTATTTGTTCGTTTAACGGGTTGTCCCTTACGTTGTGGCTACTGTGATACCGCTTATGCATTTAGTGGCGGAAAACGATTAACAATTGATGATATTTTAAAACAAGTTGATAGTTATCATGCGCGTTACGTGACGGTGACCGGCGGCGAGCCGTTAGCTCAACCAGCTTGTCTCTTGTTACTCAATGCATTATGCAATAAAAATTATCAAGTATCTCTTGAAACCTCGGGTGCCTTAGATATTTCAAAGGTTGATGACCGTGTTATCAAAGTCATGGATTTAAAAACGCCATCATCTGGAGAGCTTGAAAAAAATCGTATGGAAAACTTAGTGTTTTTAACACAAAAAGATCAGGTTAAATTTGTAATAGGAGATAAGGCTGATTATGATTGGAGTAAAATGATTTGTGAGCAATATCAATTAGCAGAAAAAACACAAATTCTATTTTCTCCTATCCATCATGCTATTTCTCCAACTGATTTAGCCGACTGGATTATTCGGGATAATTTACCTGTACGTTTTCAAATTCAACTGCATAAATATTTATGGCAAGATCAACCAGGTAAATAATGTTACTTTTCTATAAAACTAAGTTGCAGGAAAAGCAACCACGCCCGGAATAGCAAAAGGGTGTGTGACGTCTTCGCGGGCACAATAGTTGAGATCAATGGCAATTTTATGATGCGCACAAAATCCTAAATATGCCATCAACAAAGCTTCAAAGTAATCTGCAATATAGTTTAATTTTCGCATATCAATAAACTCAAATTTAGCCTGTTCAAGTAGTTGTGTTTGAATGCGATGGATAATATATTGATTATGGGACATCCCGCCATAAAAAATAACTTTTGTTGTTGAGTCGTTATCTGTTATGGCAGTGAGCGAGTTATTGATGGCATCAGCAATACTATCTGCAACAATAGCAGAGATTGTTGTAATAATATCAATCCATGATAAATGCGCTAGTGAGAGTAATTTAAGTTGCGGTAAAATCCATGTATATATATCAAAGTCTGCTCTGTCGGCACTTTTAGCTTTTACTTTACGTGAAAAATACTCATGTGCGCGTAGCGCTTTATAAAGTTTAGGTATGATAGCTCCTGATTCTGCAAGTTTACCGTCCACATCGAATCTGTGTTCAGAGATAGGTTTACGTAATAATTCAGGAATCACATTTATTAAGTTTTGATCTAATAAGTAATGAATTAAACTATCGATTGGTGCATTAGCAGGGCCAGTATCATAGCCAATAATTTTAGTGGGATCATTTTTATTAAGGATAGTAATATTTGCAATACCGCCACCATTAATAAGAACAACATTTTTTTGGGGGTCAAAAAATAATTTTTTAATTAATACTGGTGCTAATGGTGCTGCCATGCTGACAACTAATGGGGCTTGTCTATGTTGTGTTACAACTTTGTAGCCGGTTTTTTGTGCTAGCATGGGACCATTGACAATAATATCAGTGTAGTAATTTTTATCTAATGGATTATGCTCAAGTGTTTGACCATGAGGACTTAAAATAATTTTTGTTTTTGGATAATGCAACAAATTTAACTTTTTAATTACTATTAAAAATGCATCAACAAAAAAATTTGTTAATTGTGTTTCAAGCCTGTTTGCTTCAGTTCTTAAAATTTCCGTTCTATTTGCTTTACTAAGAGTCAGTAAGTGTAAGTTTAGTTGTTCAGGAATAGTTATCGGAAAATTTTTAAAGCAAATTGGCATTCCCTCAGTATCAAAAGTTGCAGCAGTAAAGTCAGCAGTATTATCTGCGCTAGTACCTGTCATACAACCAATGTAAATATCGAGGTTAGCGCTCAGTTTTTTTGGTTGAAGTATTTCCCAATTATCCCACATAGAAAACTATCTTAATTTTAGCTTGAATGATTTGATTGTATCACAAACTGGAATAAAACAAGTTAAAAAGCTAATGATTTTATGTTTGATAATGCTTATGCAGGCCATAAGCGTTATTCGTTTTTAGATCATAAAGTATTGGAAATTTCTATGAATAATATGCCATACTAGTAAAGATGATAACATCTTAAGTACAAATATATGGATCCAATAACGCAAGGACTTTTAGGCGCAACAGCCGCACAAATTGTTGGTGGAAAAAAAATACCTAAATATGCATGGAAAATAGGTTTTCTTGCGGGTATGGCGCCCGACCTTGATATAGTGATTCGCTCACAACAAAACCCTTTATTATTTTTAGAATATCACCGACAGTTTACACATTCGCTGATTTTTATTCCTATTGGTGGATTAATTGTTAGCTTATTTTTTTTATTAATATGTAAATCATTACGCGAACATAAACTTTTAACATTTTTAGCAACGACTTTAGCTTATGGCACGCATGGATTGTTAGATACTACAACCTCTTATGGAACGGTCTTACTTTGGCCATTGAAGTATACACGCTTTGCCTGGGATAATATGTCAATCGTTGATCCAATTTTTACAGGCATGTTACTCATCTTATTAATTTTGTCAGTATTAAAACGCTCACAGATTATCGCTACGGTCAGTTTAATTCTAGCATTAATGTACATGGGGTTTGGCGCTATACAACACCAGCGAGCTTTAAGTATTCAACAAGCATTTGCAAAAGAACAGCAGCAATCAGTTATTCAAGCAAGAGCTATGCCAGCACTTGGAAATCTTTTTAAGTGGCGTGGTGTCTATCGAAGTGGTGATAAGCTTTATTTTACTAAGATTAAAACACCGATATTCTTCGAATCATCGATTCAATTTATCGCTTCAGAACCATTTTTTTCAGTAGAAAATTTACCTTATTACATAAAATCAAATCAAATTTTAATGAAAGATTTTCAAGCATTTATATGGTTTACAGATAATTATCAATTTGAAATCTCTAAATCGCCTTTAACTTTGTGTGATGCACGTTATTTCTTACGAACACAAAATAAGACATGCATGTGGGGTATTCGTTTCCCCCAAAAAAGTAGTCAACAAAAACATGTAACCTTTGTTAGAAATTTTTAAGTGGGAGAAAAAAGAATGAAAAAAGCCGTGTTGTATCGGATGATGTCGAATAAACATATTTGTCCTTTTGGTATTAAAGCCAAACATTTATTGCAACAAAAAGGTTATCAAGTCGAAGACCATCACCTGCAAACAAGAGAAGCGGTTGATGTATTTAAGGCTAAGCACCAAGTTAAAACTACACCACAAGTATTTATTGATGAACAACGAATTGGCGGTTATGATGATTTAGTTGCTTATTTAAAAGTGAAAAGCTTAAAACAAGAAGGTAAAACATATCAGCCGATTATCGCTATTTTTTCAGTAACATTTTTAATGGCCATTGCATTAAACTTTGCTATCAGTCCAATGGTTAATATCGTTAAAATACTTGAGTTATTTATTGCGTGTAGTATGTGCGTACTTGGCATTATGAAGCTACGAGATTTGTATGGATTTACAAATCAATTTTTAGGTTATGATTTGTTGGCTATGCGCTGGGTGCCTTATGCCTATATTTATCCCTTCCTTGAAGTTGCTGCTGGCGTTTTAATGTTAGCAGGTCATTTTATTTGCTTTGCCGCAATGACCAGCTTTTTTATTGGAATGGTGGGTTTGATTTCTGTTTTTAAAGCGGTTTATCTTGACCGTCGTGATTTGCGTTGTGCTTGTGTAGGAGGTAACAGCCATGTGCCATTAGGCTTTATTTCCTTAACTGAAAATATCATGATGGTAGCTATTGCATTATGGATGGCGAGACTGTATTTCTAGAAATGATTAAAGCTATGACGCTTTAGATTAAATTTAGTTTGACGCGCTCTTAAATTTCTCTTGTGCTAAAAGGCTTAATGCATTAATACGTATACTGGAAGTTGGTTTTTTAGCACAAATTATTGGATCATATATGTCAATTCAGGTTATCAGTATGCGCTCGTTAGTAAAGGAAATAGTCGATCTCATTTGTGGCTTTTATCAAGAAATCCCAATATCTCTAAATCACAATACAATCAATTGTTAAAAATTGCTAGAAGCAAAGGTTTTAATACTAATCAAGTTCAAACGATAAGTCATAGCGTATGTTCATAATTTTTATTACAAAACAATTTTCGTAAAATGGTACCGTTGTGAGATATCGCATATTGTTTGATAAAAATACCTTTTTGGAAATTTAATTTTTTTGACTGGATTATAGACACGAATAGTCTTAGTGCTTATTGCACCAGCTTGCATTTTATTATAATGAAATAAAACCACATAAAAGCTTGAATATGATGCTAGCAAGGCAGTATACTTTTTATTGCAGCAATACATACCATAAGCAAATTTGTTGATGGAAGTAGCCCCATTTTAATTTCCGCTTGTTAAGAGAGAAATATTATGAGAAAAGTCATCGTGATAACAGGAGCAAGTAGAGGCATCGGTGCTGCAACAGCACTACTCGCAGCAAAAAAAGACTACGATGCTATTTGTATAAATTATCATCATAATATAGAAGCTGCTAATGAGATTGCAAATCAAATTAAAGCATTAGGGAAAGATGTTATCACTGTAGCTGCTGATATTTCGCAAGAACAATCTGTTAAAGATTTATTCTGTCAAGTTGACGAAAAACTTGGACCCATAACAGCCCTTGTCAATAATGCCGGTATATTAGATAAAAGAGCGCGCTTAGATGCTATCAGCGCTGAACGTTTAAATCGAATATTCTCAACTAACATAATGGGTAGTTTTCTTTGCGCAAAAGAAGCTATCAAACGTATGTCTACACGCTATGGTGGTCAAGGCGGTTCTATTGTTAATGTATCATCGACAGCATCTAGATTTGGATCTCCAGGTGACTATATAGATTACGCAGCATCAAAAGGTGCAATTGATACGTTTACAATAGGTCTAGCACAAGAAGTCGCTGCTGAAAATATTCGTGTCAATGCCGTGCGTCCTGGATTTATCTATACAGATATACATGCTGACAGTGGTTCTAATTCGCGTGTTGATGATCTTAAGTCCTCATTGCCTATGCTGCGCGGTGGTATGCCCGAAGAAGTAGCCGAAGCTATAATTTGGTTGCTATCTGATGCTGCTTCATACACTAGCCGCACATTTATTGATGTGTCTGGTGCAAGATAAAAAAGCAGTTAAACTATAAATTTTTCAGGCGAAAATTTTGGTTTTTGAGCAGCAAAAGATACAACTAGATTAAACAAAGTTAAGATTTTTTTGGTAAAATAAAGTGTGACTTTATGATACATGAAGCATTTTATTTATTATTATGCATTGTATAATCTTTGCCATTCATTACTGGTTATCGCATAAATAGCTGAATCACGACTGGTTAAATCTCGGCGTATCATATGATTTTTTAATATTCCTTCAAGCGGTATACCAAGTTTTTCTATTGCATTTCTAGATGGAATATTTTCAGAATCAATAGAAAATGCTATTCGCTTGAACTTCAAATCTTCAAAAGCGNATTTTAGCATTAGTTTTTTAACAGTTTGATTAATACCTTTACCCCAATAATCTGGATGAAACCAAGTGTAGCCTATTTTCATAGTCAAATGTTTAAGATCAATGTCGTAGTAACTGCTAGCCCCGATGATTTCATTTTTATAGTAAATGACAAACATGCATCGTGTTTTTTTTGCAATGTCCCTTTTTGCCTTTGCTATTCTAATCGACTTAAATACTTCCGGATTATCAAATCGCTCTCTATGAAATTTCCAAATACGTTTGTCTTGAGCTTTATTCAGTAACGCTGGTATATGGTTATCTGAAAATAAAGTTAATCGAACATGTTGCTCCTTAAGTTTATTAACATCGATGTTTAAACCATTTTGTACATAAACCCAAGCTACTGTGCCTGATGCCAATTGACACTTTACTCGTTTATAGTTATCAACTTCATATTGATCTGCTTGCGCAAGTTCCTCAGGTGTAATATCAAACACGACACCTGATACGGAGTCTTGGTTATTAGCAGTGTAGCAAGCAATAGGATGTATCTTAGTCCCAGAAGTTTCAATAACTTCAATGTCATTAATAATACAGTTTCTCAATTCATAAGCCAGTAAAGTATCTGCTTGACTTTTGATTAATCGACCAAATTTTTTAAGCTGAACGTTATTTTGCTGTAGTGTGCCATACGAGAATAATTTTTCAGAGGGGTTAATAGCCATAACTTTTTCATGTATGTATAATTTAAAGATAATATTACCATAAATATTACCTCGCTCGCAAAGAGCTTTGCCGCTTTATTGAGAGTCTCTCGCTCCTCCTTCAAGCATAGAATTTCTTGTTTTGTATGTTAGAAACCAGATCCGTATTCACTAAATTAACCGTAGATCATATTAGCATTAATTACTTGCTTTAAATTTAACATTCAAGTTAATCATTTTTTTATATTTTCTAGGATAGCTTAATTATTATTTTAAATAACGTATAAAATTTATTTACAATTTTACAAATTGCTTATTTTAACAAGGTATACTACGCTTATTTGTGTACAAAATATTTAATAAGGAGTGTTTATGTTACGTTTGGCAATTTTATTTTTTATTGTCGCATTAATTGCTGGTTTTTTTGGGTTTTCAGGTGTTGCAGCTACAGCAGCAAGCCTTGCAAAGTTATTATTTTTTATTTTTGTGGTCTTATTTATCTTATTTTTGGTTATACATCTTATTCGTGGGAAAAAGCCACCTGTGGTATAATCATTGATATATGATGGGTGTTAAGGCACCCATGATATTTTGATTAACTTAACTGAAATATGGATATTATCTACAGTATTTTTTATCAACGAAGCGTTTTTAAACAGTTAAACTAGGCATTTCACTTCCCAAACATAAAGATATTAATTTTCTTTTTGCCCAAAACTCATTAGTTCTAATGATAGCAATGTAAATTTTATGATTTTCTTTATAAAACTATCAAAATAGCCAATGACTAAATGTTGTCATATCAATATGAAAAAAATCTTTGTGAGTGACGTTCGCAAGAGTCTGTCTTTGTTTTTTAATCCATGGCACTGTCGATGCTGCGTAAATTAACTGAATGTATTCGATGTGATGTAATTAACATTTTAATAAAACAATTCATTCGGTGTTTGCTCCAATGAAAAGCTTTATTTAAACATGCGCTCAGATTCGTTGATAGCTTCATGTGTGATTCCCTTTGTTTTTTTTTGGTTTAAGGATTTTAGATATTTATCAACGAGTTACAACCTTTAATCCTATCTTATCCTATTTTTTGTCGTGGGCAGGGTGGCATTTAATTTTTAGTAAGCACGCCTCATTAATTATCTAAAGCAATTTAGCATAAGCTTCATAATTAACGTCAATTTTCGAAATTAGATTCTCCTCGTGATAGTGCCATACCAGTGTTCTGATCTGGCTTATTAAAGCTGACATTTTGGTGGATGATTTACTACCGTAAAGTTTGTGCTTCAACCAATGCCAAAAGCGGTAAAAAGCTACTGCGCTAGCAGACTTAAAGCGTTAGGTTTTCTGGCTTCGCTCTTAGTTCTTAATGTCTATATTTTAAAGGTGCATTAACTTGAGATATTTTAATAACATACTCATTTGCTTGTGTGTGGAGTTGCCCCCTAAAACCGATCTGGTTTATGCAGCTTTGCTGCGATTAAGAATATACTCCCTTGGCGACATCATATTCAAGCCCTTATGGGGTGCATTTTGATTATAATCTTCAAACCAGTCTGGTAATTGCGCCATAACCCGCTTAGCTGATGATAAATCACCTAGCCAAACATAATCTCGTTTAAATGTTTTAACAAACGCTTCTGCCATACCATTACTCTCTGGGCTATAAGGTCTGGTGGTACATATCTCTAAGCCGATTGATTTGCCGAAGATGACAGTCTCCCTTGCGACATAGCAAGGTCCATTGTCACTGAGCCATTGAATGCTGTGGGGTAATGTATCAATATTGCCAAACCTATGTTGCATGGTGCTAACCATCAGGTCTCTAATCATTTCACCATCGATACCTTTATTAGAAGCGATATAGCGCATGGCTTCGCGGTCACAGGTATCTAGAGAAAATGCCACTTGAACACGCTCACCATTATCGCAAGGGATATAAAATCCATCTGAGCACCAGCGCGTATTAGAGCGAAGCGTAATGATTTTACCCTCATGCACCCGTAATGGCCTGCTGGCATATCTTGCGAGTAATAATTGGTTTTCTTTCATAATCCGGTAAATGCGCTTATGGTTAACATTTGTTAAGCCTAAAGCGTTACGCTTAGCATTTAAATGGCTAGTAACGCGGCGATAACCATAAGTGGGTTTCCTTGAAAGAATAGTTTTAATTTCTCTTAAGATACTATCTTCATTAGAAGACTTCGGTTGCTTTACTTTCTTCATCAATTTTCCTTGGTTAATTTTCTTTGACAAATTTGAACGTGATAGCTTTAATGTTTCTGATATCAATCGCTGGCTATATCGTCTTCCCAAGGAAATGATTGCTGCGAGATCAGTTTTTTTTCGCGTGCTAGTTCAACAGCTTCTCGCAATATTTCAATTTGTAGTGACTTCTTGCCTAATAATTTTTGCAATTGCTGTACTTCTTTCTTAAGTTTTTTAACTTCTGATGCCGATGCTGGTGGTGTATTATCTTTGACACTCATAAGACTTCCTTCTAAAGCATATTTACGCCATTTTATCAAAGTACTTAGGCCAACGTGATACTTTCTGGCAATTTCAGCCACTGTTACATCAGGCGCATAGCTTGCTTTGACTAT
>PAMH01000023.1 GCA_002707205.1 Legionellales bacterium
GTATATTTTAATTTAGAGCATGGAGTTGCTGATATTGGAATTATGGTGGGTAATCGAGCTGAGTGGGGAAAAGGTTATGGGCAAGATGCTTGGAATAGTATTTTAGTGAGCCAGATCAAGATTCATATGATGAAGGGCGAGTGATAGACCAAACGTTATATTCATTAGTAAACCCGACTATTAAATTACTACTCAATAGCAAAACTGATTTATCTGGTGGACAAAACCATGCTGCAACTTTTGATGAGCTTAATGAAAAAATTAAAGATGTCAGTATTTTGCCTAATCCTGCGGTGTTTGATTTAGAACACATGCCATTACTCATACCTACGTTGGTAAATCGAGCAGATGTTTTTTATTACGATTCAATTCCAGATTTTTTCATGTGGCGCTTGGGGTTAGCGGAAATAAATGTTGGTAGTTTGTTATCAGAAGGCTTAGGCAGTATTGGTTCAGGGGCAAATAACACTTGGGGCAGCATGTATGCCCAAGAAGGCACGATTGATGGCGTAAATAATTATGTTGACTCGGCAGTCATTGCGATGCGTGCAGCAGGGTTAATTGATGGCGGTGATTATGAGGCAGGCAAGGGACGAGTTGTACATCACAAGCTAGCCATGCAATGTCAAACATCTCACTGCAACGCACTAGATTTTAGCGTTGCAATCGATGAACACACAAGAACGGTTAAATGGCAGCGGGTTTATCCAGATGTTACCGAAACAGCAATTAGTTTTGGCGAGCAGGATATCAAAGCAATGACAGGTGATAGGGGTGATGCCCCTGCCGATATCAATGATGGCAATTATGCCTGGATAATGTGGCGAAAATATGAAGGTTGTGTTCCACATGATGGTAAATTTTTATTTAAGATTTAAGGTAATTATATGAAATACAGTAATTTGTTAATAGGGTTGTTAGCCACAGTAGTACTACCATCTAGTTACGCTGATGAACAAACAGTACCCATTGGCGATAGTCCTTTTTATTATCAAATTGGTGGCGGAGATGATTTCTCGTTACCGCCAACAATGAATTCAACTACGATTCATTTGAAAGCTGAAACCTCATTAACCGAAGGATCGGATTGCGGTGTATTCAAACCACAAGCAACATTTGAAAACTATTTCAACGAAGGGCAAGCGAATAAATTGATGAATACAATCTATGACAGTGCAGAAGGTGCTGTGATGAGTTTGCCAGGATATATTTTATCTAAAACAGATCCATCTCTTTATAACATGATGACTAATAACTTATTAGGTGCCAATGCAGAGTTTAATTTAAAAACAAAAAGCTGTAATGCGATGAAGCAGCAAATTAATGCAGGTCAAAATCCCTACCAAGATTTTGCGACTGTTTCTGTGAATAACCAGCTAAAAAAACAAATCTCTTTAGCAAAAAATGATGATAGTAAAGATGTTGCTAAAACCATGAGTGATATCAGTGCAACAGGAGGTAATGCTGGTATTCCTTGGGTGACAGGAACTGATGATGGAACAGGTACAAAAATGGCAGGGGGAACAGGCCAGCCTGTCGTGCATGTTATTCAAGATACGACAGTTGCAGGCTATAACGTTTTATTAGACCGTGATACTGATGATACTTCTTCTCCATCTCAAAATGGCAATAACGCATTTTTAGTAAGTGTATGGGCAAATCCAACTGATGCTGCAACATGGATGGTGCAAACCATAGGTGATATGAATGTCACTACTTGTGATGGATGTGATAAAACTCAAACGCCAGGGAAGGGGCTACGCTTTTGGGTAGAAGTTTGTACCGATACTAATCAAGATTATTGCGCTAAAAACATATCAAAAAAAGTTGCTGACTTAGTAACGGGTAATGAAGAGATTAATAAAGCTAATTTACTAGCCGTGTCTGCACCCGGAGTTATTATTAATGAAGCAGTGATTAATGCAATAAAACAAATGGATCCAACAACGCAATCAATTGTCATTAATAAGCTTGGCGAAGAAGTCTCTGCACAAAAAGTCTTTAATATGGCCATGCTAGCAAGACGTGTATTAGAGACAGGCTCTGAAGTACCAGTCATCGCATCTGATAAACCAGCACAAACAGAAATCCATAAAGGTATGAAAAATTTAGATGATGATATTCAATCAATGACTTTTGAGCAAAATGCCAGAAAAGCGATGATGTCTGATACGGTGACTTCGATATTAAACTATAGCCAAGCGCAGAATGCTCAAAGTGCTAATAATCCATTAAGCGATAGTAATCCAGCGCCAATCATGCATGATGGTGCCATTATGGAGAATAATAAGTAATGTTAGGTGTTCAATCATTTCCTGAACTATACACAACAGTCTTAGGGTGGATGCAGTACCAAAATGCGTGGGATATGCTCACACAAACTGGTATCGCAACTATTCCATTTATATACATGTTGATTAAAAATTTGATTGAGCCTTATACATCAATGGGCGCAAAATCAGCTGCTGAAATTACCATGCGCCGGATTGAAGTGGAATTTTTTGGAATGTTGTTGGTAATATTTTTAGCAGCAAAACCAATCGTCACCTTAGATCCGGATGTCTTACAATTCGCGCCAGTATGCGGACAAGGTAAAGTAGCTACTGTTGGCAATACCGATACAACTTACGATAAAGCTTTTGAAAATATTGTTACACCTACACAAGTTCCAGCATTTTTTTATTTTGTGATGGCAGCATCAGAAGGTATGACCAGTGGCATGACATCATTATTAGGCTGTCAGCCAAATCTACGTGAGATGATAGAAGATGTTCACCTTACAAAAATTAGTGACCCAACAATCAGGCAACAAACACAAGCCTTTTATCAGCAGTGTTTTATGCCAGCACGTAGCCAATACCTACGCGAGCAAAAAAATATGTCACAATCTGAATTTGATAGCACATTCAAATCATATCAAGATAAATATGGTGTGGCAGATACTGAATGGTTAGGCTCACATACTTACCGTAGTGTTTCAGGATTTTATGACACCTTACATGCTTCTCGCGCAGTACCAGGATTTCCTTATGATGAAACAATAGACTGGGATGAATCACAAACAGGCAATAAGCCAGAATGGGGTAAACCAAGTTGCAAAGCTTGGTGGGAAGACCAGAATAATGGGCTTGAGAAACAGCTATTAACGCAATTACCCACGTCATGGTTAACACAGTTCAAAACTTATTTTAGTGATTCTCCTGATAAAGCAGATGATGCGATTAAATCAATTATTGATAATACCCCAAGCACCGGCTATCAAGGTGCAAATAGTACCGTGACAGGGCATGGTTATTCGCATGTGGTTGAAGCTATTGGCTCCGAGTGGAGTCAATTAACAGAATATCCTAAGCTGTATGCCACAGAGCAGGCAATGCCGATTATTAGAGCCTTATTGTTAATGGTTATTTATGCATTTCTTCCATTTATTTTAGTGTTCACAGCCTTTCGGTTCAAAACAGTTATCATCGCAAGCTTTGTAATTTTCTCATTAATTTATTGGGCTTATTTGTGGCACTTTGTGCAATATGTCGATCAAGTGCTGATTAAGGCAATGTACTCAAATTGGTTTCACGAGCAATCACCGCAAGCAACGATGGCAGACTTTATTATCGGGGCGATGATGCTGGTATTGCCTATGGGGTGGTTTAGCATCATGGGTGCGTTTGGAGTAGGTGCTGGGAATATATTTCAGGGGGCTTTTGATGGGTTAAATAAACCTGCGGGGGCAGTTGGCGAGCAAGCAGGTAAGATAGGAGAGGGCGCAGCTAATAAAGCAGTCGATACTGTTACTTCAGGCGTTAAAGTGGCGGGTGAATTATTATGATTAATATTCACCATATTCACGAATATGTGCACTCATATATGCACCAGTGCCATATTTCCCTTCGCTTTTTAATTGCGCCGTTGATTTTAAATTATCGTTGTCACTTCTTTTACTGCTGGCACTTAAAGCTTCAGCGAGAAGCTTTATGAAAAATAAAGCTGTAAATAAAGTGAGAATAAAAAATATTTTACATACATTTTTAAACGTTAAGCCTTCATTTTTAATGGCTTTAATTTTAGTGAAAACTTTATTGAATAAACCCGTACTCATAACAAAATCCTTTAGAGGTTAACAATGACAATTAAATCATTTGCTAAACGTAGCGTAAAATTATTAACAGTCATGTTAATAAGCTTTATCGCTTTAATTCTCTTTACGATTGTATTTACCTTACTGCAATCACACTATCCTAATAGCAGCCTGCATATCCATCAATTCTTTAAAAATCATACCATAGAATTCATGATTTTTAGGTGGATACTCATTGCTTCTATTACTTTTTTGTGGCCTCAAATCGTCAGTTGGATAGGACGAAAAAAAGAACTTAATAAACAGTATATCACAAGATTATTGCAAGAGCGTTGGCGAATAGCAGGTTGGTTAATCGTATTAGAAATAGTGCTTGGCACATCGTTAATTCAGCGATCATATCAGACGTTAAACAGGCTGTTCTCATGAGCAAGGGTTTAGCTTTAGAAAATTTATTACGACCGCCTGTAGAGCTGTATTCAGCGACATGCGCAATTTTTCTAGCGATTGTGATTAGCTTATATCCCATGATATTTTTATTAACTAATGAATATGCAGTTTTGATTATACTGTGTCTATTGAGCTTTGCGAGTCTCCGTGGCTATCAAGGTTTTAAAATCATTCGTTATCACAAACACTTACATCGATTGCCTAATTATCAAGTTAGCATGGATGAAATTCCTGTTAGTCAAAAAGTATTATTTTTAGGTAAAGGCTTTAAATGGCTACCAATTCATACGCAACGCTTGAGAGACCTAAACAAACCTGAAAATAACTGTTATGCAGAACCTTCAAGATATTATCTAAAGGCTAGGGCATTTGAGCGATACGCAGAGCAGTGTAATCGATATGTATTAAACCAGATAGCAAAACTAACGGCTAAAGATAGCTGGTTAAATCCAGTAAGACCACTACCTCCTGTTGGTGGCCTACCTGCGATTCATGGTGTATCTATGCATGAAGAAGATATAACAATGCCACTCATGGATAGAGGTAACCACACATTAGTAATGGGTACTACAGGGGTTGGTAAGACAAGACTGGCGGAGACTCTAATATCGCAAGATATTAGGCGTGGTGATGTGGTTATTGTCATAGATCCTAAAGGGGATACGGAACTATTAGAGAGAATTTATATTGAATCATTAAATTGTGGAAGGTTAAATGAGCTAATGATCTTTCACTTAGGATTTCCAAAAGTATCAGCCAAGTATAATCCGATAAGTAATTTCACAAAGATAACAGAAGTTGCATCCAGAGTAGCTAATCAATTACCCGGCACTGGTGATTCATCTGCATTTAAAGAATTTGGGTGGCGGTTTATTAATATCATATCTCAAACATTAGTTGCTTTAGAGATGACACCTTCCTATAAAACTTTGCGTAAATATATTTATGACATTGATGACTTATTAGAGCAATATGTTGAAAAGGTCATAAAAAGGCAATATTCCGATTTTGAAGACTGGATAACATTTTACAAGCATGAAAATGAGCGTCCTAAAAAAGGTGCGCTAACGCGTTTAAGCTGCATTATTGGTGTTGTTGAGGATAAAGGTTTAGATGACGAAGATACAATTTTAAAATCATTGGTTCAAACCTGTCGTTATGAACGAAGTTATTACGATAAAATTACAGCAAGCCTTGCGCCCTTGCTTGATAAATTAAGCACAGGAGAAGTCGCCGATCTGATTTCACCAGACAGTAACCAAGATGATGTTCGCCCAACATTTGAATGGGAAAGTGTCATAAAAAATAGAAAAATTATTTATATTGGATTAGATGCTTTAACGGATGCAAACGTGGCAGCAGCTGTTGGTAATGCAATGCTAGCTGACTTAGCATCAGTGGCTGGATATATTTATAAGTTTGGTTTCGAAGGTAACCAATCAAGAACTATCTGCCTTCATGTGGATGAATTTAATGAAATAGCTTCAGATGAATTTACACAGTTATTAAATAAAGGTCGAGGTGCAGGCTTCCACATCACAGCATATACACAAACCATTTCAGACTTAGAAGTTAGGCTAGGAACAAGCGCAAAAGCAGGACAAAACTTAGGGAATCTCAATAATCTAATTATGCTACGCGTCAAAGAACCTAAAACCGCCGAGCTACTTATCAACCAGATAGCGGAAGTGCCAGTTATTGATGTTACAGCATTCTCTGGCGCAAACGATGCCGCATTGCCTGATGGAGGCGTGTACTTTAATTCGAGCAATGAAGATCGGTTATCAACCACAGACGATACCATGGTTACCGTCAACGATTTATTAAATTTGCCGAAAGGACAAGCCTTTTGCCTAATTGAAGGTGGACAACTTTATAAAATCAGAATGCCACTACCAAAACCAGCCGTTAATGATATTCCCCCGTCAACAACTCAATTAATGCAACAAGTAAATATCATTCATCATTCTGAATGTAACGACAAATTTAAACAGCAGGAGAACTAAGTCATGCAAACCATTCACTATAAACCGTTATCTAAAGAGCTTATTTGGTTATCTGAATTAACTATTGGGAACAGTAATAAAAAACGCTTAGAAGTAGCAATTGTAAAGCTGCATCAAGTTTTTTTTAAAGCTAAAAAAGGTGATGCCAAAGCGCAAGCCTTAGTGCAAGAATGGGCACAAAAAATCAAAGAAACCCATGATTATTTTGAAGTAATTCATAAACAATATGATGAAAAGATTAAGAGGGAAATAGGGGCAGTAACTTATGAGCCTTATGATAAAATCTTAAGTTGGTCGGTTAATTGTGAGTTGGTGGGGAAGTTTATAATATTCTTAATGCTCTATGATCTTACAAGTGCAAAAATTAATTCATCTAAAATGTTTTACGAGAATAATCAGAAGGTTAAAAATATTCAAAGAGGTGCTTCTAAATTGTTAACTATGTTTTTGGTTTATACTAGTAATTAGTATCCAGTGAGAATAGTCTTATGAAGAAACTAGTTAAACAACCACTTAGTGATAATGATGAACTTTATTTCAAAAAGATTCATGAAGCTTGTCTGAAAATTTTATCAGATTATAGGATTGCTCTATACGATAATAATGAAGAAATTAGTGAATGTTATGATTCTGAAGGCCTGTATTATAGATATTTAGTGAGGTTAAATGAACCGTTAGATAAAATAACCGAATTAAATTGGTTATTTGCTAAGTGGTATGCTTATAACTCAAGTTCTCTTCCTGATACAGGTAGCCACATTACCTTTAGATTTTTAAAAGGATAAAGATATGGCAATTATACCAGAAGATTTTGTAACCTATGCGGAAACTATATATAGCAAAAACTCTGGGCAAGAAGAATATTTAAGAGCCGCGGCTAGCAGAAGTTATTATGGATGTTTCCATTTATGCTGTGAAATAGCAAAAAAATATAGCATTCCCCCAACAGGCAAAAATAATCGCTTTACTCACCGAGGGCTTGCCCGTGGTCTAAAAAATTATACGAAGAATATACCCTATTCACAGATTACGACGAAAGAAGCTTTAATTAGCCAAATTGGTACTATTTTAGATCAAGCTAGAGATATACGGGAGGATGCTGATTATCGTGAATTAATGGTATTTCTGGATATACATTGCGCTGATGCTTTGCAGAAAGCGAGAGACATTATGCAGCATGGGAAGAGTCTTTGATACTTGTTAATGGCTTAAAGTTCTTGAATTTAGTATGGTGATAAGGTATAGTTTTTTCAGTAACACTGATGAGCCAATTGGCGAAACACGTTAAGTGTCTGTTACTAAATCACGTCTTACCCCATGTGTCGTGAGCCTTATGAAAATAAGCGGGGTCTGTTTTATTGTCACTTTTCGTGACCTTATCTTTTACACTTAATCTTAAGTGTCTTGATTCTTAAATTTAAATATTAACACATACATTGTAGCGTTATTGCTATGGTTTGCTGTGTTTAATATTTAGTAATGAAGAATTGCTTGCCCACTGGTGTGGAGTTGATATCTGCACCAGTGGTGTAGCCATGTCTTCTCCTCATTAATTTTTTAATTAACAAAGGAGATAAAGACATGTCTAAAAGCTTTAATCAAGTAATCTTAATGGGTTATGTTGGTAGCGATCCCCAGGTTTCAGGTGAAGGCAAAAAGCCTTTTGCCAGATTCAGCTTAGCAACGAATAAACGTTACAAAGTTGAAAATGAAATCAAGGAGGAGACACACTGGCATAACTTAGTATCTTTTAATGGTGTTGTAGACATTGTTAAAGATTACGTCAAGAAAGGAAGCAAAGTTCAAATTATTGGTGAATTAGCCAATAACAATTGGACGGATAAAGAGGGGAATGAGCATATTCAATCGAATGTGTTAGTTAACCAAATTATCTTAATGGATGATAAACAAAAAGCGTAATGCTTTTAAGTCGTTAATCTTTAACCCTAACGGGGATTGCCCCGTTAGGAGCAATCCTCTTTTATTTTGAGGACTAAACTATGACAGACAGAGAAAGAACTAATTTTGAGATGGCTTTGCAAAACTTTAGTGCTGAGTTAAAAAATTTGAGTCAAGCAAATCATGACTTTAATGACGTAGATATTCTCGTCCTTGAAAGCTATGAAATAACACTTAACCAGTTGATTAACAATAAGAAATCAGCACTGATAAAAGCACGTGCATTTAAACAGCAGCTTGTTGGCTAAGGAGTATAATATGGCTGAAAAGTTACTGTTTGATACTTTAAGTTATGCTAAAATGTTAGAAAAGGCGGGGATAAAAAACGGCGAAACGCATGCGTTAGCCTTATCTTTTGCACTTGCACAGAACATTTATAGTAAAACAGAGATTGATGCAATGATAGAAAATGTAATGCAGCGGTTTGAAACGCAGATGAATGACTTTCGTCTTGATGTAAAGAACGAAATTCATGAATTACGTATAGAGATGAAAGAAGGTGAGGCAAGACTTGAGAAAAGTCTTGATAGCAAGCTTACCGTTAAACTTAGTTTAATGACAGGTTTCTTGTCTCTATTAATCGCTTTAGGGCACTTTCTACATTAATTTAATCTTATCTTTAAACCCATCGGGGAGTAATCCCCGAGGGTTACTCTCCCGATTTTTCAGGAGAGTAACTATGAATATTTACAACAACGCAGTTTATCAAGAGTCGCGACAATTTAACGGAACCACTCAATGGTACAAACATTTTTTAGGAATCATTCTAACTGATGGTATTCGTTGGTTAAGAGACAGTCTAAATTGTTATTGGCTCGTTGATGATATCGCCATTTTTTCAAGCGATTTCAGAGGCAATGAAGATTTCATTGTCGCTGAATTTCGAAGTAAAGATGATGGTGGATTTGGTAAGCATGTATTATTATTGCCAAGCGAGTACTAGATGAAGCCCCAGGATGGGGCTTTTTAGACGGATTTATCAGATAAAAATTTATCCACCTTTTCAAAATATTTAGCACGAATGCTTTTTATGAGTTCATCTTTGTTTGATAAATAATCTAGCAGCTCCTCTTTATTTCTGAAATTTAAGTCATTTAAAACTATCTGTAAAATATTTTTCATTGAGTAGTGCATGATACAGTGCTCATAATTATTTAGATTGTCAGTAAAATTAGCTTGATGAATTTTCGAAACATTATCAATTTCGCTAATCATTTTTTCTGCTAAGGAGTTAATTTCATTTTTTATAGCTGTCAAATCTGCTTTTTTTGATATTTTTTCTCTGTCAAACTCATTATCAATATAGTGCTTTAAATAAGTTTTATGTTCTTCGCTTTGGTTTTTTTTCATTTTGGACAGAATTTTTTCTTTTAACTTATCTGGGTTATTAGTTTTAGCATTTAATATAATTTCATCACAGAGTATATTTTCGACTTCATTAACTGGCAAACAGAATACCTTTTTATTTTCCCATTTTTTAATAGCATCATTACGATGATAATCGCCGTCAATAATACCTATGGCTTTATTATTATGTATATTCTTCGATGAGTTAAAAGAGGTTGTATGATTAATTACTTGATAGTGTCCGCCGTTGACTGGAGTTACATGAAAATCTGGGAACAACACTCTATACAGCTTGACATCAATGCTATTATTGTCTCCTTCGCAAAACAATATCGGCTTTCTCGTTCCTAATAGCTCCATTAGTAATGTTTCTGGTATTTCTTTATTTTCTGGGAGCTCTTGAATATCCCATTTATTTGGGTGTATGTATTCTTTAATCCACAACTTTTTAGCATTAGTCTTTGCTGAAGCAAAATTAAGGTCATGTGTAACGTAAATAAATTTACAATCTATTCGTTCTTGTTCTAAACGGTTCCATAGCTTTTGGGTCATATTCAGGTGAAGGTGATTTTCAGGCTCATCAACGATGATAAAGGAATTGCTTTTTGCCAGAAGAACGTTTGCAATATAAAAGAATACTGCTTTTTCTCCATCGCTAAGCTCATTGAATGAGTATTTATTGTTTTTATAGAGAACATTTATGTTATGGTCTTCGTTTGATATTTCAAGGCTTCGATTAGTTAGTTCAAATACTTCATTCCATAAATTAATTACCTTTTCATATTTAGTAAGCTCTCTGTCTTCAAACGAAATTAATCCATTTTGAACTTTTATGGCATAGTTAACATATTCTGTAATAAGCCCTTGTACCAGCCTCTGTATATGATTGACTGCTGCACTGCTGTCATCTTTGTTTCTTATGAGATTATCGTTTGCTTGCTCTTTTTGAAGGCCATCTATTGTTTGATTAAACGTTACTCCAGAAATTTTATTATAGAAAAATATCTTTTGCGCAGGTAAAATTACGATATCATTATTTTTCAATATGTATTTTGACTTTCGTGAAAATAGACTTTTACCACTACCATTCGCTCCAATTATTACAAAACTTTTTTCAAATGTATTAAAATGTTCGAAGTTCTTTAGCATGGTAAATCTTTCAAGTGTATCGTATACAATCCTGATTGGTAGTCTTTTAAACTTTTCTACTAATTTGATTAGGAACTGAGTTTCTTGAACATTAAATTCCTCAGAGTCAATTATTTGTAATAGCTTTTTTATTTCAGGTATGCAAGTATCTAGATCCCCTTCAAAACTTAATTCTCGTTCAATAATCTGAATATATTGTGGTAAATAATTGTAAGGTTTATATTTTTCCTCGAATTGATTTAAAAAGAGCTTTAAAAGTTCATTTACTGAAGAAATTTTTTCCTCGCTATTTTCCAGTTCAGTTAGTAAATCATTAAAATGTTTTTGATGCTCAGAGGTATTGAATTTATTTAGGATAATGTCTTTTGATATTTTTAGTTGGTTGAATAATTCTGGTAATTTTTTGAATAAATTTTGATATGATTCTAATGTAATTCGTATTTTGAATACAGATTCTTGATTTGCAGTACTCATAAAATGATAATACCAATCCAAAAGGAAAGATTGGTTTTGGTAGGGATGTAATGCACTAAACTTGCGGTCATATATTACTCCTTTCTGCTAAATTTACTTCTAATTATCCACATATCCCCATGCTGAAGCAACCCAAAGTCAATTGCGAAGGCTTGTGGATATGTGGGTAATTATTTGAGGACGATAATATCGTACAAAATATTTAAATTAACTTGACTTAGCCAACCATATAAAACCAAGCCTTAACAATCATTATCATAGTCAGTGTATCAAATTCACACTATTTTAAAAGTGTCTTTCTTAGTTCAGTTCTTTCAGTTACAGACATTTGTGTAAACTACATTTTCATATAGGCAATTGTTGTGGCGCGACCTTATTTGAGTTAGTTATTTTCAGATAAATTTTCATAACACTCGTTGTTAAGCTCTCAAAATTGACTCGAGTAACATTATCGGCATTATTGTCCTAGCTATATTCATAGTTCATTTAAAAATAATGTAAATTCTGGTGATTGTTTGATGTCTTGCGCTGAAATTGCCGTAATTTTTTCATCTTTAAATATTTTTTCTAAAATATCAGGGAAAATTTTATAAAAATCTTCTAACCCTTTTGGATTGTCGGAAAATTTACTATAAAAAGTAAATCCATCAATTACTCTAATATCAGATCTTTTGGGACATAATTCTTTTTTATTGCTGCTTGGGACAAATTCAGTATCATATCTCTTTTTACCTTTTGGCAGTATTTCCACCAAATAAGCAATATATCCATGATGAGTCGAGCCTGAATCGTCTATTTCATTACGAAGAAGTTTGTAGACACCATCACGATCACTGCCTTTTACAGTGTTCCACTTGTTTTTAACTTCCAGTATGATTTTTTTATCGTGATTAAAAGCATCAATTCCTTTATGTTGCTTAACTAATGCAGTGAAGTCAGGGAGAGTGCCAATGAGTTCTTGTTGCAGATTACCCATAATATTCGCAAAAGTTTTTCCGCGCTGCCTTTCTTCTTCCAAAGTCAGCCATTTTTCGAGGCTATAGTTACCTAACATGCTTTGACAAACAGCAGAGAATGGATCAAGTGTGTTACTAAAGATATCAAGTTTAGAATTATATTTTTTATAGGCTTTTAGCACGTATGGTCGAATAACTGCAAGAATAGTATCAAAACTAGAGTGTGGCCACATAATTATCAAATCCTATTTTGAAAAATGTAAGACTAATTAAATTAATCAAATTAGTCTATTAATAAGTCTATAAATGCTATAAAATTAATAACCATGAGTACAGTTGTATAGGGTTTGTTGAGTGAAAGAGTATTATCAAATTGCAGAAGTTGCTGATATTTTAGGTGTTAGTAAAGAAACTTTGCGCCGATGGGATAAAAAAGGTGAGCTGATTCCAATCCGCCATCCGATAAATAATTATCGCGTATATCATATTTCGCAATTGGAGCATTTTGAAGAATTACAATTATTACTAAATTCAATGTGGGATAAAGAAGCAAAAACAAAATCAAAACGAAGGTATAAAAGCATAGAGTTGTTTGCTGGTGCAGGTGGCTTAGCTTTAGGGATGGAAAATGCCGGCTTTGAACATGTT
Source organism: Legionellales bacterium (assembly GCA_002707205.1). Lineage (GTDB taxonomy): Bacteria > Pseudomonadota > Gammaproteobacteria > UBA1113 > UBA1113. The sequence goes on from PAMH01000023.1 coordinate 13,065, forward strand.
TTATTAAGTGAAAATAATAAAGACTGTTGTAATACATTGAAGCACAATAGACCACATTGGAATGTAATTTGTGATGATATTGCTGATGTTTATTTTCAAAAGTATAAAAAACAAGTTGATTTTGTTTCTGGAGGATTTCCTTGTCAAGCATTCTCTTATGCCGGTAAAAAATTAGGCTTTGAAGATGCAAGAGGGACTTTATTTTATGAATTTGCACGGTGTATAGATGAAGTTCAGCCTAAAATATTATTAGCTGAAAATGTTCGAGGATTAGTTTCACATGAAAATGGACGAACGTTAGAAACGATACAGAGTATTATTAATGAGTTAGGTTATACCTTAATTTCGCCTAGAGTCTTAAAAGCAATTTTTTATAAAGTGCCACAAAAAAGAGAGCGTTTATTTTTGATTGGTATACGAAAAGATTTATATGCTAAAACTTTATTTGAATGGCCGTCGCCTTACAATCGTATTATGACCTTGCGAGATGCTTTTTATTCTGGTGATTTATTTTTAAATGATGTTCCTATTTCACCAGGGCAAACTTACCCCATAAGGAAAAAAGAAATAATGGCTCATGTACCACCAGGCGGATATTGGCGTGATTTACCCGAAGAATTACAAAAAGAGTATATGCAGAAAAGCTTTTATTTAGGTGGAGGTAAAACTGGTATGGCGCGTCGGTTGAGTTTAGATGAACCCAGTTTGACTTTAACCTGTGCACCGGCTCAAAAACAAACAGAACGTTGTCATCCTGTTGAAACTAGACCATTAACTACTAGGGAGTATGCTAGGATTCAAACTTTTCCAGATGATTGGGTTTTTACGGGATCTATGAGTAGTATTTATAAACAAATTGGGAATGCTGTTCCTGTAAATTTGGCTGCGGCGGTTGGTCGTTCAGTTATCCGCACATTAAATTTACTTGAAAAAAGCACTAGACAGGCAGCTAAGAATTATAAAGAAAAAGAGGCATTAGATACTTGACGTTTAAGCAACCTAAAATGATTGCACGAGCTTATGGGTAAATGAAAAAGTATCTAAATCTTCTATCGTTATAATTCAATATATATAGATTTGACTCGACTAAAGACGTCACTTATGTTTTTATAGCAAAAAAATTTATAATTTTAACGTCAGAGAATTACCGAATGGCTTCAATAGTATATGCAATTGATAAACAGAACAAAGACGAAGAGCGAGAGGCTATTCGTGATGAACATAGAGCACACCTTAAATCCGCTGGTAAAAAACTGCTGACCTCTGGCGCTTTGTTAGCGGATGATGGTGTCAGTGTTGTGGGTGGATTATCAATAGTAGATATAGATGATGAAGATGACGTAGAAAAATTTGCATATGATGATCCTTATGCAAAAGCAAACATTAGAAAAGAAACACAGGTATTAACGTGGACTAGAGACATTTGGTTAACCAAATGCACACATAATCCAACTTTTTCACCTTATGTAATAAACATCCTGTTTATGAAAGTCGGACAAAATGAAAAAAAGCTAACGCGCGATGTATGTCAAACCTTCTGGACAAATACTCCTAACTCAAGCCTTATTGCTGCTGGCACTCTTGGTAATTTTAGCAATAATTCTGCTGTTGGTATTTTAGCTGTATTATATGCAGAAAATAAGGAAGATGTTATTAAAACCATAAACACTTGGCCTCTAGATCTGTTTTGCAGATTGAGCGAACTTGACATTACTATTACTCGCTGGCGAAGAAGATGGTGGGAAGGCGAGTTTTTATTAAATGACTTTTCAAACGATAATGTTTCAAACATAAGAAGTATCTACTAATTATCCACATATCCCCATGCCGAAGCAACTCAAAGTACATTGCGAAGGCTTGTGGGTATGTGGGTAACTTAGCAGCAATCGCAAAGCAGTAAAACCGCCAGAAAAACACGTACGGCGTTACTAGAGTTAAAAATTAGATGTGGGCATTTTCAAGTGAGTCATACACAAAATCAGCATAAACTGCCATGGTATTAATTGTTTTAATATCGCTAAGTTGTTGCTCAAGTAATTTAGCAATATCGGAGCAAGCTAGAATCACCGTATCACAATTGTTTTTTTCTTTTTCAATTTTAATAATATCATTAATATAGGTTACATCGTTGGGCTCAAATTTTTGATTAGTGATTGCTTTATCAATAGCATGATGAATATTTAGTTTCGCTTCATCATTTAGGTCTATAAATTTAATGGAAGAATTTCGCGTAGCGGAAGAAAATATATGACTATCCATTACCCACTTTGAACCTAAAATAAGAACATTTTCGCTTATTTTTTGTTTTAGTGCTAAATCAACTGCACTAATTAAACTTAAGACTCTAACTGGTGATTGTTGTTGTAGTTTATTGATAATTAAATGCGCTGTATTATTGGGAAGCACAGTGTAATCTGGTTTGAATGTTGATATGCCTTTAATCGACTGCATTATCAATTCAAATAATATAGATTCATCGCCTTTCTCGAGAGCGCTAAAGGCAGCATTTATTTTGTGTAAAGGTAACTGATGAGTATAAACGTCAGGGCACTTATCTGGATTAGCCAGGTATTTCCGCATAAGGTTTTGATTAAACAGTTGTGTGCCGCCTGTGCAAATCCCAATAACCGCAATTTTTTTCATGATTTTCTTAAATAGTTTGAAGCTAGTATTATTATAGCCGATAGGTATTATTCATAATACCTGAAGTAATTAAAAAAAAGCAAACTAGCAGCAAAACACGCATGGCGTCACTGGAGCTAATATTATTAGCGGTAGTGACGCCGTGCGCAGCACTTGAATTTATTAAGAAATTTTGTTGAAGTAACAATAGGTTACTTCAACAAAATTTGCATGTACGCAAGAAACTATTTTAAGAAACACTTTTGTGCCCATAATTTAGCCTTGTTTTATACGGTTGCCATTTGCAATATTATTAATTATTCCATAAAATAAAATCATAACTTCACGCTCTTACCCCATGTGTCGTGAGCCTTACAAAAGTAAGCGGGGTCTGTTATTTTTGCTACATCCTGTAGCCTTATCTTTTACCTAGCAAGGTCATATTTATTACTGTGCAAACAGTCCGTTGCGCGTATGCGCTTTTCATTAACTTAAACAGAGGAGATAAACACCCCATCGATCCATCTGGATCACAAAGAGCCTTGGGCTTTGGCTGTACCTTGGGATTTAGTGACTCTCAAGATCGCTCGACTAACACTAAACAAAGTCACTGGGTGTTTAATCGGTATATGCAGAAAATAGGTAGACAGACATCATTTAATCAAAGCGTTCAAGCAGTGCTTGCTGCTGCTTCACATGGCAAGAAATCTAGCCATGTGATAATGAGACATCATTTAGAACATTTACAGAAAGATTTAAAATTAGTAAATAGATTGCCAATGAGTATTGGTAATATCCAAGCAAGCCATATTAAAGAATTAACCCAGTATTGGGGAAAGAAAAAATATAGCCCTAAAACAATTTATGATAAAGTTAGTCATATTAGAAAGGCAGTTAAACTAGCTGGTAAGATTTTGCCGAAAAATTCGGAAATGGGTATCCATTATCAGGCAAAACAGAAAAAAACATTTAAAATAACTCATACATCAACCTCAGTTATAAATGATCCAGCCATAAAAGATATTTGTGACTTACAGTTATATTTTGGTCTTAAAAAGTATGAGGCAATGAAAATATCATATTTTCATGATTTCTATGATCGCTTATTAATTGATCGGAAAACAGCATATAACGGAAAAGATAGATATATTCTATTTATAAATGAATTTCATAGAAAAAATTTATTAAATATCGTCAATAAATACAAACCATCTCAGGTTGTATCTCCTGAACAGCGATTAATCATGAGTAAGTTACATAAACAAGCTTTAAATGATTTAGGCATCAATGATGAAGATTACTTTCGAAAATTATATATGATTAATCGCTATCGCGCGCTTTGCAAAAGCTGTATGTCAAGACAGGTTAATCTAAAAAAAGTATCAACAGAGGTTGGCTTATCTCATATAAGAAAAGTGGCGGAGGTGATCCAATGTCTAGAAATAAACTAATGAAAAATGCACTATATAGTGTACATAAGCTATACAAAGATTGTAATAGTCTCTCATTTGCTACTCAGGCAAATTATGAGGCGACAACTAAATCATTTATCCGAGAGCTTCATAGTCAAGGTTTTCCAATTTCAAATATCAAAGATTTAAAACCCAAAAATATTGATATGTTGCTTCATTCTTGGGAAAAGAAGGGATTGAGTTCTGGAACCATCAAGAATAAACTCTCAGTTTTACGGTATGTCTGCAAAGGGGTAGGCAAGGAATCTATTATTGCTGCTTGTAATTCGAATTTAAGTATTCAGCCGAGACAGTATGTTCCTATAGTAAATAAGGCCATCTTCGATATACCTATCGAAAAAATTAAAAATAAACATGTCCAGCTTTCAATGCGTCTTCAACAAGAGTTTGGCCTAAGAAAAGAAGAATCTCTAAAATTTATTGCCAGCCAAGCAGATAAAGGAAGTTACATCGAGTTACAGGCCTCATGGACTAAAGGTGGCATCAGACGGATCATCCCCGTTCAAAGTGAAACACAGAGAACATTGCTTGATGAAATCAAAGCATTTGTACCAGATGGCGCATCACTTATTCCTCAAGAAAAAAGCTACATACAGCATCGTAATTATTATGATTATTGCGCAAGAGACATAGGACTTAAAAATCTCCACGGCCTAAGGCACGCTTATGCACAAAGTAAGTACGAACAGCTCACTAACATTGAAACCAATGGACGAGGGTGGAACTGTCCTCACCAAGGTGGCTTGTCTTACAAAAAAATGACGCCAGAGCAAAAACTAATAGACCGCAAGGTTAGATTTATTATTTCGAATGAGCTAGGACATTCTAGGGTAGAGATCACTAAGATTTATTGTGGATAGTGCATTTGTTTAACACACAGAATAAATAAAGTATAATTAATATTAAGTTGTATGGTGAGCAATAACAACAAACACCAGTCTATCCAATACTGATATTAACATTAGCTTTAATGATCTCTACAATTAATGCTGATTAATTTTCAACTCAATTGCTTGAGATTAATAGGATGATTAGATAGCTTTGAGACTGGCAAAGTTTGTTGGTAATTTTTCATAATGTCAAAGATAAGAGGGATATATTTAATGACTAATAAAGTAGCATTAATAACAGGTGGCAGTAGAGGAATTGGCAAGGCAGTTGCTATGGATCTAGCACGTCAGGGGTATGACTTAGCGTTAATAGCGCGTGATGAAGTTCGCTTAAATAATGTTAAGGATGAAATTAATACGTTATATGACGTTAATATAAGTACTTTTACGTTAGATGTACAAAATTTAGATGAGGTTAAACAAGCAATAGACAATACATTAAACGCCCATAAAAAGATTGATGTAGTATTTAATAATGCTGGCATTTTAAAAAATGGAACAGATAATATATCACCTGATGATTTTGATGCGCTTTTAAATATTAATTTGAAAGGTATGTATAATATTTTGCACACTATTGTTCCTCAACTTAAAACTCAAAAGTCAGGTTATATTTTCAATCTGGCCTCAATGGCAGGTAAGGTAGGTGTGCCTGGATTAGGTGCGTATGCATTGACAAAATTTGGCGTAGTTGGATTTAATGATTCACTATATTACGAACTGTTACCTTATAATATAAAAGTAACAGCACTTTGTCCTAGTTCAATTGCGACTGATATGACTCGAGACTTTACTATTTCAAAGGAACAAATGATATCAACAGATGATATTGTAAAGGCGGTAAATTTTGCATTATCATTAAGTGACAATGCTTGCGTACCTGAGTTATTAATAAAGTGTAAGACTTATGACCTGGGGTGATGATGCTATGTTAGTTCCAGCTTAATTACATTTATAACTATGCTCTATTATATTGCTTTCTGTGATTATCTATATAAAAATGCATAAATAATTTATATTCAATATGTTATTGCATGTGCTGTAATTAGTAGACTAAAACTACCGTATGGAATAATTTAATGAGTTTAAATCAGGTTAATTCTATTGTTGAAGCCTCAATGCAAATGCTATCTGGGAACAATACAATTGACTTAGCAACAGACGATGTCCAAACATCTATTAAAGCTTTATCTGACAGCATCCCGGATGCCGAATACTATTGTTTTCAGCAGTGTGGACATTTACCCTTCATTGAGTACCCAGAAAAAGTTACTAATATCGTATTGGATTTTATCTCTAAAGCAAATACGCAAATCGAAATTAAGCGTTAATCTGGATAATAGGAATTTTAGCAATGAGAAGTATTTTTATATTAGTTATTATGTTATCACTTACTAAATCAATTTATGCTAATGATATAAACAAGCAATTAGTCAACGCAATGACAATTTATAAAGTGCCTGTTGTGAGTTATGCCATAATAGATAACAACAAAGTTGTTTCAGTTAATACCATCTCAATTAAACCTAAAATAAAAGTTGACTCAGGTAGTTTGTTTCAAGCAGCATCGATCAGCAAAAGTGTGACAACATTAGGATTTCTGCAATTAGTTGAGCTTGGACAAATTAAATTAGATAAGCCAGCAAATGATTATTTAACAACTTGGAAGATACCACAAAATAAATTTACAAAAAAACAACCGGTGCTTGTTGAAAATTTATTGGACATGACCTCCGGCTTANTGCCTTCAGGATTCGCAGGTTATAAGCAAGGTCAACTGTTACCAACTCCGATACAATTACTCAATGGTGAAAAGCCAGCAAACAATGTACCCGTTATCGTGAGTTATGAGCCAGGTAGTCGTTATATGTATTCTGGTGGCGCTTTTCAGGTGGTGCAACAAATTATCTCTGATATGACAGGAGCTGACTTTAANCAATATATGCAGCAACATGTATTAACTCCAGTCGGAATGAACAGCTCAATCTATCAATACCCATTATCTAAAGCGCTTTCTAAAAAGGCAGTACCTGCTTACCAGGGATGGAACGAGTTACCCGTGCCTGGCGGTTGGCATAATTATGCAATAGCTGCCTCTGGAGGACTATGGACAACACCTACTGATTTAGCAAAATTTTTGCTGATGATTAGCAATGCCTATACCGGTAAAGACAACAAAATACTATCCCAAGAGCTTGCAAAAAAAATATTAACACGAAACAAAAATACTGACTATGGATTAGGTTTTGTTGTGAGTGGCAGTGGTGATAATTTATATTTTTGGAAAGGGGGGCATAATTATGGCTATCATGACCTTATTATTATGTTTCCCAAGATTGGTAAGGGCGCTGTCATTATGACAAATTCAGAAAACGGTGATATTATTATCGACTTTATTTTGCCTTATATCGCAAAGAAATATAATTGGCCGCAATATTTCCCATTTTTTGATGAGCTGATTAATATTCCTGACTTAGAAAAGATATAGCAAATTCATTAATTTGAATAAAATATGAAATTTCAAAATAAAAAAGCGATTGTCNCTGGAGGCAATTGAAGTATTATTGAGCAAGCTATTGCAATAGATTTAGCTAAGGCAGGCGCTAAGGTATTCTGTAGTGATGAAGAAGGGGCAGTGTGGAGTCGCCCCCTAAAACCGATCTGGGTTATGCAGTTTTGCTGCGATTAAAAATATACTCCCTTGGCGACATGCTTGAAGCTGCTATTGCTAACTTAAGTGATAAAAGTAAAGTTATTTTATGTGGCGCAATATCACAATATAATACACCCCATCCCTTTAAAGGCCCGGCTAACTTTGCGCAAATCATTCGTCGAAATGTACAGTTTTTACATTATATTGTAACTGACTATGACTATTTATATCCTGAGTTTTTTAATAAGGTTATGCAATTATATGTTGATGGAAACCTCTACTATAAAGAGACAATAATTGATGGTATAGAAAATTCTTGGGGTGTTCTAATTCAATTATTTAAAGGAGTGTATGCAGGAAAAGTAATCATATCAACCTTGCGTTAGGTTAAGCGTGCGAAAGCGTGCGCCGCCTG